>NZ_CP053344.1:628273-942409 GCF_013113715.1 Herbiconiux sp. SALV-R1
TGAGCGGCGACTTCATGAGCCGGAACAGCGACGCCTCGTCGCGGTTCGTGCCGATGATGAGGGGGAGCGGCAGCTGCGAGCCGGCGTTGTAGGCCTCGATCGGATGCACGGGAACGACGTCGCCGTCGACCACCGGCCCGATCGCGAGGGTGCCCGGCGCATCGGCCGACACCGCGGCGACGAGCTCGAACGCCGCCTGGCTCAGCACCCCGGCGGGGAGCGTGAGGAGCTCGGCGGGGGTGACGGGACGCGGCCCGTCCTGCTCCTCGCGCTCTTCGACAGCGCCGCGGGCATCAGGATGCGCGCCCGCGAACTCAAGGAACCGTGCGGCAACGCGCGCCGCGCGCTCCTGGCCGTAGACGCTCGTGGTGGGGGAGCTCTCGGCGATGGCCCGGTGGAACAGCCCTGCCGCGCTCGGTGACGTGAGGAGGGTGGTGACGCATCCGCCGCCCGCCGACTCCCCGAACAGCGTCACGTCGTCGGGGTCACCGCCGAACGCGGCGATGTTCTGCTGCACCCAGGCGAGGCCGGCGAGGATGTCGCGGAGCCCGAGGTTGGTCTCGAAGCGAAGCTCCTCGGTGGAGAAGGAGGAGAAGTCGAGGAAGCCGAGCGCGCCCAGCCGATAGTTGAGGGCGACGAAGACGATGTCGCCGTTCGCGACCAAGTGCGTGCCGTCGAAGAGCGGTTGGGCGTTCGAGCCGGCGACGTAGGCGCCGCCGTGAATCCAGACCATGACGGGATTGAGTGCCCGCTCGGCGGGCGGGGCGGGCTCTGCGTCGGCGGGTGCCGTGACGTTGAGGTACAGGCAGTCTTCCGACTGGCTGACGCCCTCGGGCAGGGCGACCGCGCGGTTCTCGTGCTGAGGCGCGGCGTTGCCGAAGTGGAGGGCGTCGCGCACGCCGTCCCACGGTTCGGGCGGCTGCGGCGCGCGGAAGCGCAGCGGGCCCGTCGGCGGGGCGCCGTAGGGGATTCCGCGCCAGCTCCGCACCCCGTTCAGAACCTGGCCGCGCACCGCGCCCGACGCGGTCGAGGCGACGAGCGGATCGGCATTCGTGAGAACCATGAGGTCACTGTAGCGACGACCGGTGACACTCGACCCTCCTTTTTCGCAGCGCCTGCCGGTGTCGGCGGGACGCTGTTGAATGGACCACGTGCAGCACCTCATCGACCTCCTCCGCGACGACCTCACCGCCGGGCGCTACCGCGTCGACCTCGTCGACGCTCTGTGGGGCGAGGCTGCGGCGGCGGCCCTGTTCCGCGGGCAGACCGAACCTGCGGTGCGGGCGCTCGACGCGGGGCGCGCATCCGGAACCCCGCCGACTCCGGTCGAGACCTTCGCACGGCTGTTCCTGCTCGGGCAGGCGCGGCCGGTCGACGAGGTGGCGGCGGCGTTCCCGCGGCTGGGCGTGGCGGGGGCCGAAGAGCTCGGGCTCCTCGCCGCGGCCGACGACCACGAACGGATGCGCGCCGCACTCGACCTGCGACCGTACAGTTTCGTCGACACGCTGGGGGCGGGGAGCTGGTGGATCGTGTCCGATCTGGGGGAGGCCGTGCTCGGGCGGGCGCTCGACGAAGACCACGTGCTCGGCATCGGCGGGGCGTCGACGACGCTGAGCGGGCTCATGATCCCGACGCCGGTCGAGTCGGTGCTCGACCTCGGTACGGGGTGCGGCATCCAGGCCATGCACGCCTCGCGGCATGCCCGGCGGGTGGTCGCGACCGACATCTCCGAGCGTGCGCTCGACATCGCGCGGCTCAACGCGCGGCTGAACGGCATCGAGCGCATCGAGTTCCGGCACGGGAGCCTGTTCGAACCCGTGGTGGGCGAGCGCTTCGACCGCATCGTCTCGAACCCGCCCTTCGTCATCACCCCGCGCGTCGACGGCGTGCCGCTGTACGAGTATCGCGACGGCGGGCTCGTCGGAGACGCGCTCGTCGAGACGGTGGTGCGGGAGAGCGTCGACCACCTCACACCCGGGGGCATCGCCCAGCTGCTCGGCAACTGGGAGTACCGGGGCGACGGGTCGGGCGGCGGCGGGGGCGACGCCGGTGACGGGCTCGAGCGTGTGCGCTCCTGGGTGGAGCCGGGCGGCGTCGCCGCCCTCGACGCCTGGGTCATCGAGCGCGAGCGGCAGGATGCGCCCACCTACGCCGAGACCTGGATCCGCGACGGCGGCACCCGCCCCGGCACCCCCGAGTTCGCCGCCCTCTACAGCGCCTGGCTCGACGACTTCGCGTCGCGGGGAGTGCGCGAGGTCGGGTTCGGGTACATCCTCCTCCGTCGCCCCGCGGCCCCGGCGGTGCCGGTGGTGCCCTCGGGAGGCGCCCCGGTCGAAGGTCCAGATGCTGAGGCCGCGTTCTCGGCCTCGGCGCGTGCGGGTGTCGCCGGAGCGTTCGGTGGAGCGGGCGCCACGGATGCTGCTGCCGCCGGGCAATCGGCGGCGCCGACGCTGGCGCGCTACGAGCGGGTGGCCGAGGCGGTCGGGTCGAACCCGGCGGGGCTCGGCGCTCACCTCGAGGCGTGCCTCGCCGGTCACGACTGGCAGGCGCACCGAGACGACGACGCGCTGCTCGCCTCGACCCTCGTCTACGCCTCCGACGTCACGGAGGAGCGCCACTACTGGCCCGGTCACGACGACCCCGTCGTCATGACGCTCCGCCAGGGCGGCGGGTTCGCCCGCACCGTGCCCCTCGACACGGCGCTCGCCGCCTTCGTGGGCGCCTGCGACGGCGACCTCGGCGTGCGCGCCCTCTGCGCCGCCCTGGCCCAGGTGCTCGAGGTCGACGAGTCGCTCCTCACCGCCGACCTCCTCCCCGCCGTGCGCGAACTCGTCTCCGACGCTCTCCTCCTCCCCGCCCCCTGATCGCCGCCCGCCGCACGGTGACGGCCCGAGGGTGCGCCGGTGTGCCGCGCGCACGGGCGGTGCACAGGGGGAGTTGGGCGGGCGTCCAGCCGATCCACACACTCGGGCCGGAGGATGGAACCCAGTGTCGGCGCGTTCGGCGCCGCTGAGATCGGAGCGATCACCATGGGATTCCTCGACCGCCTCCTTGGCCGAGAAGAACCGCAGCAGTACCCCGCCCAGAACCCCCAGTACGGGCAGAACCCCCAGTACGGACAGAACACGCCCCAGCCCGCGAGCCCCGCGCAGCCCGCCCGCACCGACGACGAGATCGCCGTCGAGCGGTACCGGTACCTGCTTCGCACCGCCCCGCCCGAGACCATCGAGCAGGTGCACGAGGAGGCGTTCACGAAGCTCACGCCCGAGCAGCGCCGCATCCTGTTCCAGCAGTTGAGCGAGAACGCTCCGGCGGGCGAGCAGCCCCGCGGCGACGACCCGCGGTCGCTGGCCCAGTCGGCGACCCGCTCCGAGCTGCGGCAGCCCGGCACCCTCGAGCGCTCCTTCAACGGAGGCAACGGCGGCGCGGGCAACCGCGGCGGCATGGGCTTCGGCGGCATGGTCGCCTCGTCGCTCCTCGGAACCGTCGCCGGGTACGTCATCGGCTCCGCGCTCGTGAGCGCCTTCCTCCCCGACCCGGGTGTAGACCAGGCTGCCGACACGGGTGACACCGGCGCCGACACCAACTCTGACGCAGGCGCCGACGGCGGCACCGACGCCGGTGCCGACACGGGTGCGGATGCGGGCGGCGGCGACGTCTCCGCCGACGCCGGCGGCGACTGGGGCGGCGGCTTCGGCGACTTCGGTGGCGGCGGGGGAGACTTCGGCGGCGGCGACTTCGGTGGCGGCTTCGACTTCTGAGTCGCCCCACCGCCCGACCGACACCACCGGATGCCGGGGTCACCTTTTCGAGGCGGCCCCGGCATCCGTCGTTCAGGGTGGTACCCGCATCCGCCGGCCTGAGTCGGTAGAGTCGGCGCTATGACCGACCTGCGCATCGTCGAGCACGAGAACGACGACATCGTGACCTACTTCGTCACCACCGACCTGAACCCCGAGGAGTTCCCCGGCGCCCCGTCGCTCGGCCCGTTCGACTCCCGCGAAGAGGCCGAGCAGGCGCTGAAGGACTGGGACCAGGAGCTCGTCGACGACAACACCCCCGACGAAGGCTCGCCCGCCCTCAACCCCTGAGCCCGCACTCAACCCCTGAGCCCCGCCCTCACCCCCTGAGCGGGAGCAGCCAGGGCAGCGAGCCGCAGCTCACATCGAGTTCTGCAGGATCACGACGATCGAGATCGCCCCGATGCTGAGCGCCACGAGCCCCACGATCACGATCCAGGTGAGCGCCCGGGCACGCCCGAGCCGGCCCATGAAGCCACTGGGGCGGTCGTACTCGTCGTCGTCGTTGCTCATGGCTCGACCATAGCGGGTAGCGTGAGACCGCATCCATGTGTTCGACGGAGAAGAAGGCGACAGCGACAAGGCGATGAACGACTACGCGAACCGGCCCTGGCTCACCAGTTATTCTCCGAAACTCGCGCCGACGATCGACGAGGTGCCGTTCTCCTCGCTCGGTGAACTCGTCGATGCGACCTGCTCGCAATTCGCCGGCAAGCCCGCCTACTCGAACCTCGGCGCGGTGCTCAGCTTCGCCGACGTGAAGCGCCTCTCCGACCAGTTCGCCGCCTACCTCGTCGGCGACCTCGGGCTCGCCAAAGGCGACCGCATCGTGCTGCAGATGCCGAACCTGCTGCAGTACCCCATCGCCGTCTACGGAGCCCTGAAGGCCGGGCTCGTCGTCGTGAACGCGAACCCCCTCTACACCGCTCACGAGATGAAGAAGGTCTTCGTCGACTCGGGCGCCGTCGCCATCGTCGTGCTCGAGAACTTCGCCGACAAGCTGGCGTCTGTGGTGGCCGAGACGAGCATCCGGCACGTCATCCTCACCGAGGTGGGCGATCTGCTGCCCGGGGTCAAGCGCGTGGTGACCAACTTCGTGGTGAAGCGGGTGCGGCACCTGGTGCCGGCGCACGACCTCCCGAGCGGCTCCACGGTCTCGGTCACCCGGTGGCGGGATGTGCTGGCGAGCGGTGCGAGGCTCGGTGGCGTCCGCCGGGCGGCGGCGTCGAACACCTCAGGCGGACCCGGGGTGAAGCTGCCTTCTGTCGGCCTCGAAGACACGGCGTTGCTGCAGTACACCGGAGGCACGACCGGCGGTACGAAGGCCGCGATCATCACCCACCACAACCTGCTCGCGAACCAGGCGCAGATGCTCGCGCCCATGAAGCTGCGCCTGCACGAGGGCGAGGAGACGGTGATCGCGGCCCTGCCGCTGTACCACATCTTCAGTCTCACGGTGAATGCGCTGGCGTTCTTCGCCTACGGCTCGCACAACGTGCTCATCACGAACCCGCGCGACACGGATGACCTCGTGAAGACGCTCGCGAAGACGAAGCCGTCGGTGCTCATCCTGGTGAGCACTCTCGCCGGCGCGCTGATGGAGAACACCGGCTTCCGCTCGCTCGACCACTCGGGCGTCAAGCTCGCGGTCGCGGGCGGCATGGCCGTGCGCATGGCGACCGCCCAGCAGTGGCGCGAGGTCACCGGCGGCGACATGCTCGAGGGCTACGGGCTCACCGAGGCCTCGCCCGTGGTGTCGGTGAACCCCACCTGGGAGACCCCGCGCGTCGGCACCATCGGGCTGCCGCTGCCGTCGACCGACATCGAGATCCGCGACGAGGAGGGCGCGGTCGTGCCCCTCGGCGAACCCGGCGAGCTGTGCGTGCGGGGGCCGCAGGTGATGTCGGGCTACTGGAACCAGCCCGAGCCGAGCGCCGCCGTGCTCCGCGACGGCTGGCTGCTCACCGGCGACGTCGCCACCATGGCCCCCGACGGCTTCCTCACCATCGTCGACCGCAAGAAGGACATGGTCGTCGTCTCGGGCTTCAACGTCTACCCGAGCGAGGTCGAGGAGGTGGCGATGCTGCATCCGCAGGTCAAGGATGCGGGCGTCATCGGCGTCGACGACGACCGCTCCGGCGAGACGATCGTGCTCTTCGTCGTGCCGAGCGACCCGTCGCTCACCGAAGACGAACTCCGCACCTACCTCAAAGGCGAGCTCGCCGGCTACAAGCGCCCCACGCGCATCCTCTTCCGCGACGAACTGCCCAAGTCGAACGTGGGCAAGGTGCTCCGCCGCGAGCTGCGCGACCTCCTCGACGACGACAAGAAGTAGCGCGCCGCCCAACGTTTTTGCGGACAAAGTCCGTTCGAAATGACATTCGGACGGACTTTGTCCGCAAGAAACGCGCGCCGCCACCCCTCAGGGCGCGAGCGCCGACCGCA
This sequence comes from Herbiconiux sp. SALV-R1, assembly GCF_013113715.1. Classification (GTDB taxonomy): domain Bacteria; phylum Actinomycetota; class Actinomycetes; order Actinomycetales; family Microbacteriaceae; genus Herbiconiux. The sequence goes on from NZ_CP053344.1 coordinate 634,519, forward strand.
GCGCACGGCGGAAGTGCCGCAGGCCCTTCCCCCAGAAGCGCACCGGGCCGATGCCGCCGATGCGCAGGGCGGGCCCGTGGTCGAGGGCGATGACGGTGGCGGCGCCGACGGCGACGATCCAGGATGCTGCGGCGGCGAGCATCCGAGTTCCCGTCGTGGCCCCGGCGAAGAACAGCTGCAGCTGCGCCACCTGGAACCTGATGTGCTCCACCTCGTCGGTGAGCACCCGCCGCGCCACACCCCTGATGACGGGGTCGTCGGAGCGCTCGAGCGCGAAGAAGTACTCCAGCGCCACCGTCTCGGCGATGAGGAAGAGCATGATCTCGGTGCGCAGCCCGAGCAGCCGGCGCAGTCGCACGAAAGCGGCGTCAGACCAGTGCGCGCCGAGCGGATGCACGCCGAAGCGTTCGAGCGCCCGCCCGAACAGCGCCGAGTGCTTCTGCTCCTCGGCGACGAAGAGGCTGAGCGTCGCGTCGTAGACGGGGTCGTCGAGCAGCCGCGCCTTCGCGCGCAGGCTCGTTCCCTCACCGCGCTCGCCGAGCTCGAAGCGCTGCAGCGAGCGCGCGATGGCCGCGGCGTCGAAGGCCGAGAGCGGGGTGGTGCTCTGCCAGGGGATGGTGGCGTCGAGGCGGGCGTGACGCTCGAGGTTCTTCTCGAAGTAGTCGGCCCACTCGGTGAAGGGGCTGCTCAGCCGATGGGGGACGTCGGCTTCGAGGTCGATGTCGGGCGTCGCCGGTGCTGTCTGCTGGATCATCCTGTGCTCCTTGCGGTAAGGTGGAGATCGTTAACATATCGAAAAACGATATGAAGTGCACGACTTTCGATAAATTCTTCTCGAAGATCGGTCGACGGGAGACTCATGCCAGCCATCGTCATCGGCGCGCTGCGCGCTCTGCTCGTGCTGTTGTTCGCCGGCGCGATCACGGCTCAGGTGACGAGCGGGTCGCTCGCCGGGGCGATGCTCGGCGACGCCACGCCCGCGGCCACGGTCGTGACCGTGCTCACCATCGGCGGCCTCGTCTGCATCGAGGTCGTGCTCGTGTGCGCGTGGGCCCTGGTGTCGCTCGCGCGCGACGCGCGCATCTTCGAGGTGGCGCGGCGCTCCGACCGCTGGGTCGACACCGCCATCGGCGCGCTCGCCGTCGGCGCGGCGATCTCGGCGTCGGGTCTGGTCTACCTGCTCGTCACGGGCGGGGCGACGGATGCGCAGGGCGCCACGGTCGCGGTGCTCGCGGCCGCCATCGCGGGGGCCGCCGCAGCGCTCGCCCTGCTGGTCGTGGTGATGCGGCACCTGCTGCACACGGCGACCCAGCTGCACGACGAGCTCTCCGAGGTGGTCTGATGATCGTGATCGACCTCGACGTGGAGCTGGCGAAGAAGAAGATGTCGGTGAGCGACCTCGCGGCGGCGGTGGGCATCACGGTGGCGAACATCTCGATCTTGAAGAACGGTCGCGCCAAGGCCGTGCGCTTCTCGACGCTCGACGCCATCTGCTCGGTGCTCGGCTGCCAGCCGGGCGACATCCTGCGCTACGTCGACGAGCCGGAAGGCCCGGCTAGCCCGCCGCGGTGAGCTCTTCGCCGCGCGGCCGCCGCAGCAGGATCGTCACCGCGATCACCGCCGCCACCACGAGCGTGATGAGCAGCACGACGAGCGGCAGCGCGATCGCCTCCGTGAGCAGCGGCAGCAGCAGGATGAGCGCCGCCGCCCCGAGCGACAGCCAGGCCGGGATGACGGTGCGCCCGATGAGCGGCCGATAGAGCACCTGCATCGCGACGAGATACACCGCCACCGGAACCGCGATCGCCCACCCGATGACCTGGATCGGCGCCTCGATCTCGTGGCCGAACGCCTCCACGCTCTCCTCGATGCCCGCGCCCACGGCCGCCAGGGCGGCGAACACCACGTAGTGCCCGTAGCCCCAGAAGTACGACCAGGAGCGGTTCTGCTCGAGGCCCTCGTGGGCGGGTTCGAGAAAGTAGATCCACCACAGCCCGAACAGCAGCGCGAGGCCCGACGCGGCGATGAGCACGAACGGGCCCGAGCCCGCACCGGCGCTCACGATGCCCTGAACGCCGACGCTCGACGCGAGCACCGATTCGCCCAGCAGGATGATGACGAACAGCGAGTAGCGCTCGGCGACGTGGTGCGGGTGCCAGCGCGTCTGCCGCGGGCGTTCGGCCCAGAGCGGCACCGCCATCTCGCACACCGCGAGGGCGGCGAAGATCGCGATCTGCCAGCCGTCGGGGAGGCCGCCGGTGGTGAAGAGCCTGATGATCCAGAGGGCCTGCACCACCGAGATGCCGAGCGCGTAGCGCAGGGCGGTGGCCCGCCCCTCGGGGTCTTGCGCCGCGGCCCGCAACCACTGCACCACCAGCGCGATGCGCATGATGAAGTAGCCGATGGTGATGAGCAGGTAGTCGCCGTGCTCGAAGGCGCTCGGCACGCCGGCGGCCAGCACGAGCACGCCGCCCATCTGCAGCATCGTCAGCAGGCGGTAGGGCACGTCGTCGGTGTCGTAGGCCGAGGCGAACCAGGTGAAGTTCAGCCACGCCCACCAGATGGCGAAGAACACCATGAGGAAGTTGGGGATGGCCGTCGCGACGTGGTCTTCGGCGACGGCGTGCGCGAGCTGGGTGACGATCGACGAGACGGCCACCACGAAGGTGAGGTCGAACAGCAGCTCGAGCGGGGTGGAGACGCGCTCCTTCTCGTCGACGTCGCGCCCGCGCATCCGGACCAGGGGAACGACACCGGAGAGGGCGTGCGGGCGGTTCGGCTTCGACATGGGCACCTCAACCCGCCACGAAGAGCAGCGCGAACTGCACCACGATCGCCACGACCCCGAGCCCGAGCAGGATCCACCCCGTCGTGCGCAGCGCCCGCCCCTCGTGCGACGGGTCTTCGACGCGCCCCACCGACGGGTCGCGCGGGTTCACGAAGACCGTGACGTCGTCGCCCGGCTCGAGCACCTGGGTCTCGTCGTCGTGGGCGGGCGCCTCGTAGAGCACCCCGTCGTCGCCCAGCCAGCGGTAGACCCGCTCGCCGCGGCCGTCGATCACCACGACGCCGAGGGTCTGCTGCCAGCCGGTGAAGACCGCGCGGCGGATGTAGCCCGCGACGACCAGCACGATGCCCGCCACGACGCCGATCCAGCTGAGCACTTCGGTGATCAACGAGAGCGCGTCGATCGGGTCGTCCATGAGATCAGACTAGGGCGTCGGGCGGCGTCGTCGCGGCGTCGGAGGCCTCGACTAGGGTGGCACCGTGAACGGAGTCCAGCTGCTTCTCGTGATCGTGGGGGCGATCGCCGTCACCGGCATCGCCCAACGACGCGGCCTCCAGCCTGCCCTCGTCATCACGCTCGTCGGTTTCGCCGCGTCGTTCATCCCGGGCTTCACCCGACTCGAGCTCGACTCCGAGATCATCCTCGGCCTCGTGCTTCCCCCGCTGCTCTACTCGGCGGCGCTCAACTTCTCCTTCGTCTCCTTCGCCCGCAACTTCCGGCCCATCGTCGGGCTCGGCGTCGGTCTCGTGGTGGTCACCGCGTTCGTGGTGGGCGGCTTCGCCTCGTGGATCGTGCCGTCGCTCACCCTCGCGACGGCCCTCATCCTCGGCGCCATCGTGGCCCCGCCCGACGCCGTCACGGCGGTGGCGATCGGCCGCAAGCTCGGTCTGCCGAAGCGCGTGATGTCGATCCTCACCGGCGAGAGCCTCGTCAACGACGCCGCGGCCCTCACCATGTTCAGCATCACGCTGGCCGCGGTGGTCGGCACCCACACGCTGTTCGAGAACCCGGTGCTGCTGTTCGGGTACAGCGCGCTGGTGGGTGTGCTCGTCGGGTTGGTGCTCGCGTTCGTGGCCACGGCCATCCGTCGACTGCTCAAAGACTCCAGTCTCGAGACGGTGCTCGGGCTCGTGGTGCCGTTCGCCGCCTACCTGCTCGCCGAGCAGTTCGAGGCCTCCGGGGTGCTCGCGGTGGTGGCGGCCGGGTTCGCCATCGGCTCGTCGTCGAGCCGGGCCGGCTACCAGACCAGGCTGCAGGAGCGGCAGGTGTGGAGCTCGCTCGACGTGCTGCTCGAGGCCTTCGTGTTCGCCTACATGGGGCTGCAGCTGCGCTTCGTCATCCAAGACCTGCAGGAGGCCGGGCAGTCGGTGTGGGCGGTGTTCGGGGCCGGTGCGCTCATCCTGCTGGTGGTGCTGTTCATCAGGCCGGTGTGGGTGTTCCTGTCGTTCGGGCGCAACTTCCTGGGCGACAAACTGCTGCGGCGCCGGTTCGCCTCAGACGAACGGATGCGCGAACGGCTGCAGCGGGAGAACGAGGCTCGCGTGGCGCGCGGCCGGCGCCCGCGCGGGTTCCCGGTGTTCCTCGGCTGGAAGGAGAGCCTCGTCGTCTCGTGGACGGGCATGCGCGGCGTGGTCACGCTCGCCGCCGCCGCGGGTGTGCCGGTGCTGCTGGCGTCGGGGGAGTCGTTCCCGGGGCGGGCCGAGATCCAGGCCATCGCGTTCATCGTCGCCGTCGGCACGTTGCTCGTTCAGGGGCTCTCGCTGCCGTTCCTCATCCGCGCGCTGAAGCTGAGCGACCCGAAGCAGGAGCAGTTCGACAAGGAGCAGGCGGCGCACGCGCTCGAGGTCGCCCGGGCGGCCTCGTCGAAGGTGCTTGCCGAGTTCGTGGCCTCGCCGCCGCCCGGGGTCGACCCGGCGCTCATCGAGCGGGTCACGGCCATGGCCGAGCGGCAGTCGGCCGATGCGGAGCGCGACGCCGTCGACGCGAGCGAGGTGGAGCGCCGGAGCGCTTACGGCGAGACCTTCGGCAACCTCTATCGTCGGGTGCTGAAGGCGCAGCGGGATGCGGTCGCCGACGAGCGCGACGCGAACCGGCTCGACGACGACGCGGCGCGGGAGTTCTTGGAGCAGCTCGACTACCAGGAGGCGGCGATCGTGTCGCGGCTCGGGTTCAGGCTGTGAGCCGTCAGGCAGCGACAGGGACAGCGACGGCGAATGACGACGCGACATCACGACATCACGACGAAGGAGTCCTCATGATCATCAGCTATAACGGGGTCGCCCCCGAGATCGCCCCCGACGCCTGGGTGGCGCCGACCGCCACGCTCATCGGGCGGGTCACCCTCTCGGCGCGGTCGAGCGTGTACTACGGGGCGGTGCTGCGCGGCGACAACGACCCCATCGTGCTCGGCGAGGGGTCGAACCTGCAGGACAACGTCGTGGTGCACACCGATCTCGGCAGCGCCGTGACGGTCGGCGCGGGCGTGAGCGTGGGTCACGGTGCGGTGCTGCACGGGTGCACGGTCGAAGACGGAAGCCTGGTCGGCATGAACGCGACGGTGCTGAACGGCGCGGTCATCGGTGCGGGGTCGCTGGTCGCCGCGGGCGCGGTGGTGCTAGAGGGGACGGTGGTGCCGCCGGGGTCGCTGGTGGCGGGGGTGCCGGCGAAGGTGCGGCGCGAGCTCTCGGAGGAGGAGCGGGCGGGCATCCTGAGGAACGCGGGGCGGTATCTCGAGCTGACGCCGGGGCACGCCGCGGCTACGGGGGCGGGCTCGGCGGCCGGGGGGCAAAACGACGGAGAATGGGGCCTTTTCGGCTGAACGACGGAACGAGCATCCGTCTTCCGCCCGATTCTCCGTCGTTCGGCTGACCACACCCATGGCGCTGTCAGTGGGCGCGGGTACGCTGACAGCATGGTGGACCCGACCCCTGCCGACTCGCTGATCGACGACGAGCTGCTCGCTCGCATCCGGTCGCGGGCCGCGACGTACGATCGCGAGAATCGATTCGCCGACGACGACCTGCGCGAGCTCACCGAGGTCGGCTACCTGCGCATGTTCGCGCCCGTCGAGTTCGGCGGCCTCGGCTTCAGTCTGGCCCGCGTCGCCCGCGAGCAGACGCGCCTGGCCACGGCAGCGCCCGCGACGGCGCTCGCCATCAACATGCACCTCGTCTGGACGGGCGTGGCCACGGTGCTGCGCGACCGCGGCGACACCTCCCTCGAGTGGGTGCTCCAGGATGCTGTGGCCGGCGAGATCTTCGCGTTCGGTAACAGCGAGGCGGGCAACGATCTCGTGCTGTTCGGCTCGACGACCGCGGCCGTGCCGGGGGCCGATGGCTCCTACGCCTACACCGGCCGCAAGATCTTCACCTCCCTGTCTCCGGTGTGGACGAGACTCGGCGTCTTCGGCCGCGACGACTCCGACCCCGAGGCGCCGCTCCTCGTGCACGCCTTCCTCACCCGGGGTACGCCCGGCATCGAGACGCTCTCCGACTGGGATACCCTGGCCATGCGCGCCAGTCAGAGCAACACGACGATCCTCGACGGTGCCGTCGCGCCGGCTGATCGGGTGTTCCGCAAGCTCCCGGTGGGGCCGAGCGCCGATCCGCTCATCTTCGGTATCTTCTCGACCTTCGAGATTCTCCTCGCCGCCGTGTACACCGGCATCGGTCAGCGGGCCATCGAGCTGGCCGTCGAGGCGGCCCATCGGCGCACCTCGATGAAGGCGGGTGGGCGGCCCTACGCGCACGACCCCGACATTCGGTGGAAGGTGGCGGAGGCGGGCATCCTGCACGACGGCATCCCGCCGCAGATCGAGGCGCTCGCGCGCGATGTCGACGAGCAGGTCGCGCACGGGGCTGCCTGGTTCCCGAAGCTCGTCGGCCTCAAGGTGCGCGCCACCGAGACCGCGCGCGAGGTCGTCGACCTTGCGCTGCGGGTGTCGGGCGGTTCGGCGATCGCCTCGTCGAGCGAGCTCGGCCGCCTCTACCGCGACGTGGTCGCGGGCATCTTCCACCCCTCCGACGGCGAGTCGGCCCACTCCACCGTCGCGAACGCCCTGCTCGGGCCCGTGCCGGAGTGATGCGCCGGTCGACGATGCGCGCCGCCGCCTCTCCCGCCGCCACCGCGGGCGCAGGGTCGCGGGGGCAGCGGCGGGCGGGCGAGCGCCGGTCGTCGCGCGTGGTTACGGCGGCGCTTGTGGTCGGAGCGATCGTCGCGGCGGGCGCGGTCGGGGTGGCACCTGGGTCGTCGGCGGTGGCGGCGACCACCCCTCCCGCAGGCTCGCCCTCCTCGACGAGCGGCCCATCCGCCACCCCCACCCGGCCCGGCTGGCCGTCACCCACGCCGTCGGCCTCGACCGCGCCGTCGGAGCCCGGCCGTCTGCGTGCCGCGTTCCCTGCCTTGTCGGCGGAGGAGCGCATCCGGGCGTATGCAGAGGTGCGGCTGAACTCGATGACCCTCGAACAGAAGATCGCGTCGATGTTCATGGTGCACGTCGCCGGCAGCGACCCTGCCGCGCTGCAGGGCTACCTCGAGGCGAACAAGCCCGGCGGGCTGCTGCTGCTGGGCGACAACGTGCCGGGCAGTGCGGCGGACGCTGCGGCGCTCACCGGGGCACTCCACGAGTCCGACGGGCTCGCCACCCTCATCGCCATCGATCAGGAGGGCGGCATCGTGGCGCGCCTGCGCGACGACGGCTACGCGGCGGCCGACACCCTCAAGTCGGAACCGGTCCAGGCGACCACCGACGCCTTCACCCAGCGCGCCGCGTTGCTCGACGCCACCGGCATGACGGTGAACTTCGGGATCGTCGCCGACGTCACCTCCGACCCGTCGTCGTTCATCTTCGAGCGCTCGCTCGGCGCCGACCCGAGCTCGGCGAGTGCGCGGGTCGCGGCGGCGGTGTCGGCCGAGCGGGGGAGCGTGGTCTCGACCCTGAAGCACTTCCCGGGGCATGGTGCGGCGGGCGGCGACTCGCACACCTCCATCCCGACGACCGACCTCGGCTACGAGCAGTGGCTCGCCGAAGACGCGCCGCCGTTCCAGGCGGGTGTGGACGCCGGCGCCGAGATGGTGATGTTCGGCCACCTTGTGTACTCCTCGGTCGACGGTGCCCCCGCATCCCTCTCGCCGGAGTGGCACCGCGTGCTGCGCGACGAGCTCGGCTTCGACGGCGTGGCCGTCACCGACGACCTCCTCATGCTCGAGAACTCGGGCGTCGCTGCCTACGCCGACCGCACCACCAACGCCATCGCCGCAGTCGCCGCAGGCAACGACCTCCTCCTCTACAACAGCACCGTCGACGTCCCGGCCCTCTCGGCGGCGATCGCCTCCGCGGTGCGAGCCGGCACCATCCCCGAGTCGCGCATCGACGAGGCGGCCCTCCGCCTCCTCGACCTCCGCCGCACTCTCTGGGTCGCTGGCGACCGCTGAGGCGCCGCCGGGCACCACTCCCACCGAACCCGATGGAGAACCCGCTGCCAACGACACCCCACTCCATCGAGTTCCGGGTGGGGCCGTCTTCTCCATCGACTTCAGTGGGTGGCGGCGGCCGGCTGGGGCGCGAAACCGGATGGAGACCCCGCCTGGAGTCGGCAGCGCACTCCATCGAGTTGCGGGTAGGGCCGTCTTCCCCATCGAGTTCGGTGGGTGGCGGCGGCCGGCTGGGGCGCGGAACCGGATGGAGGTCCCAGCGGGAGTCGGAAGCTCACTCCATCGAATTGCGGGTGGGGCCGGATTCTCCATCGACTTCGGTGGGCGGGGAGGCGGCAGGAGCGGCGGGCCTGTTCAGCCGCGGGCGGGCGTCGGCCGGTTACGACTGGGGGTAGGGCGGGGTGTCGCGGTGCTCGGAGGTGTCGGACTCCGGGGCGTCGACGGGGGGAGGCGCGGTGTCGGGGTGCGCGGCGCGGTCGTGCTCGCCCAGCACCTGGGTGTCATGCGAGTCGGGCGTGGTGGCGGGGTGAGTCGCCGTCGCCGCACCGGGGTTCGTCGCGGGGGACCCGTAACTCTGCGGTGCCACGGCCACGGGAGCAGCGGTCTGCGCCGTCGTCGACGCCGGCTGGTACGGCGTCGCGTACGTGGGCAGGACGCCACCCGCACCCGCCGCGCCACCCCGCGCGGCGCGCCGCCGCGCGCCGCGGCGCGACAGCGCCACGATCAGCGCGATGATCCCCGCGATCACCGCGAGTGGCAGCAGCCACGGGATGAGCACCCCGATCGCCACCACGAGCCCCGACATCGCCGCGACGAGCGACGCCCACCCCGCGGCGAGGCCGCTCCAGAAGTCGCCGGGGGCGTTCGACGGCAGGGCACCCTTCTGGGTGAGGTCGACGGTGAGGGTCGAATAGGCGATCTGATCCGACAGGTACTGCTTCTGCGACTTGAGGCTGTCGAGCTGCGCCTGCCGGTCAGAGATGGCGGTCTCGAGCTCGACGAGGTCGGCGGTGGTCGCCGCCTGGTCGACCAGATCGAGCAGCCGGTCGACGGATGCCTGCAGCGCCTTGATCTGCGCATCCAGGTCGCGCACCTGCAGCGTCACGTCGTTCGAGCTGAGCGACACCGAGTCGACGGTGCCGAGCTCTCCGAGGCCCTCGACCGCGGCGTCGACCGAGTCGGCGGGCACCCTGATGACGAGTTGGGCGCTCGAGCGCGAGTTCTCCGACCCGGCCTGCTGCGACCTGGAGTCGATGCGCCCGTCGAGCGACTCGACGAGATCGACCGTGGCGTCGACGGCTGCTGTGGGGTCGTCGACGGTCACGGTGATCCAGCCGGTGGTGATGACGCTCTGATCCGCGGCAGCCGCCGAGTCCGCCGACGAGCCCGACGAGCCCGCCGACGAGTCGAGCGACGACGAGCCGCCCTCCGCCGACTGCACCCCGCCATCCCGCGCACCGGGCGCGGGCTCCACCATCACCGGCCCGTCGGCGGTCTGCGACGCCCCGCCGCCCTGGGCGCATCCCGTCAGCACGAGCACGGCGACGACGGCGGTGGATGCGAGGATCGTTCGTCTCATGGCACTCACGGTAGGGGCGCTTGTCTGGGCGCGGGCTGGGATTGCCGCGATGGTTATCCGCTCGTTATCGGGGCACGGTCGAGGAGCTTGCCAAGGGGCTTGCGTCGCGCCCTGAAGTCTGCGTTTTTCGTTCGACAGACGAGCGGATGCGCGCCGACGGTCGTAGGTTGAGCACCATCAGCTACTGACGAAGGAGGCCCCCATGGGATTCATCGATGACGCGAAGGATGCTGCCGAGGCGACGGGCAAGAAGATCGGCCGGGCCTTCGACGACGCCAAGGAGCGCTTGAGCGACAAGGCCGACGAGGCGAAGGCCGAGCACGAGGTCAAGAAGGCCGAGGCCGAGCGCGACGCCACGAAGGCGAAGAACGACTACAAGGAGTCGCTGCGCGACTGATCCCGGTCGCAGTCGACGAGAAGGGCCCCGGGTGCACCGGGGCCCTTCGTTCTGTGTGGGCGGCCGCCGCAGTTCCGCCCTAGAATCGAACGGATGGCGGGGGACATCGACGACGCGGCCGACGACCGCATCCCCGACCCCCGCCCGCAGCACACCCCGCTCTGGTCGATCCTCTCCCGCTGGCTGCTCGCGCTCGAGGCGTGGCTGCGCTCGCACGGAGGCACGCGTCTGCGCCGAGGCCTCGCGGCCTTCTGGGCCGTGGTCGCGCTCGCGGGCGGCGTGCTGCTGTTCGGGCCCGTCATCAACGAGCCGATGTCGCTCGACGACATCACAGGGTCGGCCTCGAGCGCCACGGACACCTGGATCGCCCGCGACTTCGACGTCGACTACACCGTCGAGCGCACCGACGAGGGGCGTCTCGAGGCCGACGTCGTCGAGACGATCGGCGCCTTCTTCCCCGACGGCGTCGCAGAGACCGGCATCGTGCGGGTGCTCCCGACGCAGTACGAGGGGCACGCGCTCGACCCCTCCGACCTCGAGGTGACGGTCGACGGCGAGCCGGCCACGGTCGACCGGTCGGAGAGCAGCGACCAGCTCACCCTCACGCTCAGCCCGGGCACGAGTGCGACCGCCCCGCTCACCGGCGACCACGAGTTCGTGCTGCGCTACCGTCTGCACGACCTCGCCTACACCGACGTCGACGAGGCGACCGGAGCATCCGTCGACCTTCTGGCCTGGGACGTCTTCGGCCCCTCCTGGCCGCAGGCGTTCAGCGGCCTCGACGTGAGCGTCACGCTCCCGGCCGAGCTCGACGACGCCCTCGTGCGCCAGCCGCGCGGCGCGCTGGCGTGGACTCTGCTCTCCGCCGGCGAGTGGCTCACGCCCGAAGACCCGCCGGCCGACGCGGGCGCACCTCCCGGCGCCATCACCTACGGCTTCACGAACGACCAGAACATCCCGCCCTACGCGTCGGCCCGCTTCACCATGGTGTTCGAGTCGGGCACCTTCGTGATGCCGCCGCCGACAGCGCTCTTCATCGTGCAGAGCTTCGGGCCGCTGCTGCCGCTGCTGTTCCTCGCGGTCACCCTGCTGCTCGCGCTTGCGGCGCGTGCCGTCGCGTGGAGCGATGCGCGGGGTCGCCCGTGGTTCGTCGCGCAGTCCGAGCCGCCGAGGGGCGTGAGCGTGCGCGCCGCCGCGCAGGTGCTGCGCACACCGCGCACCTTCGAGCTCGCCACTGCACTGGATGCGGTGAGCGGCAAGGGCCGCCCCGACCGCACCGCCCGGCTGCGTGCAGCAGCCCGTGCCGCCCGTCGCACCGGCCGCCTCGGCGACCGTCTGCGCGCGACGCTGGGGTACCTCTCCGCCTCCGAGTACGGCGGGCAGCTGCGCGAGGGCCTGCGGCGCATCCCGACCGGATTCGTGCGCGACTTCTTCATCGCCGCCCCGCTCGCGCTCACGCTCGTGCAGTGGGGGCTCGTGCGTCAGCTCTCGCACCAGGAGCCGCTCGCCGTGGTGTGGTGGCCCGCCGCGTTCGTGCTGCTCTCGTCGGCGATCTCGCTGATCGTGCTGGCCGTCGCGCTGAGCGCGCGCCCGCTCACCAGGAAGGGTGCGCTCGTGCGGCAGCACCTGCTCGGCATCGGCGTCTACGCTGAGCGCACGCAGCTGCTCGACCGGGCGACCACGCGCGACCCTCTGCTCGCCTATGCCGTGGTGGCGTCAGACCAGGGTGCGGCCCGCGGCACCGGGCGGCGCGTGCTCGACCTCATCGAGGGGGAGCTCGGCGACGACACGGCCTCGCGCGGATGGCGCAGCAGCGACTTCTTGAGTGCGCCGCGCATCCTGGTGCGGGTGGTGGCGGTGGTGCTGTTCGGCGCATCCGTCACCGCTGCGGCCGTGCTGCCGAACCCGTACCCGCGGTCGCTCGACCCCGTCGCCTACTCGGGCGACCTCCCGGGCACCTCCTTCAACGAGGTGCGCTCGTTCGAGGCGGATGCGGTGCTCGCCCTCGACGACGACCGCCGCGCCCGGCTGACGGTCACCGAGCGCATCGTCGTCGACTTCGCCACCGAGTCGACCTCGCAGGTGCCGCAGGTCGCCCGGCAGTGGCCCGCCCGGGCCGACGGCCAGGAGCTCGGGCTCTCGGTGACCTCGGTGACGATCGATGGAACTGACGCCCCCTACCGCGCGTCGCGCGAGGGCGACACTGAGCTCATGACCACGATGCTCGGCGAGGTGCTGACGGGGGAGCACGAGGTCGTCGTCTCGTACGAGCTCGCCTCGCCCGTGGTGGCGGCGACGGGGGCGCGGGTGGCCGAGGGGTCCGACACCGTCGACAGGCTGCGGTGGGCGGCGCTGCTGGAGGACTGGGAGTCGTCGGCCGGCTGGCCGTACGACGAGGCTCCCTCCCCGGTCACGGTGTCGATCACGATCCCGGATGCGCTGGCCGGCTCAGCGCTCGCCGCCGGCTGGATCACCGAAGACACCGACTCCTCCGACAGCGCGCGACTGTGGGAGGAGACGGTGGTGCCGTTCGGGCGCGTGGCCACCGACGCGGCCGACGACACCGGCAGCACCGACAGTCGGGACGAGGTGGCCGGGGGAACCCGGTACGTGCTCGACCTGCGCGAGAACGACAACAGCTTCCCGTTCGAGTTGAGGATCGCCGACCTCGGGGCGATGCTCGACTATCCGGCGGGCACCTTCGCTGGCCCCGACCCGGATGCGCTGGCCTGGCAGAAGGTGCGCGACGCGTTCCCCCTCGCGCTCGTCGTGGCGCTCGGCGTGCTCGCGCTCGCCATCGGCGCCGTGAGCGCGCTCGTGGCCCGGCGCCGCGGCTCGCGTCGTGCGCCGCCCGGGTTCGTGCGCGACCTCGTGTGGTGGCTCGGCAGCTCGACCGCCGTCTCGACGGTGTGGCTCTTCGTCTGGGCCAGCTCCGACATGCCCGACGACTGGCCCGAGTTCCCGCCCCTCGCCCTCGCGGCCCTCGCCGCCGTCGTCGGCGCCGCCGCCTGCTGGAGCCTCACCCTCCGCGAACGCCCCGCCGCCGCGACGGGCCGCAAGGTGCCTCGCCGGATCGACGCCCGCCGCCCGCCCCGCGACCGCGTCGAATAGGTCGCGATCGACGTCGGAGACGCCGCGGGGCGTCAGCGGTCTCGGCCCGCGCGACCGGCGAAGAGGGTGTGGAGGAGGGGGAGGACGGAGACGACCATGAGCACGGTGCCGAACACGGTGTCGTCGGCGCGCACGATGGCGCCGGCGATGAAGATGGTGCCGAAGAGCAGGCCCGAGATGAGGCGGCGGCCCGTGCGTTCGAGGCGGCCGACGCGGCGTTCGAGGGCGGGGTCCGAGACGACGAGTCTGCCCTCCTCGGCGCGGGTGACGAGGTCGTCGAGGCGCTTCGGGAGCCGCCAGGCGAGCTGCAGGTTCTCGAGGGCCTGGCGCCCGAGGTCTTGGGCGAGGTTGCCGCGCTCCTCCCGGATGAGCTGCTGCGCGTACGGCTCCACCGAGTTCCAGAGGTTGAACGACGGGTCGAGCGCGCTGCACACCCCCGACGTCAGCGACATCGCCCTGATGATGAGCAGGAAGTTCTCCGGCAGCTGGAACGGCAGCGACCGCACCACGTGCCCGAACTCCACCCCGAAGTCGCGGAACTCGCGCGGGTCGACCTCCCGGAGCTCCGCGAACCCCATGCCCCCGAACCGCGCGAACAGCTGCGTCAGCGCGCGCTCGAGCTCGCTCGTCTCCGCCGACGGCAGCAGCACGCCGAGGTCTTGAGCCGCAGCGACGAGCCCCTTGCCGTCACGCGAGGCCGCGGCGATGAGCATCTTGCGCAGCCCCGAGCGCGTGTTCGCCGGAACCGTGCCCATCATGCCGAAGTCGATGAAGGTGAGGCGCCACGGATGCGCGACCGCCGCATCCGGGTCGGTCACCTCGTCGAGAGGGGCGGGGACGGGAGTGACGAAGATGTTGCCCGGGTGCGGGTCGGCGTGGAAGAAGCCGTTCGTGAACAGCTGGTCGAACATGACGGCGGCGAAGACGGGTGCGACGTCGGCCGGGTCGATGCCGGCCGCGCGGAGGGCGTCGGCGTCGGTGATCTTGATGGCGGTGACGTCTTCGAGGGTGAGCACGCGACGGGTGCTGCGCTCCCACACCACCTGGGGCACGCCGACGCGGGGGTCGCCCGCGAAGTCGTCGGCGAAGCGCACCGAGTTCGCGGCCTCGTGGAGGTAGTCGATCTCTTCGAGCGAGGTGGCGGCGAACTCCTCGACCAGCGCGGGGGCGTCGACGCGGTCGGAGACGAGCCGCACGTGGCTGAGCCAGCGACCCACGCGGCGGAGGGCCGCGAGGTCGACCTCGACGATCGCGTCGATGCCGGGGCGCTGCACCTTGAGCATCACGGCGTCGAGTCCGGTGTCGGCGGCGTCGGCGGGCGCAAGCCTTGCGCGGTGGGCCTGGCCGAGGGATGCCGCGGCGACGGGCGTCTCGTCGACCCAGGTGAACGCGCGCCACAGCGGCATGCCGAGCTCGGCCTCGGCGAGCTGCCTGATGAGCTCGAACGGCACCGGCGGAACCTCGTCTTGCAGGCCCTCGAGCTCTTTCGTGATCTCGGGCGGCAGCACGTCGAGGCGCGACGACATGAACTGGCCGACCTTGATCATGAGCCCGCCGAGCTCGACGGCCAGCACGTGGAAGCGTCGCGCGAAGCGCTGCATGCGCTTCGGGCGGGTGCGCTCGGCGATGCGGGTGAGCCCGATGCGGGGCAGCAGCAGCTCGAAGAACCAGGTCACCGCGAGGTTCCAGCCGGCGAAGCGCAGGATGCGGCGGTAGCGCTTGCGGGTATCGGGGGCGTGGGAGGCGGTGCCGATGACGGTGGTGGGGGCGGCTCCCGGGGCGGGGGCGCCGGGCGCCGCGGTCGTCGTGGGGGCCGCTGGCGCGCCGGACGAGGGGGCAACAGGCGCGGCGGGCGCGGGTGGGGTGGGCGCGGGCTGCTCGGCGGCAGCGTCGTGCACCGTGTCGTCGTGGTGATGGCTCGCGTCGGCCGCCAGCCGCGCCAGTTCCATCGGCAGATCGAACGCCACGGTGTGTTCGGCGTCGGCCGGCGCGGTTCTGCGAGCTTCGGCGTCGGCCTCGGCCGTCGCTCGTGCCGCTGCCATGGGGAGATCGAACGCGAGGGTGGGTTCGTCGCCGCGCGAGGCGGCCTCGGCGTCGGGCCCGGGCTCGGCATCCGCCTCGGGCTTGGGGCGGCCCCAAGCCCGTTCCAGGGGCGTCGTGTTCGCGGAGCCGGCGCCGGGGGAGCGCGGGTCTCGGGCCCGGTCGGAGCCGGGCGGGAGCTCTGCCACCCGGGTCAGTCCTGAGCGAGGATGGCGTACAGCCGCTTGCGCGCATCCTCGAGCTCGGCGACCGCCTGCTTCACCTGCTCGGGGCTGCCGGTGCGGCCCACCTGCGCGGCCGCCTGGGCCAGCTCGAACCCGGCCTTGGGCAGCGCGCCGCGGAGGTCACCGCGACCGCCGGTGCCGAACGGGTTGCGCCAGCCGTCGGACCCGGAGCCGGAGCCCGTGCCCGACGAGTCGCCGGATGCGCCCCACGGCTCTGTGCCCTCGGTCTCGGCCACGGTGGCGCGGCCGGCCTCGGTGAGCGCGTAGGTCTTGCGGCCGTTCGACTCCTCGGCGGCGATCAGCCCCTCGTCGGCGAGGAGCTGCAGGGTGGGGTAGACCGACCCGGCGCTGGGCTTCCAGTTGCCGCCGCTGCGCTCCTCGATCTCGTGGATGATCTGGTACCCGTGCATGGGCTTCTCGGCGAGCAGCGCCAGCACGGCAGCGCGCACGTCGCCGCGGCCCATGCGGGAGCCCACCTTGTTCTCGAAGCGCTCGCGGAGCTGCTCCATCGCGCGCCACAGCCCGTCGGTCTGCGAACCGGACCCACCACTGAACGCGCCCGTCCCGAAACCGCTCGACCCGAACGAACCACTCATCATGACCTCCTCGAGAACCGCCAACGATACTCAACGATAGGCCGCGCATCCGCTCATCGACACCTCGCCCAGCAGATGCTCAGGCCCGCGCGCCCCCGCTCAGCGCAGGAAGACGTCGTCGAGGGTGACGGTGCGGAGTCCGCGCTCGGTGAGGAGTGCTGAGAGCTGGGGGAAGACGTTGGTGACGGGCAGGTAGTTGAGGTGCCCGATGACGATGTGCTGGGGCAGGAACCACTGCGTCGCGAAGTCGATCACCTGCTGCTCGGTGATGAGGCCCGAGTCGCTCAACGATCCGTACCAGAGCGCCGGGCAGGTGTAGCCGATGCTGGCGGCCAGACGGTCGACGCGGGCGTCGTGGTAGCCGTACGGTGGGCGGAAGTAGGGCCGCGCATCCACCCCGTAGGTGTTCAGGATGAAGTCGTGGTTGCGCTGGAGCTGGTCGATGACGCCGGCGTCGCTCTGGCTGGTGAGGTCGACGTGGTCGAAGGTGTGGTTGCCGAGCTGGATCTGCCCCGACTGCACGAGCGGGCGCAGGAGGTCGGCGTTCTGCGTCCACCCGCCGTAGGTGCCGTTGAGGAAGAAGGTGAGGCGCGTGCCCGTCGCCGCCGCGAACTCGGTGTAGAGGCGGATGACGTCGGCGTTCGACCCGTCGTCGACCGTCCACGCGAGCAGGTTGCCCTGGCCGGGGAGCTCGGTGATCGCGCCGGCGGGGAGGGCGACCTTCTCGATCGGCGGGAGCGCCGGGGTGGGCTCGGGGGTGGGCGTGGGAGTCGGGGTCGGCGTTTCGGTCGGGGTGGGGGTCGCGGTGGCTGTGTGGGTTACCGCCGCGACAGGGGTCGCGCTCGCCGTGGCCGACCCGGCCGGCGCGCTGATGGGCGATCGGGGGGCCGCCGCGCTCGACACCGCGGCGAACACACCGCCTCCCGCCGCGACCGCTCCGGCACCCACGATGCCCAGGAAGAGCCGCCTGTCGATGCCCGCTACTGCCGCCCGCGATGACTCCGCCGCGTGCTTCGGGGCGGATCGTTCATGCCTCGGCGTCACGTGCATCCTTCGTCTCGCGTCGACGAGGGTTCCGTCAACTCGACATTTGACGATATGTGTTTCGTGTGAATCGCCGCTACCACGCTTTCGGGTGTCAGGGCAGGCGGATGCTGTGCTCGCGGTATCGACGTATGGTTCCACCCATGAGCAGCGAACTCGACGATCCCACCCAGCGCCCGCAGACCCTCCAGCGCCCGCAGGGTGGCGTGAACCCCATCGCGATCGTCTCGCTGCTCGCCGGCGTCGCGGCGATCGTGCTGCTCGCGGCGGGCATCCCCACCTGGATCCCGCTGTGGTTCGCCGCCATCGGGCTCTTCCTGGCGATGATCTCAGTGCTCGGCTCCCGGCCGTCGGCCGCGCGGTGGGTGAGCACGATCGCCATCGCCGTGTCGGTCGTGCCGTTCGTGATGATGCCGTTCTACATCACGACGTAGAGCTCGCGACGCGCAGGCGGATTCGCCGTGCGAAGGCGGGGCACCCGGCAGCGTCGAGTGCGCTTGCCAGCGGGTGCATCTGTTTGCCGGCCAGTCGCTCGCGGATGCGCCCGTCGTCGCGCTGCCGTGCCACGACGCGACCCACCGCGAGCGCATCGCTGTCGTCGACGAGCGTGAAGAAAGCGTCAGCACCCATGACGTCGAAGGGCAGGTCGTCGGGGTGACCGAAGGGGCGTGGGTCATCGGTGAGCACGATGTCGCTGCGTGCACCCAGGGCCGCGGCGTGCAGGTGGCGTTCGTGGGGGTCGCCGCCTGCGGCGTCGCCCGAGGCGTCGACCTCGGTGAGCACCTCGTCGAAGTTCTCGAGGAGCGTGCGGTGCAGCCGGTCGAGCATCTGCTCGTCGACACCCGGGTGCGCGAGGCGGGTGGCCTCGATCGCCTCGGCGACCACGACGACGGTCGAGTGCAACTGGAACAGGTCGCGCGTCTCGTTGCGCAGCAGGAACAGCCAATCGCGCGCCGTTCGGTTGAACAGGAGGGTGCTGTCGGGAAGAACGCGGAGGGTCATTCCGTGATCATAGCTGAGGAATATTCAGGTCTGCGACGGTTCGAACGCGTCGTCAGCGCGACGCAGTTCGTCGAAGGCGGCCGACCGTCGAGCGTCGCGCTCGACCTTCAGGTCGAGGATGTCGCGGGTTGCGAAGCGCGCGTGCGAGCCGACCCGGGTGACGTGGAGTCTCTGCTGGTCGACCAGCTTCATGAGGGTCGGCCGCGAGACACCGAGCATGTCGGCGGCGGCGCTGCTCGTGAGCTGCTCGGGCAGGGTGGAGACGGTCACCGGGCCCCGGGTCGCGCGGTCGAGGATGTCGAGGAGCGTCTGCGCCAGCTCAGGATCGACCTCGACGTGCCCGCCGTCGTCGAGCGTCAGGGTCGCCTGGGCGACCCGACTCTCGGCCACGGCGGCGAGCAGGTGCCGGGTTTCGGCCTCGAGGCGGTCGTCGAGAGCGATCGTGCCGCGAGTGAGCAGTTCTGACGCCATGGGTCGACGGTAGCGGGTTGCACTTACAAGTGCAACCGAACACCGCGAAGACGAGATCAGAGGTTGTCGAGAAGACCGGCGCGCCGGAGGTAGTCGGCCCGGTCGGAGTTGCGGGGCAGCGGTCGCGTGGGCGGGTCTCCCGCAGCGCGGCCGCCGGCGGTGGGAACCTCGGCGGTGTCGCGGAACAGGTCGGCCAGTTCGTCGGTGGCGTCCCGGTCCCCGGGCCGGGTGGCGGATGCACCGCTCAGCAGGGCGTCGAAACGAGCGGTCTCCGCGAGGTCGCTCGCCGCTGACTCGGAACGGCTCGGGGCGAATCGGGCGGGCCACTCGATCTCCCGCGCCTCGGGCGCGGTGCGGCTGCCCGCCGCGGGCCGCGAGAACGGCCACCGCTTCGTGCGCGGCTCGGAGGCGGCACCGGCGTCCGGCGCGCCCAGCGCACCCGCCGCGGAGCCCTCCGCCGACTCGAGCTCGCGCTCCCACTCCTCCATTCGCGCGGCTGCCCGCGCCCCCGCGTACGACCCCCACACCTCGAGCGCCCGCGAGATCACGGCCTCCTGCTGCTCCAGCACGGCGGCGTTGATCCGCTTGCCGAACTCCAGCTGCTGTTCGGCCCGGTCGGACGCCACCGACACCTGCACCGACGCCTCGGCCTCGATCGCCCGCGCCCTCTCGCGAGCCCAGATCTCACCGCCCGACACCTCGCTGTCTTCACGCACGTCGAGCATCCGGTCGTAGGCGGTGGGCGCACCGAGGTTCGACAGCACTTTCACGATCACGGGCAGCAGTTCGATGCACACGAACAGCAGGGCGATCATGATGTGCGCCACGTTCAGCAGTGCGTTCTTCTCGCCGAGGCGGAACAGCGCATCCAGCCGCGACAGCAGTCCCGCACTGTTGTCCACGGCGTTCTCGTAGGCCGCCTGCTCGGCGGCGCGCTGCTCCTGCGCGGTGGCGAGCGTCGCCTTGTCGGCGGCGAGCTGGTCTTGTGCAGCCGACAGCCGGCTCTGAGCGGATGCTTCGAGGTTCGTCTGCGCCTCCGCGAGCGCCGTGGCTTCCGCCTGCTTGGCGGCGTCGAGCCGCGTCTCGGCGGCCTGGAGGGCGGCGAGCTTCGACGCGGTGACCGGCCCGTCGCCGCGCACGCCCGTGCCCCCGCTCCCGTCGATCTCGGCGAGGTAGGCGGCCTGGGCGGCGTCGTAGGCGGCCTGCGCCGACGCCGTCGCGGCCTGTGCCGCCGCGTAGTTCGGGTCGGCCGAGAGATCGGTCTGCAGTCCCTTGTCGACGATCGCCTGGTTCGCCGCGATCGACTCCTCGAGCCCTGGAATGGCGGCGAACCGCGGGTCAGACGCCATCCGCTCCTCGAACGCCGCCTTCTCCTCGGCCTGCATCACCTGGATCTCGGAGTTGATCTCGGCCGCGAAGATCTGCAGCGTCAGCGGCGTCGAGATGACCGTTCCGATGATGAGCGCGAGCGCCACACGCGGAATCGCGAGCCCGATGTTGCGCGCCACGCCCTTCTGCTTCGCCATGCCGATGATGAGCAGCCGGTCGAGATTCAGGATGATGACGCCCCAGAACACCCCCACGATGATCGCGACCGCGAGCGGCGCCCCCACCGCCATCGACAGCGCGAACGCCGCCGACACCGCACTGAGCAGCGCCGTGCTGAGAATGACGCCACCCATCGCGACGAACCGCGCCCGGTCGCCGGGAGTGTCGGCGAGCACATCGAGCCGTGCCCCGCCGAGCCACGCCATGGCGTTGGAGACGGGGTTCGAGTTGTAGCGACGAGCCATTCAGCGGCGACCTTTCGGGGAGGCGATCTCGGCCAGAACAGCGGATGCGCGCTCGACCGCACAGGCACGCCCTGACACGAGGAGCGAAGCTACTGCACGTGCATCCACGTTTCCTGGCACGTCGCTGTGCCCGGGTGGAGAGCGGCCGGCGCACGCGAACGCCCCCTCGCCCGGCGAACCGAAGGAGGGGGCGGTCGAGTCGAAGCCGGAGGGCAGTGGGCCTACTCGCCGTAGCCCGTCGGAGGCGTGAGCACGCCGCGCTCGATCAGCTTCTCGATGTTGTCGGCCCGGGTCTGGTGCTCGCGAGCCAGCCA
Source organism: Herbiconiux sp. SALV-R1 (assembly GCF_013113715.1). GTDB lineage: Bacteria > Actinomycetota > Actinomycetes > Actinomycetales > Microbacteriaceae > Herbiconiux. The sequence continues at coordinate 655,311 of NZ_CP053344.1, forward strand.
GCCCTCGCTCGGAGGGGCGTCGAGGTACTGGTTCTTCGGGTAGATCGGCTGGTCGTAGATGGCCCGGTACTGCTCGGTGCGCAGGTCTTTGAACTGGTTGTAGAGACCGTTCGCCACGCGTGCCCGCCGCAGGGCCTCGATGTCGATCGTCGTGCAGACGAACGAGTCGCCCGTGGTCCAGCCGCGCTGCTGCGTGAGCACCTGGCCGCGCGGGCCGACGATCATCGACTGGCCGCCGAAGAGGTCTTGCACGCCGCCGTCTTCGCGGTACTCCGGCCCGAGGTTCGGCGCCACCACGTAGGCGGAGTTGAACATGGCGTGGGCGCGGTTCTGCAGCTCCCACATGCCGTTCTGCACGGCCGGCTCGATGAGGGTGGGGCGGATGATGATCTCCGCGCCGTTCATGGCGAGCCCGCGCGCCACCTCGGGGTAGACACCCTCGTGGCAGATGGCGATGCCGATGTTGCCGATCTCGGTGCGCGCCACCGGGAAGATGGCGTCCATCACGTTGCCGTTGCCCTTCTTCTCGATCCACTCGTCCCACACGTCGTGCGGGTTCATGTTGCCGAGCATGCCGCCCTCGTAGGCGTCGCTGGTGGCCTTGTAGCGCTTGTAGACGATCTCGCCCTGCGGGTCGATGATGAACGCCACGTTGAAGTGGCGGTCGGGGAAGTCGTCGTCTTTCACCATGTACAGCTCGGCCGCGATGTAGGTGTCGAGTTCGCGGGCCTTCTTGGCCAGCTCGTCGGTCTCGGGGCCGGGGATCGTCACGGCGAAGTGACGCTCCTTCTCGCGGTTGCCGGGGAAGTTGGCGATCATGCCCTGGATCGCCATCTCGGGAAGCACCACCAGTCGAACCGGGGAGCCTTCCCATCGACCCACCATGACGGCGGTGTCGATGAATTCGTTGATTCGCTTCACATTCGCCACACCATCGCCCGGATTCTTCACGGTGAAGGTTCGGGGCGACACTGCCACGACGACGAAGGGGTCGACCATGTTCGTGCTCTCTTTCCATGGGGAACGCGGAGCTGATCCGCGCTGATCGAATTGCGCTGGTGAGCGATCCGGAAGATCTGAGTTAGCGCTCACTCAGACTAGTCGCGTCGACGATGCCGCCGCAAGAGTGGCAGGCGAAAGCCACCCGACGGGTTGACGGCGGGAGCTTGTTAGCGCACTATCGGGATCAGCCCCGGCGCGCGGGCGCACTGGTCTGGCGCACCACCAGCTCGGGCTGGAGGAGCGGGATGACCTCGTCGGCCCCGCCCTTGATCATGGCCAGGATGCGGCTGACCGCCGTGTGACCGATCTGCTCGAAGTCGAGGGTCACGGTGGTGAGCGCGGGCCGGTAGTAGGCCGACTCCTTGACGTTGTCGAAGCCGACGACGCTGACCTGGCCCGGCACCTCGATGCCCGCCTCGTCGAGCGCCTTCACCACGCCGAGCGCGAAGGGGTCGTTGGCGGCGAATACGGCGGTGACCTCGAGGGTCTCGGCGATCATCCGTCCCACCCGGTAGCCCTCGGCCGCCGACCAGTCGGTGGTGGTGAAGGCGGGCGGCGCCACGCGGCCCTGGGCCGAGAGCTCCTCGGCCCAGCCGCGGGCGCGAGCGGTCGACGCCATCCATCCCTCGGGCCCCTGCACGTGCCAGACGGTCTCGTGTCCGAGCTCGAGCAGGTGCCGCACGGCCTCGCGCGCTCCGCGCACCTCGTCGATGGAGATGCTGGTGGCGCTCGCGGGCGTGCCCTGCTCGAAGGTGACCATCGGCACGCCGATGTCGAGACTCTGGATGACCGAGATGGCCTCGTAGAGCGGGGCCAGCACGATGATGCCGTCGACCGCATCCGGCCCCACCGATTCGAGGGCGGAACGGATGGCGTGGCGATCGAGCGACCCCAGCGTCACCAGGCGTGTGGAGTAGCCGTGCCGGCGGGCCTCCTCCGAGATTCCGTAGAGGGCGACCGACGGCCCCAGCACCGCGAGCTCGAAGCTCACGACGCCGATGGTCATCGTGCGGTTGCTCGCGAGGGCGGCGGCGGCCGGGTTGCGCCGGTAGCGCAGCTGCTCGATCGCGCGCTCGACGCGTTCGCGGATCTCGGGCGCGACGTTCTGCGCCCCGTTCACGACCCGAGACACCGTCTGCTGCGACACCCCGGCGAGCTTCGCCACGTCGATCATGCGCGGCCCCTGGGAGCGCGAGCCGAGCCGTTCTCCGCGGGTGCTTGTCGTGGAGGCTGAGGCGGCGCGAGGCATCTGCTCATTATGCCCGCCCGGGCGCCGGTCGACAGTCGTCGCCACGGGCGGGCCGCCGCTCACGGCCGGCGGTAGCGCAGCACCTCGGGGTGCCGCTCGTAGGGCCACTCCGCACCCTCGACCATGTAGGAGCGGGTGGTGTAGCTGCCGTCCATCGTCGACGCGAGGCTCGGCGGGCCGTCGAAGCCGATGACGCCCCAGCCCACGCGGTTCTCGTTGCCGCCGTAGACCGGGTCTCCGTAGAAGCCCTGGCGGGTGTTCAGCACGAGGAGGGGGAAGAACTCCAGGAAGTCCTCGTTCACCGGCTGGTTGCCGGCGGGGGCGCCGCCGAGGCCGACCCCCTCGTCGTTCAGCGCGAACCGTCCTGGCTTCGACGCGCCCGAGAGCTCCTCCAGCACGGCGTCCTGCGCCTGTTCGTCGAGCTTGACGAAGGCCGGCGCCCCGCGCTTCTCGGCGAGTGCGTCGAGTTGGCGCACGCCGTCGCGGTAGAAGCCCTGCCGCGCCTCGATGCGCTCCTGCCAGGCCTCCTCCTCGAGTCCCTCCATGCGGAGGAAGCCGTTGCCGTCGGCGGCGGGGAAGATGAACTGCGTGCCGGCGAGCATCCGGTCGATGAAGCGCACCACCTTCGCCTCCCGGGCACCGGGGTGGTGGTCGGTGGGGATGATGCGGGCCGTGGCGGCCTCGACCGTCGCCCACTCGTGCTCGGTGAAGAACAGCGGTTCGTCGTCGTCTCGTGTGGAGATGGGCGCGGTCACCCATTCTGCCTGTCCCATGGTGAAGTCCTTTCTTGAGTCGGTGTCGTCGTCAGTCGGTCGTCCAGCCGTGGCGGTCGACCTGCAGGATGCGGTCGGCGCAGCGCCAGGCGTTCGCCATGATGGTGAGCGCCGGGTTGATGCCCGTGGCGGTGGGGAAGAAGCTGGCGTCGAACACGTAGAGGTTCGGCACCTCGTGCGAGCGGCACCAGCGGTCGACGACCGAGGTGGCCGGGTCGTCGCCCATGCGGGTGGTGCCGAGCTCGTGCGAGGTGTTGCCCGTGATGCGCTCCATGTTCACCGGAACCACCCGGGAGGCGCCCGCCGCCTCGAGGATCTCGCCGTTCTTCTTCACCTGCCAGCGCTCCTGCGCGAAGTCGTTCGCGTGGGGCGTGTGGGTGATGCGCGCGACCGGCAGGCCCCACGCATCCTTCACCGTCGGATCGAGGTCGACCCGGTTGCTCTCGACCGGGAGGTCGTGCAGCAGGATGCCGATCTTCATGCTGTGGTTGAAGAACTCGCGGTCGGCGTCTTTCGCGGCGGCGCCCCAGGTGGGGCGGCCGGGGAAGCTCCAGTTCACCGGGTGCCCGATCATCGAGGGGAAGATGAGCGAGCCCAGGATGTGCCCGCGGCTCTCGTCGGTCTCGTAGAAGTCGAACGAGCACAGGCTCATGTAGTGCCCGGCCCAGCCGTAGAGCGGGTCGTGCACCTCGCGGTCGAACAGACCCACCGAGAACGAGTACTGGTGGAAGGTCGCGTTCTTGCCCACGAGCCCGCTGCCGTTGCCGAGACCGTCGGGATGCTGTGCCGACTTCGACATGAGCAGCAGCCTCGGCGTCTCGATGCCGCCCGCGCAGACGATGACGGCCTTGGCGTACTGCACGAACTCGTCGCCGTCCTCATCCTGATACCGCACCCCGGTGGCCTTGCCGTCGGCGCCGACGAGGATCTCGCTCACGTAGCAGTCGGAGCGGAGGTCGTAGCGGCCGGTGGAGATGGCGTCGGGGATGAAGCTGATGAGCGTCGACGACTTGCCGGTGCCCGGGTCGGGATACTGCTGCCAGAAGCCGTTCTCGCTGAACGGCTGGCGGCCGCGATAGGGCTCGGTGACCATGCCCTGCGGCATGGGGAAGGTGCTGTGGCCGAGCTTGTCCATGGCCGTGGCGAAGGTGCGGCCGATCTGGCTGAGCGTCGAGGGCTTCGTGGGGTAGCCCTTACTGCGGGGAGCCTCCCAGCGGTTCGCTCCGGCGAGACCGGAGGTGCCGAACTCCCATTCCACCCGGGTGTAATAGGGCTCGAGCTCGTCGTAGCTGATGGGCCAGTCGACGAGGCTCGCGCCGGGCACGTCGCCGTGGAGGCTGCGCAGCTTGAAGTCGCTGAGCGCCATGCGCGGCACCATGCCGCCCCAGTGGGTGGTGCCGCCGCCGACGACCTGGGGGGTCGCGGAGAAGTTCGTGATCACGGCCTCCTCGCTGTCGTTCTGGCGGTAGGTGCGGGGCTTCAGCTTCGGGTCTTGCCAGATGAAGTTGCGGTTGAGGAACTTCAGCTCGTCACCGGAGGCGTGCTCGGGCTTCAGCCACGGTCCGCGCTCGAGGCCCACCACGGTGAGGCCGGCCTCGCTCAGCACCTTGGCCGCGGTGGCTCCGCCGGCGCCGGCACCGACGATCACCACGTCGACGGCTTCGGGGTTCTTCTTCCTGGTCATCGTTCGACTCCGTTCTGTCCGACACGGGCGAGCTCGAGGAGCTCGCTCCAGAGGTCTTCGGGGATGGGGGTTTCGAGCAGCTCGACTGTCGCGTCGACACGCTCGGGTCGCGACATGCCGACGATGGTCGAGGCGACCCGCTCGTCGCGCACCGAGAACTGCAGCGCGGCGGCGGCGAGCGGCACGTCGTGCTCGCGGCAGAGGTCTTCCATGCGCTGAACCCGCGCGAGGGTGGCGTCGGAGACCGGCGCGTAGCAGTAGGTGGGCACGACCGACGGGCCCTTCACGAGCATCCCGCCGCCGAAGGGAGCGGCGTTCACGACGGCGACACCGTCGCGGGCGGCTCGCTCGAGCAGCGGTTCGGCCGTCTGGTCGACGAGGGTGAAGCGGTTGTGGCTGATGACCACGTCGAACACCCCGGTGTCGAGGTACTGCAGCTCGAGGTCGATCGGGCCGCCGGCCACGCCGAGGCTCTCGATGACCCCGGCGTCGCGCAGCTCGACGAGCGCCTCGACCGGGCCGCCCGACGCGACCCCCTCCTCGAACGAGATCTTCTCGGGGTCGTGCAGGTACACCAGCTGCAGGCGGTCGAGCCCGAGTCGCTCGAGGCTCTCCTCGACCGACCGCTTGACGCGCTCGCTGGAGAAGTCGGTCGAGCCGGGCAGCGGGTCGACCTTGGTGGCGACCACGAAGCCTTCGGGCACGCCACCCCGATTGCGGATGGCGGTGCCGATGCGGCGCTCACTGTCGCCGCCGCCGTACTCGTTGCTGGTGTCGATGAAGGTGAACGGGCCGTCGAAGACGCGCTCGATGGTGGCGACCGCCGTGTCTTTGTCGACCTCGTAGCCGTACTGGGCGGGGAAGCTGCCGAGGGCGCTCGTGCCCACGCACACGCTCGACACCGAGAAGCCGGTGCGGCCGAGGGGTCGGAGGGATGTCATGATCTCTTCTTTCTCTGTTCGTTGGTTCGTGGTGGGGGCGCGGTGCTGTCACGCCCCAGAAGCTGTGGTGCCACCGGCCGTGGTGGCGCGGGTTCGCGGCCGGCCATGAGTTCGAGCACGTGGTCGACCGCCTGGCGGCCCACCTCGCTGAAGTCGAATCGCACCGTCGAGAGGGCGGGCCTGAAGTACGCCGACTCGGGGATGTCGTCGAAGCCGATGACCGAGACCTCGCCCGGCACCCGCCGACCGGAGTCGACGAGGGCGCGCACCACGCCGAGCGCCATCTGGTCGTTGGCGGCGAAGACCGCGGTCACCGCGCCGTCGAGCGCGAAGCGGAGGCCGGCCTCGTACCCCGACTCGGAGGTCCAGTCGCCTTCGACGGGCGGATGCGCGGGGAGGCCGGCCTCAGACAGTGCCGTCCTCCACCCCTCGAGTCGGGCAGCGGTGCCGAGCCAGCCCGGAGGGCCCGACACGTGGTGCACCGTGCCGTGCCCCAGCGCGATGAGGTGCACGGTGGCGAGCCGCGCCCCCGCCACCTCGTCGGTGGCGATGGTGCCGAGCGTCGCCGGGCCGCCGGGGTGGAAGACGACGAGCGGAACCTCGGGGGAGAGGCCCTCGATGGCGACCAGGGCGGCCTCGAACGGGGCGAGCACGATCACGCCGTCGACCGAGTCGGCCATGAGGTGGTCGAGCGCGTTCTGCATGGCGCCGTGATCGAGTTCGGTGAGGCTCACCAGGTTGGTGGCGTAGCCCGCCCGCCTGGCCTCGTCGACGATGCCGGTGAGGGCGACCGAGGGCCCGAACTGCGCGAGGCCGAAGCTCACGATGCCGATGCTCATGCTCTGCCGGGTGACGAGGGCCCTGGCCGCCGGGTTGCGGCGGTAGCGCAGCCGGTCGACCGCGGTCTCGACGCGTTCGCGCATCTCGGGGGTGACGCTGTCGGAGCCGTTCAGAACGCGCGAGACCGTCTGGTGGGAGACACCGGCGAGCCGCGCCACGTCGATCATCCTGACCTTCCTCCCGTTCGAGGGCTGCTCGCGCGCCATGGCTCAGCGGGCGAGCGCCGCGCGCCGTCCCCGACCGCCGACGAGTTTCGAGAAGAAGCGCGAGATGCGCTGCACCCCTCCCGCGCTCGACAGGAAGACCGCGATCACGATCACCGCGCCCTTGATGACGAGCTGCGGCTCCGACGAGATGCCGACGAGGTTCATGATGTTGATGATCGTGGCGAGCACGAAGACGCCGATCACCGCGCTCACCGGGTCGCCCTTGCCGCCCATCAGCGAGGCGCCACCCACGACCACCGCGGCGATCGCATCCAGCTCGTAGCCCACGCCGATGAGCGAGCTACCCTGCCGCAGCTGGGCCGCGGCGATGAGGCCGGCGAGACCGGCGAGGATGCCGGAGAGCGTGTAGGTGATGATGAGGTTGCGGGACACCGGCAGGCCCGACAGGCGCGCCGCCTCGGGGTTGCCGCCGATGGCGTAGAGCGAGCGGCCGAAGGTGGTGAACTTCGCCACCAGCGCGGCGAGCACGGCGACGACGATGAAGATGACGACGGGGTTGCGCACGCCGAGCACGGTGCCGCTCGAGAAGGCCTGGATGAACGCCTCGTCGAGGATCTGGATGAGGCTCGTCGACTGGATGATGTAGCTGAAGCCCTTGACCGCGCTCATCATGGCGAGCGTGGCGATGAAGGGAGGGATGCGCAGCCACACCACGAGCAGGCCGTTGACGAACCCGGCGGCGGCGCAGCACAGCAGGGTGACGCCCACGGAGAGCCCCGCCGACATCCCCGTCTGGAGGGTGAGCGCGACGATCACCGTCGACATCGCGAGGATCGACCCCACCGAGAGGTCGATGCCTCCGGTGAGGATGACGAAGAACTGGCCCACCGCGAGCACGGCGACGATGGAGGCGGCGGCGATGACGTTCTCGGCGTTCCGCAGCGTGAGGAAGTCGGCCGAGACGTAGTAGCCGACGATGATGATGGCGAGCAGCACCAGCAGCAGGTAGCTCTTGCCGAGCAGGCGCTTGCCGAGGCTGCGCATCCGGTTCGCCGTGCTGGGCCCGGGCGGGGTGGGGGCTGTGCTGTTGCCGACCGGTGGCCGGAGGGTGTTCTGGGACATGGGCTTCTTCGCTCTTCTCAGGAGTAGGTGTGGTGAGTCGTGGGGCTCAGGCGAACCGGCTGAGGATCGCCTTCCCCTGCGGGTCTATCTCGTCGTGGTTGAGCTCGGCGACGACCGAGCCGCGGGCCATCACGAGCACGCGGTCGCACATCATCGCCTCGGTGATCTCGGAGCTCGCGATGATGACGGTGCCGCCGCCGCGGGCGTAGTCGCGGAGGAGCTCGTACATGTCCTCCTTCGCTCCCACGTCGACGCCGCGCGTCGGTTCGTCGCAGATGAGGATGCGCGACTTGCGCACCAGCCAGCGCGCCAGGATGGCCTTCTGCTGGGTGCCGCCGCTGAGGGTCTTGACGGGCTGGTTGACCCCCGAGACCTTCATGCCGAGCCGGGTCACCATGTCGGCGGCGACCCGGCGCTCGCGGCGGGAGTCGATGACGCTCAGGCGGCTGAACGCGGGAAGGCTCGCCAGCGTGATGTTGGCGGCGACCCCGAGATCGGGTACGAATCCCGCCGTCTTGCGGTCTTGGGGGAGCAGGCCGATGCCGCGCCGGATGGCGTCGCGGGGTGCCGCGAGGTCGACCCGCTTGCCGTCGATGCGGATGGATCCGGATGCGCGTCGCCGGGCCCCGGCGAGGAGGCCGGCCAGCTCCGACTGGCCGCTCCCGATGAGCCCCGACATGCCGAGCACCTCGCCGCGCCGCAACTCGAACGACACGTCGTCGACGTGACCCTCGTCGGAGAGGCGGTCGACCGAGAGGATCACCTCCTCGCCGCGGCCCGTCCCGAGGCGGGGTGAGCGCTCGCCGCGCAGCGCCGTCTCGGCGATCGACCCCTCCAGGCTCTTGCCCACCATGGCGGTCACCACGTCGGAGGGGGTCGAGTCTGCGGTGTCGAACTCGGCGGCTGTCGCCCCGTCGCGCAGCACGGTGACCGCGTCGCAGAGCGAGTACACCTCGTCCATGCGGTGCGAGATGAACAGCAGGGTCACGCCCTCGGCCGCCAGCGACCGCAGCACGGTGAACAGCTTCTCGACGTCGGGGCTCGGCAGGGTGGAGGTGGGCTCGTCGAGCAGCAGCACCCTGGCGTCTTTGTGCAGCGCCTTCGCCAGCTCGACGGCCTGCTGCTCGGCGGTGGAGAAGCTGCCCACCGGTGCGCGCACGTCGAGGTCGAAACCGACCCTGGCCAGCGCATCCTGAGCCTCGCGGTACATGCGCGCCCAGTCGACCTTGCCCGCCTGGCGGGGAAGGCGGCCGAGGAAGATGTTCTCGGCGACGGAGAGCGAGGGCACCAGGGAGAGCTCCTGGTAGATGGTGTGGATGCCGGCGTTCTGCGCATCCGTCGGCTCACGGAAGCGCATGTCCTTTCCACCGAGGCGGATGGTGCCGCCGTCGGGGGTCTCGGCGCCGGAGAGCATCTTCACCAGGGTCGACTTGCCCGCCCCGTTCTGGCCGGCGAGGGCGTGGATGGAGCCCTTCGTCACCGAGAACGTCACGCCCTTCAGGGCTTGGACGCCGAGGTAGCCCTTGGTGATGCCGTCGAGCTCGAGCTCGATCGTGCCGCCCCTCATTCCTCGTTCGCCTTCACGTAGGTGTCGTCGGCCACGTAGTAGTCGGCGGCGTTCTCGGGCGTGACGACGGTGGTGTCGATGTAGAGGGTCTTGTCGGGGCACTGCGACTGGTCGTCGTTGAAGGCGGCGAGGGCCATCTTCACGGCGGTGGCGCCCTGGTCCCATGGCTGGTTCGAGGCGGTGGCCTGGAGCGGGCCGGTCGGGTCGTCCATCATCTCCTTCACCGAGACCATGCCGCCGTCGTAGCTGGCCAGGATGATGCCGTCGCCCCAGATGCCCGCCTGCTGGAGGCCCTGCACCACGCCGCCGTTCATGACATCGCTCATGCTGTAGACGATCTTGAGGTCGGGGTTGGCGGTGGCGACGTCGCGGATGGGGGCGAGGGCCTTGTCGGGCTTCCACTCGCCGTACTTCGTGTCGAGGGTGGTGGTCTGGATGCCGGGGTGGGCCTCCATCACCTTGTCGTAGCCCTCGAGGAAGCCGTTGAAGCGCAGGTCGCTCAGCACGTCGCCCGGGAAGCCGCCGATGCCGACGATCTTCACCTCACCGGTGTCGCCGAACTTCTCGAGGGCCTTGTTCGCGGCCACCTCACCGGCGAGCGAGCCGGTGTACTCCTGGTCTTCGGCGACGTAGCAGAACATGTCGGGAACGAGGCTCTCGTCGAGGTTCGAGTTGACCGTCACGAGCGGGATGCCGGCGTCCTTCAGCGCCTGCACCGACGGGCCGACGCCGATGGGGTCGTTGGCGTTCATGACGACGACGTCGACGCCCTTGGTGATGAGGGTCTGCACGTCGGCGTTCTGGCGCACCGTGTCGCCGTTGGCGTCGAGCAGTTCGATGCGGGCGCCGATCTTGTCGGCCTCGGCCTGGCCGCCCTCGACGAGGGTCTTCCACCAGTCGCTGCCGCTGATGCCGCGCTGGCTCCAGCCGATGACGAGGCCGTCGCCGCTGGCTTTGTCTTCGTCGGAGGCGGGGCCGCCGCCGGCGCGGCACCCGGTGAGGGCGAGGGCTGACACGGCGAGAACTGCAGCGCCGGTGACGAGGCGGCCGGTGAACCGGCGTCGGGATGACGTGATCATGAGGACACTCCTTCGTGTGATCTCATCCGCCGGGGATCGGTGCTGACCGATGCGCCTCCGCCGTCGGAGGCTGACGGATCGTTGTGGCGATGTTAGCGCACTATCAGACACATGGCCAAGCAATGCCCCTTCATTTCAGGGTGCTTAATTTCACGCAGGAGTTATGAGTTACCGATCACTCACGCTATTTCAGCGGCGGCGGCGGGGCGCTGCGGAGCGCGGCGGGTTCGACCGCATGTGGTCGCGCACGGCCGACAGCGTGCGCCCGAGCTCGGCCACCTCGCCCGCGTCGATCGGCGCGAGGAAGAGCTTCTTCAGCACCGCGATGTGCCCCGGGAACACCGTGGCGAGCCGGTCGCGGCCGGCCTGCGTGATCGTCACCGTTACGCTGCGCTCGTCCTCGAGCGATGGCGCCCGGGTGACTAGCCCGGCCTTCTCGAGCAGCCCGGCCTGGTGGGTGAGGCCGCTCCTGCTGTAGACGACCCCGTCGGCGAGGTCGGTCATCCGTCTGCTGCCTTCGGGGGAGTCGCCGAGGGTGGCGAGCAGCTGGAACTGCACGTAGCTGAGGTCGCCCGCCTCCTTCAGCTGCTGCTCGACGGCGTGCCGCAGCAGGCTGCTCACCTCGATGAGCGCGAAGTAGGCGCCGAGTTCGGTGGGGTCGAGTGCTGCGTCGGTCGTCTCGTCGGTCATGGTGCCCAGTCTACTTGCTTCGAGATCGAAGCACTGTTACAGTCATGGTAAGTGCTTCGACATCGAAGCAAACGGATGCGCAAGGTATCCCGCCATCAACCAGCGAAGGAGACACATCATGAAGGCAGCACGTTTCCACCAGCACGGGGCCCCCGAGGTTCTGCAGATCGACGACGTCGAGACTCCCGCTCCGGGCGCGGGCGAGGTGCGCATCCGCGTCGCCGCGTCGGCGTTCAACCCGGCCGACAACGGCATCCGGGCGGGGTACCTCCCGATTCCGGTCGAGCTTCCGCACACCCCGGGTTACGACGTCTCCGGCACGGTCGACGCCCTCGGCGAGGGGGTCTCGGGGCTGGCCGTCGGCGACGCGGTCATCGGCTTCCTCCCCATGACGGCGCCGGGTGCCGCCGCCGAGTTCGTCGTCGCCCCTGCTTCGGCACTCGTCGCGGCCCCGACCTCGATCGCTCTCGAAGTCGCGGCGGCGATCCCGTCGGTCTCGCTCACCGCGTGGCAGGCGCTCTTCGACGAGGCGGGCCTGGCTACCGGTCAGCGCATCCTCATCACCGGCGCCGGCGGCACGGTCGGCGGCTTCGCCGTGCAGTTCGCGAAGCGCGCCGGCGCCCACGTCATCGCCACGGCGAGCCCGCGCTCGGCGGCGTCGGTGCGCGCGGCAGGGGCTGACGAGGTGGTCGACCACACGGCATCCTCGGTGCTTTCCGCGCTCTCCGCCCCCGTCGACGTCCTCCTCAACCTCGCCCCCCTCGACGCCGACGAGTTCACCGCCCTCGTCGCCCGCGTTCGCGACGGCGGCGTGGTCGTCAGCACCACCGCCTGGATGCCCACCCCCGACGACGAGTCCCGCTCGGTGCGCTCGGTGGTCGTCTACGTGCGCAGCGATGCCGACGAGCTCGCCCAGATCGCGTCCCTGGTCGACTCGGGCGCGGTGCGCGTCGAGGTCGCCCGCCGCGTGACCCTCTCGGGCCTCGCGGACGTGCACGCCGAGGCCACCGCCGGCACCCTCCGCGGCAAGGTCATCGTCCTGCCCACCGTCAACTGAGGTATATACTCGCGGGCACAGCGCATATACGAAGGGAGGCATCGTGCCCTCGACGAAGACCAAGAAGCTCATCGGCTTCACCCCAGAGCAGATCGAGATGATCAACGAACTCGCCGCTCGCCAGGGAACGACTTTCACCGCGATCGTGTCAGAGGCGGTCGACGACTACGCCGCTGTTCGTGCCACCGGCATGAACCAGATTCTCGACAGGCTTCTGATCGAGCACGGTGACGTCATCGATCGCCTGTCGCGCACGTGAACGTGAACCCGATCACGTTCCCAGAAGTCATGCACATCATCGCACGGCTCTTCGATACGGATCGGCCCGAAGAGCGCGTCAGGGATTCGGCGCTCCTGCTGTCAGCGATCGGCCGCCCGACCGCCTCCATGTTCGGGCAGGAGGCCTACCCGGGCATTCACCACAAGGCCGCCGCACTGCTCCACGGGCTCGCGAAGAACCACTCGCTCTTCGATGGGAACAAGCGGCTGGCCCTAGTCGCCGCGCTCTTCTTCTACGCCAAGAACGGGTACTGGAACACGATCGACATCGAGGGCGAGTACCAGTTCATGCTCGACGTCGCTTCGGATGAGCTCGACTCGATCGATGAGATCGCTGCCTGGTTGGGGGAGCGCTTCGCCCCGGAAGCCCAGTGACCTAGCGGTCGTCGGCCCGTGCGTCGACGTCGTTGCGACCGCGGCCGGTGGGAAGAGCGGGCCCGCCCGGGGGCAAGACTTCACCCAAGAACTTCTCGAAGGAGGGGAAGAGGGCCGCGTGGTCGCGGGAGGCGCGTTCGGCCTCGAGCCCGATGCGCAGCACGTCGTTCAGGGGCATCGCGTCGGCGTCGAGGCGGGCGCGGAGCGCCGCCATGCGCTCGTAGGGGGAGCCGCCCGCATCCGACTCGGCACCGGATGCGATGCCGAGCCCCGCCTGCAACGGCGCCAGGTCGGGCAGCACGCCGAGCGACCCGGGCACCTCGACCGTCGCCATCGGCAGCCGTCCGGGCGTCGGGACGGGCAGCACCCGCACGGGGTCTGACAGCACCTCGACCTCGCCGTGGGCGTTGCGGGCCCGCACGCTGATGCGTCCGCTCTGCCGCGCGGTGAAGCGCTCCGACACCACGCGCCGCGCCACCTCGCGGGTGATGAACGCGCGGCCCGGCAGCTCGATCGTGACCTGCTGCGCGCCCGACACCGAGATCTCGAGCCGCACCTCGTCGCCCTCCGCCACGAGCGCCGGGCTCACGTCGACGCTCCGGATGACGGGTGCCGCGAGATTCTCGAGCAGCACGCCGCGGAGGTAGCCGTACCAGTCGGCGGCCGACGGGCGGTGCGAGGCGTCGTCGGCGAGCGCATCCGTCATCAGCTGCAGCCCGGTCGCGTCGAACACGGTGCGCACGCGATCGGGGTCACGACTCCGCTCCAGCCCCTCGCCCGCCGGTGCGAGCACCCGCAGGATGAGCAGCGCGAGCTTGTACCGATCGGTCGCGGGAGTCTGCACCGACGGAGTCGTCGTGAGCGCAGCATCCGCCTCGCCGTAGGCCTCGGGTGCCGCCCAGCCCGCGCTGTTGCGCTGCAGCGCCTCCTCGCCCGCGAACGCCGCACCCTCGCACCCCACGACGAACGCCGACGCCACCTCGCCCGCCCCGAACAGCACCGACCGCTCGCTCAGGTCGCCGAACACGACACCGTTGCGGTGCAGCAGTTCGACCAGCACGCACACCCGGGCGAGCACGGTGATGCGGGTGAGCAGGTCACGCTCCGACACCACCGCGGCTCCCGCCCGCCGAGCGCGCTTCGGCGCGCCGACCAGCCACTTCACCTGCTGCGGCGCCTTGCTCCCGCGGCTGCCGCCCTCCTCGACGGGCACGAAGTAGAACGGATGCGCGGCCAGCGGCACGAGACACCCCACGACCCCGCCGTCGTCGCCCTCCACCACGGCCAGCGGCCACGCCGCCACCCCGTCGAGCGTCGCCCGGTCGCGCGCCTCGAACCCCCAGCGCAGGGCGACGAGCCGCGCGAGGGTCGCCGAGTTCCAGAACGGGGCGTCCGCGTCGCGGAACCGCACGAACGCGAGCCCGCCGCGGTGCCCGGGCACGGTGAAGCTGTCGAGCCGCAGCGCCTCGGTCGCCGGCCCGCCGCCGATCGGCGTGCGCGCTCCGAGGTCGGCTTCGCGCACCCGGATGCCCGCGGCCCGCGAGACGGGTCGCCCGTCGGCGGCTTCGGGGGGCTGAGACTCTGACACGAGGAGCGAAGTTACCCGAGCTACATCAGCGTTGTCTGAGGCGTGCGTGGACGGGGCCGGCGGGCCTCGTCACGAGACCCGCTGAGGGTGCCCCGCATCCGACCCGATCCCGGCCACCGGCGCCACGTCGTCCTCCCGCGGCACCCGCCCGCTCCGCTTGATCGTCAGCACCAGCACCGCCCCGAGCAGCATGATGCCGCCCGTGATGTACAGCGCCACCGTGGCCGACCCGAGCGAGTCCTTCACCGCACCGATGAGGTACGGCGCGGCGAAGCCCGCGAGGTTGCCGGTCGAGTTGATGAGCGCGATGCCGCCGGCGAGGGCGGTGCCCGCGAGCATCGAGGTCTGGAAGCTCCAGAAGATGGCCGGGATCGACAGCGCACCCGCGTTGGCGAGCGACAGCCCGATGACGCCGAGGATGGGGTTCGAGGTTCCCGCCACGATGCACAGCGCGAACCCGAGGGCCGACAGCACGAAGGCCGCCGCGATGAACTTCTTGCGCTCGCCGACCCGGTCGGAGAGGAAGCCGAAGGTCACCATCGAGACGATCGCGGCGAGCGACGGGATGGCCGAGATGAACCCGATCGCGATGGGGCCCGCGAACCCGAGCTCGCCGACGAGGTTGGGAAGCCAGAAGCTGATGCCGTAGAGCGCGAAGTTGTAGGAGAAGTAGACGGCCGTGAGCATCCAGATCAGCTTGCTCTTGAACACCTGGCGCAGCGGCGTGTGGCCACCGGCGGGTGCTTCGGCGGCGAGCAGGGCGCCGAGGCGGTCCTTCTCGGCGGGCTTCAGCCACTTCACGGTGCGGTAGTCCTCCTGCAGCACGAACAGGATGACGATGCCGAGCAGCACGGTGGGGATGGCCTCGATGAAGAACAGCCACTGCCAGCCGGCGTGCCCGCCGATGCCGTCCATGTTGGCGAGGATGACGCCCGACACCGGTCCACCGATGAGGCCGGAGGAGGCGAGGGCGATGTAGAAGATGCCCCAGGCTCGCCCGCGGCGGCTCGGCGGGAACCACGACGCCATGTAGAACAGGATGCCGGGGATGAAGCCCGCCTCGGCCACACCGAGCAGGAACCGCAGCAGGTAGAACAGCCACTCGCTGTTCACGAAGAACATGAGCCCCGAGATGATGCCCCAGGTGATCATGATGCGCGCGATCCACTTGCGGGCGCCGACACGGGCGAGGATCAGGTTCGAGGGGATCTCGAAGATGAAGTACCCCACGAAGAACAGGCCGGCGCCGAGGCCGTAGACGGCGTAGGAGAAGCCGAGGTCGGCGCTCATCGTCTCCTGCGCGTAGCCGATGTTCACCCGGTCGAGGTACGACAGGAAGAACCCGAGCATGGCGAGGGGGAGGACGCGCAGCATCACCTTGCGGAAGAGCTTGTCGTCGTTGACAGTGTTCATGGTCAGCTTTCTGTGGTGGGGTTCGGGAGGCCGACGCGGTACACGCGTGCGGCCGTGGCGTGGAACAGCTGGTCGAGTTCGGTGACGGATGCTCCGGCGGCGCCGGTGAGCATCACCTCCATCACGTCATCGAAGGTGGGTGCCGTCAGGGTGGCGACGGGCAGGTTCGAGGCGAACATCGCGCGGTCGAAGCCGAAGATCTCGAGGGTCTCGCGCACGACGGCGATGTTCGAGTCGCGGTTCCACACGTTGCGGTAGAGGCCGAGCTCCGACACCTTCACGCTGATGTCGGGCAGGGCGGCCAGCCGCCGCATCCCGTCGCGCCAGACGGCGAGACCCTCGTCGCTGCGGTCGAGCGGCAGGCCGCAGTGGTTCACGACGACCCGCAGACCGGGGATGCCCGCGAGAACGTCGGCGGCCTCGGCGAGGTGGTAGAACGGCACGCGCAGGTCGTACGAGAACCCGTAGCCGGAGAGCTTACGCAGCCCGGCGACCCAGCGCTCGTCGTGCAGCGAACCGGGCCGGCCCGCGACGGCGCCCGAGCGCGCGGCCCTCGCGTCGGCGGCGATGACGGGCTTCGAACGGATGCCCCTGACCAGCGGATGCGCGGCATGCCCCGCGAGCACCTCGTCGAGGTCGTCACTCAAGAACGACGCGTGCGCGACGACGGCCGTCGGAAAGCGCGGGTCTTCGGCGTGCAACGACTCCAGGAACTCGTCTTCAGCCACTTCCTCGTCGCGCGAGCGCTCGGCCTCGCAGTGCACGGTGCCGATCACCGACCAGCCGTGCGTGGCGGCGAGATACTGCTCGCGCAGGAAGGTGTGGCGCATGGCGTTGTAGTCGCCGAGGAAGAAGTCGGGGTTGTACTCGTGCTGGATCCACGGCCAGCTGCCCTCGCCCTCCAGGTTCCAGAAGTGGTGATGGGCATCGAGGATGCGCAGGTCGTAGCCCTGGGGGAGCATCTCGCGCTGGAGGGTCTCGGCGTTCACAGCGCGAACCCCTCGGTGAACGCGCCGAGCGCACCGGCCGGCATCTCGTCGAGGTCGGCGAGCTCGATCAGCTCGCCCGCCGCGACGTCGCGCGTGAGCACCGCGCCACTCAGCAGGTAATAGGGAGCGACCCCGGTTGCGACCTCGCGGTCGACGATCGCCGTCGCGACCCCGGCGATCTCGTGGTGATGGCCCTCGACACGGAACCGCGTGCCTGCGGCCAGCGGTGCCGCGGCCCGCGCGGCGAGCACGGTGTGCTGCCGGGGCGTGCGCGCCGGCGCGGTGCCGTCGAACGCGTCGAGCACCGTCAGAACGGTCTCGACCCCCATCGCGTGATACGGCCAGTAGATGCAGGCGTACTCGCCCGAGCGGGAGACCACGTGTCCCTTGCCGCGCAGCAGCTCCCAGGTGACCGGGTCGTTGGTGCGCACCACGGCGAACACGCCGCCGGCGAAGCTGGCCTCGCCCGGCAGGCGGAGCATGGAGAAGACGTCGACGACGCGGTCGCGCATCCGGATGCCGCCGTCGGCGCGCGCGGTGTAGATGTCGGCGAGCTCGTCGGGCCGGGCGACCGGGTAGTGCAGGGCTTCGACGTCGGCGCGGGCGCCGGTGTACAGGGAGACGACGGCCATCTCGCAGGAGTCGGCGGCGGCCGAGCGCTTGAGCGTCGAGACGGCGGATGCTCGTGCCGTGAGTGTCGCCGCCACGTCGTCGCCGAGCGTGAGCAGGCCGGGGAGCTCCGGGGCGTCGACGGTCTCGTCGAGCTGGGTGACGGTGCCCGCCTCGGGATCGAGGACGAGGTCGTACTCGCCCGACTTGCCGAGGGCGACGACCTCGAGGCCGGTGCGCTCCACCCAGTCGAGCAGGCGCAGCAGGTTGGCGGGCTGGTCGCCGTCGCCCGGGAGGTAGCGCACGCCGGCGGCGGTCGCGGCGGCCGAGAGGCTCACCCCGGCGAGCGACTCGACCTCTTTGCTCACCATCACCACGTGCACGCCGTGGGCGATGGCGGTGGCGGCGTAGTCGTAGCCGGCGTCGATGCGGCCGGTGGCCTCGACGAGCACGTCGACGTCGGCCCAGTCGACGGCGTCGGCGGAGGCGACGAGGGCGGCTCGCTCTCGTGCGGGGCCCTCGAACTCGAGCTCGTCGAGCATCGCCGCTACGCCCTCGGTGTCGGGGTCGATCAGCTGGGTCACCACGAGGCGCGGAACCGCGCGCACCTGCGCCAGGAAGGTGCGGCCGAATCCGCCGCGCGCTCCGGTGAGGGCGACGCGGATCGGGGTTCCCGGCTGTGTCGGGTGCACGGGGGAGGTCACCATTGGTCCCATCTGCGCGGCTCGTTCCACGCGGTCGATCTGACGATTGGCCCACCATACACACGATCTGAACAAATTTTCAAACTTTGCAACATCAATTCACATGTGATGTGATTGCGGAGCCGAACCCGTGCATCCGCCATCTCGAAGAGGAGTCCCCTTGCTGCGTCTGGGCGCCATCGCCGACGACTTCACCGGAGCGACCGACCTCGCCACCTCGCTGCGCGAGCGAGGGTTCCGGGTCGCGGTGCTGCTGGGCGCCGAGGCGATCTCCTCGGGCGCGAGTGACCTCGACGATCTCGACGCCGTCGTCGTGGCCCTCAAGACCCGCACCGTTCCCGTCTCCGACGCCGTCGCTCAGTCACTCGCCGCGCTCCGCGGCCTGGCCTCCCTCGACCCGCAGCAGTACTTCGTGAAGTACTGCTCCACCTTCGACTCCACGCCCGCGGGCAACATCGGGCCCGTGCTCGACGCCGTGCTCGACGAGGTGGGGGAGCGCCGCACCGTCGTCGTCCCCTCCTTCCCCGACAACGGCCGCACGGTCGTGCACGGCGAGCTCTTCGTGAACGGCGAGCCGCTCAGCGACTCCCCGATGCGCCACCATCCGCTCACGCCGATGACCGAGTCGCGCGTGGCGAGCATCCTGCAGCCGCAGACCTCGCGGGCGATCGACGAGGTGCCGGTCGAGGTGGTGCAGCGGGGCCCGGATGCGGTGCGTGCCGCCCTCGACGCCTCCACCGCCGCCTACCTGGTCGTCGACGCCACCACGAACGCCGAGCTCGAGACCGTGCAGGCGGCCACCCGCGACTGGCGCGTGCTCTCCGGCAGCGCGGGCCTCGCCTTCGGCATGCGCGGAGAGCACGACCCGGCCCTGCAGCGCTTCGACGCGCCGGCGGGCCGCCGCCTCGTGGTGTGCGGCAGTGCGTCGGCGAAGACGCGGGCGCAGATCGCCCACGCGCTCAGCTCTGGCGCAGCGGGCTTCAAGCTCGACGTCGACCGGGCAGTTGCGGCACCGGATGCCGTCGTGGGCGAGGTGACCGAGTGGCTCGCCGGGCTCGCGGAGGAGGCCGTGCCGGTCGTGTACTCCGTGGCGTCGCTCGACGACATCCGGGCCGGTGAGGCCGCCGCGGCGGAGGCCGTCGAGGCGGTGCTGTCGCGTGTAGTGGTCGAGGCGGTCGAGCGTCTCGGCGTGCGCCGTGTGGTGGTGGCGGGTGGCGAGACCTCGGGCGCCGTCGCGACAGCGCTCGGCTGCACGCGTCTGCTCATCGGCCCGCAGCTCGCACCCGGCGTCTGCTGGTCGCTCACGCGCACCGGTGAGGCGGGCGACGGGGCGGGCCGAGCATCCGGAACCGACGTCGCGCTCGCCCTCAAGTCGGGCAACTTCGGGGCCGACGACCTCTTCATCTCTGCCTGGGAGGCACTCTCGTGACCGAAGCATCCGACCCGCGCGACACCGTGATCGCGATGGGCGAGCGCATCGCCGCGGCCGGCATCAGCCCCGGCTCGAGCGGCAACCTCAGCGTCACCTCCGGCGACCTCGTCTACGCGACCGGCACCGGCACCGACCTGGCCCGCCTCACCCGCGCCGACATCGCGGTGCTCGACCGCTCGGGTGCGCGCCTCGACGGGCCGCGCGCCTCCAAGGAGACTTCGCTGCACCTCGCGTTCTACGCGAAGAACCCCGCGCACTCGGCTGTGGTGCACGTGCACTCGCCGCACGCGGTGGCGCTGTCGTGCCTCGAGCCGTGGAGCGAGTTCAGCGCCGTGCCGCCGCTCACCCCCTACTTCGTGATGCGGGTGGGGCAGGCCCCGCTCATCCCGTTCCGGGTGCCCGGCAGCCCCGAGCTCGGCGAGCTGGTGAGTGCCCTCGACTTCCCGTTCCAGGCCGCGGTGCTCTCGAACCACGGGCAGATCACGAGCGGCCCCGACCCGGAGTCGGCGGTCGAGGCGGCGATCGAGCTCGAGGAGGCGTGCCGCATCGCGCTGCTCACCGAGGGGCGCCCGCGCCGGGTGCTGCCGACCGCCGATGTGGCGGCGCTGAGCGAGAAGTGGGGCACGCCGTGGTCGACGGTGGCGGAGTCGGTCACGCTCTAAGCTGGTCGCATCGACAAGGAGGTGCCGTGTCCGATTCGGAGGAGACGCCGTTGATCCCCGATCAGCGGCGCGAGCTGATCGTGAAGCACCTCAGGCGTGAGTCGGTGATGAGCTACCACCAGCTCACGGCGCTGCTCGGAGTGAGTCAGATGACCATCCGTCGCGACATCGCCGCCCTCGAGGCCGCCGGCCGGGTGCTGGCGACGCCGGGTGGTGCGAAGATCTCGTCGCGCCTGTCGGTCGAGCCCTCGCGTCTGGAGAAGTCGACGCAGGATCTCATCGAGAAGGATGCGATGGCCCGCGAGGCCGCCCGCCTGGTGAGCGACGGGATGACGGTGTTCCTCGATGCCGGCACGACCATCCAGGCCATGCGCCCCTACCTCGACGGGGTCGCCGACCTCACGGTGGTGTCGAACGACCTCGCCGTGGTGAGCTCGTTCCTCGACCACCCCACGGTCGACATCATCGCGCTGGGCGGGCGGGTCGAGAAGGCGAACCAGTCGACGGTGGGGCGGCTCGCCGCGCTGACGCTGCGCGAGCTGTCGGTGGATGTCGCGTTCCTCTCGTCGAGCTCGTGGGACCTGCACCGCGGCGTCACCACCCCCGCCGAGTCGAAGGTCGAGCTGAAGAAGGCGGCCCTCGAGGTGGCCTCGGAGGCGGTGCTCGTGGCGGGCGCGTCGAAGTACGGCACCTTCGGCCGCTATCGCATCTTCGGCCTCGACGAGGTGGACGTGGTGATCACGGATGCTGCGCTCAGCGACTCGGCCGCGAGCGGGATCCGTGAGCACGGGGCTGCGCTGGTGCTGGCCGATCCGGGCGGGGCGGCGCGCGCAGCGGGCTGAGAGGTCTACTCGCTTAAATTTTGTCCAGGTGGCGCCTGAGCGCAAGGGTCGTCGCTTCGACGGCGTCGAGATCGGCCTCCGACGGCGGTTCGAACGCCTCGACGAACAGCTCCTGCACCGCGCGAAGGTGGGCGACCGACGCCACCCTGAACCGCGAGGCGCCCTCCGCGGTGAGCGTGACCTCGGCCCCGCGACTGTCGGCGGCGGAGGGGGCGCGCGAGACGAGCCCGCGCTTCTCCATGCGGCCGAGGTGGTGCGAGAGCCGGCTGCGTTCCCAACCGACGGTCTCCGCGAGTTCGGAGGAGCGCATCCGCTTCCCGGGCGCCTCCGAGAGGGCGAGCATCACCGAGTAGTCGCCCGCCGACACACCCGACTCGGCCTGCAGTCGCGCGCCCAGCAGCGACCGGATGCGCGCCCCGGTTTCCACGAAATCGCGCCACACCCGCAGGTCGTGCGGGGTGGGCGACGGGCGCCGGTGTGCGGGGCGGGAATTCTCCACGGGTCCTCCTAGTTGACATGTCAATCATGATCGAATTCGGACTCAACTCGTTCGGCGACGTGCCGACGGCCGCCGGCAGCGCCGGCCCTGGCGGCACCGCCGCTGCACCCCGCACTCTCACCGACGCCGAGACCGTCCGCCTCCTCGTCGACGAGGCCAAGCACGCCGAGCGCGTCGGCCTCGACATCTTCAGCCTCGGCGAGCACTACCGCGAGGGCTACGTCGACTCGGCCACCCCGGTGCTGCTGGCTGGCATCGCGACGGCGACCGAGCGCATCCGTCTCGGCACCGCCGTCACGGTGCTCAGCACCAACGACCCGGTGCGGCTCTACAACGAGTTCTCGACCCTCGACGCCCTGTCGAACGGGCGGGCGCAGCTGGTGCTGGGGCGTGCATCCCAGACCCAGTCGTTCCCGCTGTTCGGCTACAAGCTCGACGACTACGAGACGCTGTTCGAGGAGAAGCTCGAGCTGTTCATGCGGCTGCAGCGGGAGGAGTCGGTGACCTGGGAGGGCACGGTGCGCACCCCGCTCACCGACGTGACGCTGCACCCGCGGATGCGGCCGGGCGGCATTCCGACCTGGATCGGTGTGGGCGGCAGCCCCGAGTCGGTCATCCGTGCCGCGCGCTGCGGCCTGCCGCTGCTGCTCGCCATCATCGGCGGTGAGCCCGAGCGCTTCGCCGGACACGTCGACCTCTACCACCGCGCCCTCGCCCAGTTCGGTCAGCCGGCGCAGCCCGTCGGCCAGCACGCCCTCGGTCTCATCGCCGACACGGATGAGGAGGCCGCCGAGACCTGGTGGCGCTCGTGGCAGCCGCTCGTCACGAGCATGGCGCGCGAGCGCGGCTTCTACCCGCCCACGCGCGAGCGCTACGAGCTCGAGCTCGAGACCGGTGCGCTGTTCGTCGGCTCGCCCGAGACGGTCGCGCAGAAGATCGTGCGCATGACGCGGTCGCTCGGCATCACCCGCTTCGACCTCAAGTACGACATCGGCGGGCTGTCGGTGGAGGCGAGGGCGCGCACCATCGAGCTGTTCGGCACGGTGGTGGCGCCGCGGGTGCGGGAGCTGCTGGAGGCGTCGGCGGCCGACGCTGAGCAGGCACCTGATGCGCCCACCCACCCCTTGGCCAAGATCGGTTCCACCCATGCCTGACGCCGCGTCCCTCTCCACCCTCCCCACCATCGGCATCCTCGGCGCCGGCAAGGTCGGCACCGTGCTCAGCCGCCTCCTGCTCGCTGCCGGCTACCGCGTGCTCATCGCCGGATCCGGCAGCCCCGCGAAGATCTCGCTCATCATCGACGTTCTCGCTCCCGGCGCTGTCGCGACGACGGCGGAGGAGGTGGCGCGAGCATCCGACATCGTCCTCCTCGCGCTGCCGCTCGGCAAGTACCGCAGCATCCCCGCCGACCTCCTCGCCGGCAAGGTCGTCGTCGACGCGATGAACTACTGGTGGGAGGTCGACGGCCTCCGCGACGACCTCGACGACCCGCGCGTCTCGACCAGCGAGCTCGTGCAAAGCTTCCTGCCTGATTCCCGCGTCATGAAGGCCTTCAACCACATGGGCTACCACGACCTCGACGAGGGCCCGCGCCCCGCCGGATCCCCCGACCGCAAGGCCATCGCCCTCGCCGCCGACGACGCCCAGGCACTCGCCGCCGCCTCCACCCTCGTCGATGCCGCCGGCTTCGACCCCGTCGCCGTCGGCACCCTCCACGACAGCATCGTCCTCCAGCCCCACGGCCCCCTCTTCGGCGCGAACATCACCGCCCCCGAGGTCCAGGATGCGGTGGCCGGCTTCTGGTCGACCGCCCGCGGCGCCGAGGTGGCGGCCGCGAGATCGGGCAAAAGTTCGACTTAGAGCTGTAGGATTCCCGTCACACCCCCGGATACTTCGGTTACCGGTTAGAAGGCCTCAGGCAACTGGGGCCTTCGGAATTTAAGCCCACCTCGACGGCTGGTGGAAGGATCCGTTCGCCGAACCCGGGCCAGACCGGCCAGGCGGCCGGTGGCTCCTTCACGGCTCCCGCACCACCGGTGGTAGCAGGCGCCAGCCGGCGAGGAGCACGAGCCGCTCGGCGTCTCTCCGCTTGGCCCGGTGCACGGCGATGAAGGCGAAGATCGACCAGGCGATCATCGCGGCGCCCACGACGATCGCCGCGATGGCTCCGATGATCGGCACGCCGTCGGGTTCGACCACCAGGAAGATGCCGACCATCACCACGATGAATCCGAGCACGCTGGCGACGAACGCGAGCGCGCGCCGAAGGCGCAGGGCGGGTTGAGTCCAGGCGGCGAGGAATGGCATGGCGATGCCGAGGTGACGGTCGGATGCGGGGAGCGAGTTCCACGCAGCGTCCGCAAGTCGGCGGCGGCGACGGGTGTCGGCGTCGGCGGAGGCGCACCAGGTCAGGTAGAACAGCACGCCGAACACCATGCCGCCAATCACGCACACCGCGATGGAGTCGTTGAGGTCAGACCCGATCGAGCCCCCGCCCGCCGTCTCGGCGATCACTGCAACCACGATCGCAACGGCGGCCACCACGACCGGCAGCACCGTCACCCAGAAGGCGATGCGACGCAGACGTTGGATAGTCGACACCTCGACGGTCAGCTGGGTGGCGGCTGCAGCATCCGCTTCGGCCCAGTCGGCTTGGATGCGCGCGGCCTCGTCACTGGAGATGGAGTCGGCGGGTGCCGACGGCTTCGCTCGTTCGGGTGAGGCGACGGCGGAAGGTCTCCCGGATGCGGTCGTCCCGTTCTTGGCTTCGACGAACCCCGCCAGCTCGACGAGCAGTGTGGCCGGTGACACTCGTGACTTGCCGCCACCGGTGGTGATCGTCACGGCTGCTGCGCGCTGGCGTTCGGTGAGCCCTGTTTCGTCGACCGCACGTGCAGCATCCGCTTCGATGCGCTCCGCGTCGGGCCCCGTCGGCAGTGCTGCGACGAACTCGCGGAGTGCTGTAAGGCCGTCGGCGTCGAGCCCTCGCATGGGGCGCCCTGCTACGAGCACCCGCACGGAGGGGCCTTTCGTCGACACGAAGCGGTAGCTGAGGTAGGTGGCGGTGCCGGAATCCGACATCGATCGCCACAGCTCGGTGATGGAGTCGAGCGGCACCTCGCGGCCGCGCAGGCGGGCGATGCGGCGTTGCGGATCCCACGCCACTGTGCCGTACGCGAGGCCGAGACCCAGCGCGATGCCGCCGCCGAGCACGAGGAGCAGGGTGATGAAGGCGAGCGCGTAGCTCCAGGCCCCCGCCCCGAGCCAGCCGTAGAAGCCCGACAGCGGCACGGCGAGTGCGAACCCCGCGAAGACCGAGACGCCGGCGATGAGCGGGATCGCCCCCAGTGCCGGATGCCTCCCGATGCGAACCATGCTCAACCGTCGCATGACTGCTCGGACTCGACAATGTGGGAAGGGGAGTACCGTGACCCGCATGGGAACCAGAGCCGGGCGTCTGACGCTCATCATCATCGGCGTCGTCGCCATCCTGTTCGGTGCCCTCTTCGCCGGCCAGGGTGCGAACCTCATTCCGGGTAGCTCGATGAGGGGTGACCCGACGTGGCTCTACATCGGGCTTGCGCTTGTGGTGGTGGGAATCGTGCTCGTGGTGCTCGGTGTGCGTCGTCGTAGGGGCAGTCTTTGACGGGTAGTCGCTTATTGGCCGCGATGATGATGGTCGAGGGCGGCGCCAGTTCGGCGTAGGGCACGCCGTAGGGGCAGTCTATACCCCTTGACCGGTGCTCAGGCAGCTTGGTGCTGTGGCCCGGTGGTGCGTCGCCGGGTGGTCGGTATCGGGGTTTGGGTGAAGTCGACCCAGGTGGGCGGCACGATGTGCGGCACGCCTTCGCGCATGACGAGTTTCCATGATGACTTGTGGAGGTGGGAGTGGTGGAAGTGGCAGAGGAGGACCCCGTTGTCGATGTCGGTGCGCCCTGGTGGATGGTCGTCTGAGACCCATTCTTCTGCGTGGTGTGTTTCGCAGTAGGAGGGTGGTCTGTCGCAGTCGGGCCAGACGCAGCCGCCGTCGCGGGCGGCGAGTGCCCGGTTCTGGGCGGCGGTGAAGAGTCGCTTGGTCTTGCCGTGGTGGAGAATCTCGCCGCGGTCGCCGAAGACGGTGGTGGTGAGGGGGGAGTGGCAGCGCAGCTGGGCGACGGTGGAGGCGGGAACGGGTTCGGTGATGCCGTCGATCCAGCCGACGCCACGGCCGGTTTCGAGGTCGTCGAGGGTGATGTGGACGTTGACGGTGGTGGTGGCGCCGTTGATGCGGGGCATGTCGGGGGCTCCTGCGGCGCGGGCGAGGAGTTCGGTGATGGTGTCGGCGTTCTTCTGCACCTGCGTGCGCGTGTCAGCGGTCGCGAACTCCGCCATGGCTTCGTCTTCACTGAGAAACCGGGGCCCCGTGACGCGAGGGCTCTGCATTGCCTGGATGCTTGCCAGCCACACGCCGCCTTGCTCGGGGGTGAGGGCGAACTTCCCCCGAATCATGCCGTCGCTGGCTTGGGCGATGGTGAGTGAGCGCTGCTGTTGGTGGAGTTCGTCGCGGGGTTCGGCCCCGTCGGGGTCGAGCAGTTCCCGCAGGTGGATGGCGAGTTTCGCGGTCTGGTCAGCGTTCAGGCCCTGCGCAAGGGTCTCGTCAACAAGGGTCTGCTCGGCACTGGCCACAACATCGGGCGCGCACCCGCGCACGGTGAGGTCGCTGCACTGCCGCACGATGACGGAGGCGGCCTCGACTCCGAGCCTTCCTTCATCGATTGCCTGGTCGACGGCCGGGAATGGCGCGGGGCCTTCGCTGCCGCCGAGGAGCATTGCCCCGCGCATCCGTCTTCCGAGTTCAAGCCGTGTCTTGCTCTCGCGTGCTGAGGCACCCGTGACGTTCGAGACGAGCTTGACCGGGCTAGTGAAGTTCTGCGACCGGCTCAACCCCTCATCACCGAGCTCGCTCCGCGACCGCACCCCCACCTCACCGGCAACCCGAACTTGCCCCGCCGACACAACCCGCCCCACAGCCTCAACAGCGGCCATCACCTCAAGCAACTCACCGTCAGAGAGTCCCGAAAGCCGACCAGAGATCTCACCCACGACTGCGCAGAGATCGTCTGTGATCTCGGTGAGCCGGTGGGTGGTTTCCATGATGAGATTCTATCAGAATGCGCTGATGAAAGCTCGTTTTATTCATGGTTGGCAAGCGCGCAGCGCGCGGCAGTTTCGAGGTTGACATGAGCCGCTCGCCACCCACGCAGGCGACTGCCGCGCGCTACGCGCTTGCCATCCATGACCATGGCAATTGCAAGGAGCAGCAATCGCGTCAGCAGCACGGCGCTGCAAGAGTGACCCTTCTGACCCCGACATCCACATCCACACAAGCTCGGATCAGCGAGCCCCGCGCCTCGAATGGCAGAGACGCCAAGCTTCACTCGCTGTCGAGTCGCGGACAAGAATGCCAATTGCGAAGAAGACGATGAGGGCGCAGGCTGTAGCACCGACCAGGTGCATCACAGCTTCGACGGGGCCGGTCATACCGCTCCTGGGCAGATGATCCCATGCCACTCGAGCACAGACTCCGGCTCCGATCGCGACAGCGGTGGCTCTGAGCGCGCCCGCGATAGCCGGACGCCCGGAGGCTGTGACAGAGTCGCGGAAGGCCGGGCTTCGGTGAAGCAGGACGAGGGCCACGATTAGTCCTGCCCATGTCGCCAGACTGGTGACTGCGGCAATGCCCACGACGACGTGGTCGGCTGATATCCACGCGCCAACAAGAAGGGTGCCCACGACCGTGAGAAGTGCGACCACACTTTGGACTACGACCGGTGCGCGAACCGCACCTACCGCATAAAACAGTCTTTGGATGAGAACTGTGAGGCTGAAGGGCGCCAAGCCCCATCCAAGTGCCTGAAGTACCTCACCGATGGGCTGAGCGCCCCAGACGGTCGCGCCGATGGCGGGCCCGATGGCGATGAACAGAGCGGTGAAGAATGCTGAAACGAAGACTACGCGCCGTGCCGTGCGACAGGCGTCGGCCCATCCGCGGTATACATCTCCGGTTGCGAGAGAGAGACTGATGCGGGAGTAGGACGCAGTGATGAGCGACAAAGCCATGACGCCATGGGGTACAAGGAAGAGAAGGTAGGCCGCGGACAGGGAGTTCAGACTCGCTCCGTCAACTCCTTCGATGGTCAGCGCAGCTCCCGCGGCAGACGCGACGTTCGATACGACGACATAGGAGCCCTGCCAGCAGGCCACTCCAAGGAATCCCCACACCACGCCGATGCCGACGTGGGCAAGCCGTCGCAGCCGCAGACGGAGTCTGAGACGGTATCCGAGCGCGGCGACGGGGGCGCCGATGAGTGCGAATTGTGCGACGGCGCCAAGTGTTGCGCCACCACACAGGATGCCAACCATGGTGGGTGTCCATTCTTCGACTCCGACGAGGCCACTGGGTACCAGGGTGAGAAAGGCGAAGAGCGTGCAGATTACTACTGCATTCGAGAGCGCAGGTGCCCAAGCGACGTAGCCGAAGCGCCCGTGCGCCAGCAGTATCTGAGAGAGCGTGCCGTACTGCACCAGAAAGAACACCTGCGGTATGCACCAGAGAGCCATTGCGGCCCCCAGTCTCAGCCAGGAATCGGGCCACGCGCTTGCGTAGGCATTCACTAGTACTGGCGCGAGAACCAGCATGAATGCCGTCAGTGCCAGCGCAAGGTATGTCGTTAGGCTGACGATCTGGCTGACGTGCTCACGACTGTCACCGCTCGCGACTCCTTCTCGCCGTAGAGCCCCTGCAATTTCCGGAACGAGGATCGACGAAAGCGCACCGCCGGCGATGAGGGCGTAGAGGGCCGTCGGAAGGGTGTTCGCAACGTCAAAAATTTGGCCGCCCGGCGCCGCGGTCGTTCCCCCGATGCACATCACCAACAGCAGCGCTTTCGCGAAGCCGAGAATCCTAGAGACGAGAGCGCCCGCCCCGAGCAGCAGCTCGGGACGGGCGGACCTGCGCGTCACCCCGGCCGGTCGCTCAGCAGTAGCCCCATGTGTAGGCCGCGTACGACGGAGAGGATGCTGTGAACGTTCCGCCCGGGGCGACCGACGTGCATTTGCTCCAATCGTTTGCAAACGGGATTGGCACGTTGAAGCGCACCCGCAGGCGCTGAGT
Organism: Herbiconiux sp. SALV-R1; assembly: GCF_013113715.1. Lineage (GTDB taxonomy): Bacteria > Actinomycetota > Actinomycetes > Actinomycetales > Microbacteriaceae > Herbiconiux. Next base: position 684,027 of record NZ_CP053344.1, read on the forward strand.
CGTCGAGAAGCAGTTCTGCACCGCGCCGTAGTAGAACACGTTGCCGGCGGGCTGTACCTGCGAGTAGCTCCTGAACTTGATTGTGCCCGGCCCTCCACAGGGGCCCGAGGGGCCCGACGTCGATCCGTCAGGTGGAAGCACCGGGGATGCGTTGGCCGGGGCGGCTCCCAATGCCCCGCCAATCAAGGCGATAGCTGCGAGAACGAGTGATCCGCGCAGAGCGAGAGAGTGACGATGTGCCATGTGATTCCTTCCGGCTTCCCCCGGTGAGAGTATTGCGGCGACTTTAGCGTTAATGAAGATAACTCACAATCGAAAGCGAACGGCAATCGTAATGAGCCTTCGTCTCGTTGGGCCGACTGCGTCAGTCTGAACGCTCGACTACCGAGAGATGTCCGCGGGCCAAGCTCCCCGCGACTGCCGGTATTCCGTCGCCGCCGCGGCCTCGGTGAATTCCAGAAGGTTGCCGACCTTCTCCAGGAGCACTTCCCGCACTTCGCCTGGCGTGGCAAAGAAGAACTCCTTCCGGGAGTTCGCCTGATTCAGGGCTCGAGATGCGAAGTGCTTGTGCAATTCGTTCTCGAGAGTCACAGCATCCTCTGAGAAGTACAGAGTGTGTACATCGAATCGGAACGGCACGGATGCTCCGCTGAGCTCCGCAATCCGCTCGAGCGGACGAAGGCGTCGGGTCAGACCGATCTTCACCACTTCGTGCCCGAATGCGCCTTCGTTCGAGATCACGTAGACGTAACCGGCCCGAACGTTTGCCGCCCTGAAGTCGTTCTCCACGATGGCTTCGTCGATGATGGCGAGTCGCCGCAGAAGATCTTCATCCTCCTCGCCCTTGGCCGCCAGGGCGTCGATCGCGTAGGCGATGTGCGCTCTCTCCTTATCGAGCTTGGCGCGCTCTTCCTCGAGCTCCCGCCGAACCTTCTCCTCTTCCTTCAATCGCGCCCGCTCTTCGCGGGCATCCTCTCGCTCCTGCTGTTTCTTCATCAGCCAGTCCGCGGTGAGTTCGATCTCTTCGATTCGCAGCTCATGAAACGCATCGTCGATCCGCATCTCCATGAGTGCGCCAAGTCTCGCGATGGCCGTCCTTGACGCCTCGAGCCGGCGCTTCGCGGTCAGCACATTGCCGGCTCGAAGCGTACGGAGCGCGTTGTCCGTTTCAGCGTTGTACGCCCGCAGCATCAGCTTGCCGAGGTCGGAGGTCATCTTCCGGCCCTGTGCGAGCGAGTTGTTGAAGGTGAACAACTCGCTCTTCGCGATCGCTCGATCGCTCTTGATGACGTTCGCGATACGCGCCTCTAAGTCGGCAAGCCGCTCCTGGTAGGCCGCCGCAGATTCTAAGGGATGGTGATAGCGATAGATGCCGACGTCCTGCAGCACTCGCGCATCATCCAGTTCGATGCTCGCGTCGGGGGAGTCCGAGATCGCGCCCCGTTGGCGCAGCGCCGCATTCTCTGCTTCTAGGTAAGCGATGCGCGCCGCGTAGAAGGTGCTGTCGGCATCAGCGGGAACCTTCTCGTGCTCGGTCGTGGCTAACGACGTGGGGGCGGCGTTCGGCGCAGAATCGTCGATCCACAGCTGCCAGCCCTCAGGAGCAGGGGGCCAGGACGGATCGGGCGTCCAGCCTGCGGGCGGTTGCCACCCAGCAGGGGGCTTCGGCCAGCCGGGTGGCGGATTGAACGCGACCGACATCTCCGTCAGACTTTCCGAACCCCGGTCGCGCTGATCGGAGTCAACGCGAACGGATTCTTCGATACGACCGCACGGAGGTGTTCGAGGGTCGCCGAAGGTGTCACGGCAGATAGATCGAGCTCCATGAACGGTGCGCGCGCAACTGAGGCGACCACGAAGGGCACGTAAATCTCGCGTCCCGTGGCCGGACTGATCGTCTCTGTTCCCAGTTCCAGCGAGATCGCTTGGATCAGTCCGCGGCGATCGGCTTCGAACACCTCGTGCAGACTGCGGAGCGAGACGTTATTGACTACGCCTAGGTAGCGGTCTTTCTGGTCTCTCTGAGATAGATCGGAAGAGGTGATCTCATCGCTCGCCTTCACGTATCGATACGCTCTGATCGTGGGGATTGATGCTGGGCCGGGAATGACGACGCGAAGCTTCAGCTCGGCGTTTGAGGGATCGAAGATCGCTTCGTGGGAGACAGGGAAGTGTTCCGGGTACACGGAGTTGGCAAGCACGATGCTGACGTACTCCTGCACGGCCTCGACCACCCCGTAACCCAGGGCCGCGATCAGTTCGTCGAGTTCCGCGTTCTGCCTCGATGCCTCAGCCTCCCGCGCGTCGCATTCGACGCGGTACGCCCCTAGCGCTTGGTCCAGCGCGTGCTGGCGCTTTCGTTCGGCTTCTTCGTAATCTGCCTGTTGGCGGGCACGTCGGCCGGGAATCTCTTGGGTGTAAGCCTGCCATGCGTAGTAATCGGCTGCGTACTGCGCTTCTGCCGCCGCCTGCGCGTCGGCCATTTTCTTCTTCCGCCCGAACAGCCCGGCGGGTTCTTGCGGCTCGCGCTTCACCGGCAGTGGGGGATCCGGAATCGGAGTCGGCGGTGGAACTGGCACTCGAAGGTCATCCCTCGGGAACGGAGGGTGCTGAACGACCACTCGCAGGCTTTCAAGGTCGACGAAGTCATCGATAGCGAGCGTCGCCATCAGCAGGCCGTCGATCTCGGCGTATGTCTCTGTGAGCCGCGTATTCAGGCTGTCCACTTCGGCCTGCATCGCTTGGACGTGCGCTGCTGCTGCTTCCTTCTCCAACCGCTTGCGATCGGCTTCCGATGCACGAAGGAAGGCGGCCTGGGCGCGCTGGGCTGAGCGCTGCGCGGCCTGGGCTTGTCGCACCGACGCTTCGTACTGCCGTTGTGCTGCTCGGTCGCGCTGCTCCGCAAGCCTCACTTGATGCTGATACTCGGCCAGAATTCCTCGTCGTCGAGCCATGGTGGTCCCCCCTCAGGTATCACTGCTCGTATTCTATGGGCGTCGATCTGCGCTCACTTCGCTGTCGGTCCACTGCTACATTGCAGAGATGCTCACCACCTCCATCCACGAAGAACTCTCCGCCTTCGTAGCCGAGCGCGACTGGGCCCAGTTCCACACCCCCGAGAACCTCGCGAAGAGCATCTCCATCGAAGCCGCCGAGCTCCTCGAACTCTTCCAGTGGGCACCGGATGCGGACGAGCAGCAGATCCAAGACGAACTTGCCGACGTCCTCACCTACGCCTACCTCCTCGCCGCGAAGCTGGGGAAGACGCCCGACGACATCGTCCGAGCCAAGCTCGCGAAGACCCGCGAGAAGTACCCCATCGAGAAGTCCCGCGGCACCTCCACCAAGTATGACCAGCTCTGAGATCGTCCGCCTCCCCTTCGACAAAGCGGAGGTCTCCGTCTGGGCTCGAAGCGGCGACAAACGCATCACCAACTGGCCGGTCGTCTACATCCTCGATGACGGCGACGACACCCGGGGTGCCACCCGCAAGAAGCAGCAGGACCACCGCCGCAAGATCTACGTAGGCGAATCCCTCAACGTAGCCGCCCGCATGCGCCAGCACTTCGCGAGCATCGAGCGCAGCACGCTCACCAACCTCCGCGTCATCCTCGACGAGACCTTCAACAAGTCCGTCTGCCTCGACCTCGAGTCATTCCTCATCGAGATGCTCAGCGGCGACGGCGCCTTCGAGGTACTCAACCGCAACGACGGCATCGTCAACGCCGACTACTACAACCGCGCTGCGTACCAGGCCCAATTCGATGCCGTCTTCGACCGCCTGAAGCTCGACGGCGTCTTCACCCGCACCATCCCCGAGATCATCAACAGCGATCTCTTCAAACTGAGCCCCTTCAAGTCGCTCACCGACGACCAGGCCTTCGCCGTCGAGGGCGTCGTGAAGAGCCTCTTCGACGACCTGCGCAGCAACGACCGCAGCACCACGGTCATCCAGGGCGACCCCGGCACTGGCAAGACCGTCGTCGCGATCTACCTGCTCAAGCTCCTCGCCGACATCCGCGCATCCACACCCCTCGACGCCCTCGACGACGACAGCGACTCCCTCTTCTCCGAGTTCTTCACCGACGAGCACCGGATGCTCCTGCGCGACCTCCGCATCGGCTTCGTCATCCCGCAGCAGTCGCTCCGCAAATCGGTACAGAAGGTCTTCCGCAAGACCCCCGGCCTCGATCCGTCGATGGTGCTGACGGCGTTCGACGTGGGCGAGTCGGCGACCGCCTTCGACCTCCTCATCGTCGATGAGACACATCGCCTGAATCAGCGCGCGAACCAGCCGGCGGCGGCGCTGAACATCAAGTTCCGCGACATCACGACGAAGCTGTTCGGCCACGACGACACCTCAAAGACCCAGCTCGACTGGATCACCGCCAAGAGCACCCACCGGATCTTCCTGGTCGACCCCGCACAGAGCGTGAAGCCGGCTGACATCCCGATCGAGACCCTCGAGCGCCTTGTCGCCGACGCCAAGACGGCCGACCATCACCACCCCCTCCTGTCGCAGATGAGGGTGCGTGCCGGTTCCGACTACGTCGGTCACGTGAGACGGATGCTCGGTGCCGCGCCGGGGTCGGGGTCGCAGTCGCCTGCGTCCCTCCCCGATTTCGGCGAGTACGACTTTCGGATGTTCGACGATGTCTCCGAGATGCAAACGAAGATCGTGCGCCGCGACCGAGAGGTCGGCCTCTCGCGCATGGTCGCCGGCTACGCCTGGGAGTGGAAGTCGAAAGCCGACAAGTTTGCTTTCGACATCGAGATCGGCGAGTTCCGGATGCGCTGGAACAGCACCCAGACCGACTGGATCGCGTCGCCCGGTTCGCTCGACGAGGTGGGTTCAATCCACACCGTGCAGGGCTACGACCTCAACTACGCCGGCGTGATCATCGGCCCCGACCTCCGCTTCGACACGACCACCGGCCGCATCATCGTCGACCGCGCCTCCTACTTTGACAAGAAGGGCAAGGAGGCAAACAAGGCGCTCGGCCGCGTCTACTCCGACGACGACCTGCTCTGGTACATCCAGAACGTCTACGCAGTGCTACTCACGCGAGGCATCCGCGGCACCTACGTCTACGTCCACGACCCGGCGCTCCGAGAGCACCTAAAGCGGTTCGTTTCCCAGACTCAGGATTAGTCAGTCAGCAGAATCGACGTAGTTCTGCAGCAGTTCCTTGACAACGTCGGTCAATGTGCGACCCTGCCGCGCCGCCTTTGCCTGAGCCGCCGAGTAAAGCTCTGGCGGAATTCGGAAAGACTTGTGTGGCGTCTTGGGCTGATTGGGCATTGACCCATGGTGCCAGACGTCAAACACTTGCAGGGTGTACATCCACCTCATATAATGGGTGGTATGACACCCTCAATCATGTTCAGCTCTGTGACAGTTCCGACGTATCTCGCCGACGCGTTCAGATACAGGGCGCGCAGTGATGGTCTGTGTGCAGAAGAGGCCCTCATTTATTTGCTCTACGACTGGGTGAATGATCCCGAACCTAAGTCCGATTGGAAGGATCTGGCGAAGTCTGTCTACGAGTCTGAGCAAGAGCTCGCCGGCCGGGGCAACGCTGACTGCGACGTTCTATTCCTTAGCCGCGGGTACACAGCTGGCCAACTTCGCCGATGCCGAAACTGTGGGATTCGCGTGCCAAAGGTGCTTCGGATCATGCCCTGGAAGGCGTGCTCGGAGGACTGCGCCGATGCACTTTGGGTAAGAGCCAACGGTTTTGAGGTCAAAGACGTTTGAAGTGGGATTGTGGTGTCCCGTCTCCAGTTGCGCAACGCTATAAGGCGTGACCAATCTCGAAGTAGTAGCCGCCGTGTTCCTTAAGGGTGGTCGCGTTTTAGGGTGCCGGCGCGCGCCCGGCAGATCAGCAGCCGGCAAGTGGGAGCTTCCAGGCGGGAAAGTCGAACCGGGAGAGGACCCGCGGGATGCGCTGAGGCGAGAGGTATCGGAGGAGCTTGGGGTCGAGGTCATGGTCGGAGACCTCCTTGACCGCTCGTCGACCGTAGTAGGAACCATGACGATCGATCTCGCGTGTTACTCGGTCATGTTGACCTCGAACGAGCCGTCAAGCAGCACCGATCACGATGCATTGATGTGGCTTGAGCCTGCGAATGTGATGGAACTGGAGTGGGCCACGCCCGATCTCCCTATGATTCGAAAGGTCTCGAAGTGGTGATAGGCGCCTGCCTACTCAGAGCCTGAGAGCCTCGAGAACTCCGAGCCGTCGCGAGCGTACACACTGATCGACAGGCTCGCGCAGAGCGCCAGAAGGTCTTGTGCGGGTTCGCTGGGTAGCAGGATTGCTGGCCGCGCGTCCAACTTCAGAAGGTTCGCGTTATGGGTGTAATCGAGGACTTGCCCGATCGCCGTGCGTACGTATTTTCGGGCCGCCGATTTCTTGGCCTCGAACAATTCGGCCGTAGTTGCATCGAAGAGATCTGGTTCTACGAAGTTCCGGCCAATGGGAATTCTAAGTCGCCGCAGATCATGCCCTCTTGCTCGTCGCCACGCGCCGAATGCAGCCTGCAACTCAAACTCAATTCTGGATGCCGTCTGTCCAATGCCAGGCAAGGGGCTGAGGGCGTATGGATCGAATAGAGGTGGATTCCACTCCGTCGCCTCTATTCGGGTGACCTGCTCTTGACCCAAGGATGGAAGTCGGCGGGTATCGGCGTCGATCGGCGCGAGGTTGAAGATGATCCCCTCTCGAATTGCGCCTGACTCATCTGGAATGGCCTGCCAGAAATATGGCGGGTCGTCCAGTGTGAAGGCACCGATGTATGTGGCGAGCGTGTTGTCGGTACGAAAGAGGCGAATCGTCTTGCCGAGTGGAACCGAGTTGAGCAGAGCGAGGTTGCCGCGGATAAGCCTCTGGTCCCCAAGGCGCCCTTCGCCGGTGTAGGCGTATATGCCGTCCTCGCGAGCACCCTCGTGAAGGTCATATCCATATTTGGCGCCCTTTGCGGGGTCTGTGAACACGAGGATGTGATCAGAGTTCGCCGGTGTTGAAATGCCTTGTTGCTGCTGGCCTCCGTATAGCGTGTGCACTGCACGCCTGGTCATGACCTCGCCGACTTTTGTTGTCCAAACCATCGCGACCCCCCGCGGTCACACTATCGCCAGTGAGTATCAACTACTCAAATTGCCGATTCGGGTTCGATTCGAACTGCAGCTCACCCGAACCGAGCGGATGTTTGCCGACTTGAAGTCGAGTCGTGGCGATTCTGAGGCGACGCCGCAGTCGCTTCACCTCGCGCCTGCGGAATTGATTCCCGGCGTCCGGTGAGGCCCGTAGCCATTCATGGACTGGCGCTGCCAAGAGGACGGCCATGGTCTTTGCCCTCCTCGTGTAACTACGCCGGCTTGACGTGGGACCCTCAAGCTTCGTCCTCATTAGCCTGTGGCGGGCGGCGGCAATCTGTCTGTAGACGGGCCGCTACTGGTGCATCCTCGGTGATAACGGGTACTGTGACCGAACGGCTCATGGGGGAGATGTTTTGCAGCTAACAACCGTTTATGCGCGCTTCTTTCGATCGCTGAACTTCGACTTCATTAGACGATCGAGCTTGAACTATTCACCTGACCCATGGGATCGAGCTCCCGCGGGAGAAGGCTTTTATCCGTTCGTCAAGATCGCTCTCGACCCGAGCGTCACAACTATTGTGGGAGCAAATGAGTCGGGCAAGAGTCAAGTGCTCGAGGCAATCGAGTTTGGGCTGACCGGCGAGAACATAATCCCGCGGGACTTCTGTCGCTATTCCCCCTTTTTCCTGCAGGACCGCGAGCTGCTGCTGCCTGAGTTCGGTCTTAAGTTTTCGCAATTAGCTGACAAAGACGTCGCAGCTATAAACGACGCCTGCGGTACTGGCACCACCCTTGAGGTGCCCGACGAGATCGCAGTGTTTAGAGTGAACGCGACGCCAAAGCTGCGGATGTATATGCGCCATGGGGACGAGTGGTCCATGAGCCACATCAAGAAGCCTTCTGCTCTCAAAGACCTTCACATCCCGCTGGTCTATAAGATCGACGCACGAACCCCTCTCCCGGACTCGGTTCCAATCCAGTTTCTGGCCAGCGGTAACGAGGAGCACGCGGTCGGCCACCGAGGAATCCGCTCGCGTCTAGACATGATTCTCAACAATCGGGCCTGGTTCGGTTCACCCGCAGTATTCGCCGAAAACAGCGAAACGATTCGAACGGCGCTTGACGCCCAAGATGACGGCGACGAGCGAGAAAGAGCGAAATTCCGACTTGCACGCACTCTGCTTCTTGACGTGGCTAAGCTGCCCGCTCAGCTCTTTGAGCAACTTAGCGAGGCTATCCGAGATGGCAAGCATGGATACGCGAAAAGTATCGTCGACACGATCAACGGTGCTCTGGCCCGGTCTCTGAACTTCCAGCATTGGTGGCGCCAAGATAGCCATTTTGAACTCTTCGTCGAGCATCAGGAGTACCACTTGGACTTCATGATCCGAGACCGAACGGGGAGGTCGTATTCATTCGACGAGAGAAGTGGAGGCCTCAAGTACTTTCTGAGCTACTTTGTCCAATACCTAGCTCACGCCGCCGCACGAAGCTCTGAACAAGAGATACTCCTAATGGACGAACCCGACGCCTACTTGTCGTCGTCCGGCCAGAAAGATCTGCTGCAGATTTTCGATGCCTTCGCATTTCCGAGGGACGATGGCCTGAGACCGGTTCAAGTCGTCTACGTCACCCATTCTCCATTCCTTATTGATAAGAATCACGCCGAGAGAATACGTGTTCTGGAAAAAGGTCGAAACGATGAAGGGACGCGCGTTGTAGCCAATGCGTCGCGGAATCACTATGAGCCGCTCCGAACAGCTCTGGGTGAGTTTGTCGCTGAGACCACGTTCATGGGAAACTGCAACCTGATCATCGAAGGCCCGTCAGATCAAGTGCTGATTGCTGGAGTATCGACCTGGCTTCGACGGCGGTCCACGTCAGAGCTCCAAAACCTCGATCTTAACGACATCTCGATTGTCCCTGCCGGTTCGGCGAGTCACGTCCCGTACATGGCATTTTTGGCGCGGGGTAGAGACGTTGACAAGCCAGCGGTCATAGTTCTGCTCGACAGCGACGACGCAGGCAACCAGGCAGTCAAGAAGTTGAAGAAGGGTGGACCGGGAGAAAAGCAGCTAGTCGCGCCCGAATACGTGGTCCAGCTTGCTCAAGTCGACGGTATTTCGACGGCGAACCCCGATGGCGTAGTGGGGATCGAGGATCTGATTCCGCTCGAGATCGCAAAGCTGGCGGCTTGCCGGTACACCGAGGAGTTCGCGATCGACGCAGACCTCAACGGAATGCTTGTCATCGAAGAAACGGTATACCCCAGCCCCAAAGGAACTCTTGACGGGCTCGAGCGACTCGCTAGGAAGCACCTCGATGACGAATCCTTTCACCTCGACAAGATTGGATTTGCGCGCCATGTGCTGGCGGTCATTGGAGACGAAGCGGCCGACGTGGCAGCCATTGCACAATTCGAATCAAACTTCCGCGCCCTGCTCAAGCGCCTAGCCGGCATGCAAAGAAGTGCTATGCGAGTTCAGAGACAAGAGCTCATTCGCGACCGCGTCAACAGGATCCGAGACCGCTTTCAAACGGACCATGAGTCCAGCGCCAAGCGTGAGGCCGTCACCCTTCTGATCGAGGAGATCAGAAGCCAACTCGATGAAAGCGTCGAAGCCGATCTTGTTCGGGACGAGTTACTAATCTGGGAGCGCGAGTACAAGCTTGACGATGATCCACGCGCGGACGTAGAGAACTACCATCAATTTCTTGATCGCCTTCGAGGCTTGGCATATGTGGGCACCCGTAGTGTTCAGCAAGGAGTTCCTACGGTGTAGTCCGCCCGGACAGCCCATCTTAGTTCTACTAGACGCACGGCCAACTCCACGCGTCCTAAACTAGCGAGCTCGTGATCTGTGGCGCTGAATTGGGACCAGTTTCAACGAGATCCCTGACGCATGCAGCGCGCTGACGGTGATGGCTGTCGGTGCATGATCCATCTGCGCCTCGGACGGTAGGCTCAGGGACCGCTCTAATCGATGAGGGTGCCGAAAAACGATGACCCATCAGGCAGGTGCTATTCGAGCCCGGAAGTGTGAGCCGTATTGGCGATCGAGTTCTGGGAGGAGGAGTCGAAGAGCCGGCCCTTGGCCCGGAGAGTTTTCGGCTAACGCGACGGCCCAAACACTCACTTGCGTGAGAAAGCCTGCGATCACCTCGATGAGGGGATGGCAGAGGTGGTGGCGCACGCAACGCCCTGCCGAGTCTCGAGATCGTTGATGACCGCGATCTGCTCGACGTTGAAGTCGAGATGCTTCTGCGATCTCCGGTGAATAGGTTGTCTCTCGTGGGTCTCGCTGGCGCATCAAGAACATATCGCCGGGTTGGTTCTCGCTGGCTAGTTGCGGGCGAGTTGCTCACCGTTGGCGGCGGCCGCCTGGACGTCGGCGATCGCCAGCTCCAGGCGGTCGAGGACCGCTTCGCGGTCGTGGAGCCACTCTGGGAGCCAGACGCGTTCGACGGCGGGCCAGTGCATGAGGTTCTTCAGGACTTCGATCGGTAGGCCGTCGCGGTCGGCGACCGTGCGGCGGGACTTCCAGGAGTCGCCGTCGAGGAGGACTGCCAGCACGGGACGGTCGGGCTCGTCCGCCGGCGCAATGCTGAGGTCGACGCGGAAGTCGGAGAGGCCGACGTCGGTCTTCACGGCGAGGCCGCGCAGCCGAAGTTCTGCGGCGATGTCGTCTCGGTGGCGGTCGAAGATGGCGGTGCGGCGGGGGTCGGCCTCGAGGGCATCCGAGCCGTTGGCCGCCATCTCGAGGTAGGACTTGAGGTGCTTCACGCCGACCGAGCTCGTCTGCTCGGCGCGGAGCTCTGACGGGTCGAAGCTTGCGAACAGCAGCACCTGGCGGCGGGCTCGGGTGACCGCCACATTGAGGCGGCGCTCGCCGCCGGCGCGCTGGAGGGGGCCGAAGTTGAGGGGGAGGAAGCCCTTCTCGTTCACGCTGAACGCGATCGAGAAGAGGATGGTGTCGCGCTCGTCGCCCTGCACGTTCTCGAGGTTCTTGACGAAGAGGCGCTCGCTGTCGTTGTCGAGGGCGTTCAGAATGCGCTCGTCGCCGGTGTCTCGGAGGAGGTTCTCGATGAAGTCGCGCTGCTGGGCGTTGAAGGTGACGACGCCTAGGGACGGGGCCTCGAAGTCGGCGGGCTCCGCGGACGGCCCGGCGAGAGCCACGGCCGCGTCGAAGCGGCGGCGGATCTCGGCGACGATCGCCTCCGCCTCGATGCGGTTCGTGCGGAGCTCCTTGCCCTTGCCCGCACGGTTGAACGTGGCGTTCACCCGCACCAGAGAGACCCCGTAGCCGTCGAGCGACGAGCGCTCGGTCGCGCGCAGCGGCGCCGGGAACGACGACAGGCGGCTCTCGTAGTAGTGGTGGTTGCTGAACGAGATGAGCGACTCGTCCTGACTGCGGTAGTGCCACGACAGCCACTTGCTCGGCACCTGCGACTGCACGCACTCCGACAAGATCGACTCCTCGTCTTCCACCACCCCGGCCGACAGCTCGACCTCGTCGTCGGCGTCGAGCGCCGTCTCGCCGAAACTCGTGGGCGGCATCTGCTTGCTGTCGCCGACCACGACGACCGAATCGGCGCGGCCCATCGCACCCACCGCATCCGCCACCCGGATCTGCGACGCCTCGTCGAACACGACGACATCGAACAGGCCCGGCTTGGCGGGGAAGAACCGCGCTACCGACTCGGGCGACATCAACGTGATCGGCAGCACCTGGGTGATCAGCTCGCCGAAGGTGTCGAGCAGGGTGCGCACGCTCATGCCGCCCCGCTGCCGCTCGAGCTGGCGGCGGAGCAGACCCACTTGGCCCGCAGGGGCCGACGAGTCGAAGCTGCGCAGCGCGAGCACGTGCGCCGGGATGGCGTTCGGCAGCTCGGCGCGGATCGCCAGCGCACTCGTCGTGAAGCGCTCGATCGAGCGGTTGTGGGCGGTCGGGTCGAAGTCGGCGAGGCCGGTGGTCTGCTGGCGTTCGGCGACGGATGCTGCGGCGAGACCCTTCTCGAACGAGAGACGTGCGTCATCCGCAGAGAGCTCGCCGGACTCGAGTGCCTTCACCGCATCCGTCATTCCGCGGCGGCGGAGCGGCTCGAGTGCGCGGGTGAAGGCCAGCCAGCGGTCGAGAGTGACGGGTGTAGGGGAGTCGACGTTGCGGCCGGCGCGGGTGGCGGCCCAGGCTTCGAAGAAGCCCTGGTCGGATGCCCAGTTGGTGAGGTTGTCGGCGGTGGTGTGGGCGGCGGCGATGAGGGCGGCCCAGGTTTCTGCGACGGTGGCGACTGCCTGTGAGCGCGTGGCGTCGGGTTGCGTCGTCTCGTACAGGCGGCGGCAGTCGCGGGTGAAGGCGTCCGGTTTTTCGGCAGGGCGGAGGCCAATGGTGATGCCGACCCAGCGGAGCCAGGTGATCTGTGACGTCACGGATTCGGCGTCGGCCGGGCGGAGCGGGTTCCAGTCGGCGGGGATGCGCACGCCGGCGAGTTGCTGCGCGGCGGCGCGGAGCGAGTTCACCTGGGAGGCCGTCTCGGCGATCTGGCCGGTGAAGGTCGAGAGGTGCTTCAGATTGATCGCCTCGGGGGAGCGGAGGGCCGGTGCCAGCTTCGCGGCGACCGCGCGGCGGCGCTTCTTGCGGCCGAAGAAGCCGGACTGGTCGGCGGCGATCGCCTCGCCATGGATGCCCGCGATGTCGAGGTTGACGGCCTCGGGCTGGGCTTGCTGCAGCCAGGCCGGGGGCGACTGGGTCAGGGCGGCCACCTGGTCGACCACCGCTTGAGCCGCGACGTTCCAGGCGCTGGGCGTCACGGTGTCGCGCGCTGCATCGATCGTGGTGAGCGGTTCGCGCTGGTAGCCGTCGATGCGCGACCAGTCGGCCAGCTGCTCGGGGGAGGTCGCCCGCGCGATGAAGTCGGCGGCGACGCCTGCGTCGAGCGCTGCAGCGATTGCGCGGTCGAGATTTTGGGCGGCCGAGTGCGCATCCGTCGAGGTGATGGGCGCATCCGGTCGGTCGACCACGAAGCCCCACGGGTTCACGCGCTGTGGGCGCACGTAGTCGGCGGTCTCGGGGAGGTCTCGGAGGGCGACCCGGACGGCGTCGAAATCGTCGGCCGTGCCGCCAGAGACCAGGCCCGGCGGGACGGGCAGCTCGGGCACGAACGCATCCGCTGCCAGCTCGCTCGTGCGCGCCGAATAGAGGGAGAGGCCGGCCGCGTTCTTCTCGTGCAGGCGCTCGGCGTAGCGCGAGAGGGTGCGGCGGTTGGAGTTCGCTATCTCCATGTTGGTGCTGAGGGCGGCGCCATCCATCGTGACGCGGTGCTCGAGGGCGGACTTGATCTGCGCCCGCACGGCGGCGGGGCGCGCGCCCTTGTCGTGGAGGTCGAGAGAGAAGGGGCCGAGTCCGATCTCGTCGAGTCGGCGCTGCACGACGGACAGCGCGGCGCGCTTCTCAGCCACGAAGAGCACGCGCTTCCCGTCGGCGAGGGCCTTCGCGAGCAGGTTCGTGATGGTCTGCGACTTGCCCGTGCCCGGAGGGCCCTCGAGCACGAAAGTGCGGCCCTGCGCGGCCTCGGCGACCGCTTCGAGCTGCGATGAGTCGGCCGGCACCGGGCACTGCGCGCTCAGGGCGTCGAGGTCGGGGGCGTTCTCGGCGGCCGCCGGCGGCATCGGGTCGACGAACGGCTCCGTCGGCGTCTCGATGAGGTGCCTCACCAGAGGGTTGCCGGCGAGCGACTCCCAGTTCTCGTCGAGGTCTTTCCAGAGCCGGAACTTGGCGAACTGCAGGATGCCCAGATTCACCGAATCCTCGACGCGGAAGGGGAGGTGCGCATCCAGCATCGCCTGCCGGACGGCGGTGAAGGCGGCGTGGAGGTCGATGCCCGCGCCATCCTGAACCGGATCGGACAACCCCGGAATGCTCAGGTCGTAGGCCTGCGACAGCTTCTCGAGCAGGCAGTAGTTGGGAGTGGACGCGCCGGACTCGTCGAGCGAGAGGCGGTAGAGCGACCCGCGGTTCGCCGTGGTGAGGGTGACGGGAATGAGGATGAGGGGCGACTTGAGCTCGCGGTCGTTGAACGACCAGTGCAGCATGCCGAAGGCGAGGTAGAGGTTGTTCGCGCCGGTCTCCTCGACGATGGTCTTCGCCTTGTAGGCGAGGTAGCGGAGCTTGGTGGCGTATGACTCGTCGGTGATGTCGATGTACGCCTCCTTGCGGTCTTCGAGGAGCTGGGCGCGCGTCTCGTCGGGCAGGTCGCGGCCGAACTGGATCTTGCGCTCGCGGTCGACGGCGCTGACCGCGGTGGAGGGGCGGAGGGAGAGGCTGATGCCGGAGTTGATCTGGTCTTCGAGGAGGGGGAGGGATGCGCTCGGCACGGCCAGGGAGTAACCGGCGCGGTCGGTGAAGTTGATGAGGCGGTTGCGGAGGCTGAGGTCGAGGAGGGAGTTCTTCCACTGGGAGACGCGGGGTGGGGTGGGGCGTCTTGCGGTTGCCGCGCCTGGGGTGTCTCCGGTTGAGGCGGTGGCTGCGGCTGTGGCTCCGGCTGCTCGGCCTTCTCTGATGGCGACTCTCGGGGCGACGCGGTACTCGGTGACGATGACCGTGCCGTCGGGCTCGATGGAGCGGGACGGGAGCGGGAAGATGCTCGCCGAGCGGGCGGCGCCCACGTCGATCGTGCCGATGTAGGTGCTCGGAGACGCTTCGAGGCGGGCTCTCGCTGCGCTCTTCGCTGAGTCAAGGTCGCCGTCTCGGGAGTCGGTGACGGCGGTGGTCTCGATCAGTGTGAGCTGCCCGAGCGCGACTCGGTTGACGAGGTCACCGAGTTCGAAGTCGACCACCGAGCCGAGCTGGCTGTTGTGGCGCCAGTAGCCGAGGAAGGCGTGGCCGTCGAAGATCCAGAGGGTGGAGTTGATGCCCGCCTGTTCCAGCGCTGCGGCGAGCACGACCGTGGTGTCGAGGCAGGTGCCGACCCGGCCCTCGAGCACCTCGGCGGGGGTACGGACCTTCTGGCCCGTGCTCGACCAGCTCGCGGGCGGTTCGGCGTAACGGATGCGGCGCGCGCGCATGGCCTCGTAGATCGCCTCGACCGTCGCATCCACTCGGTTGGGGTCTTCGAGCTGGTAGCCGGTCATGCTGCGGTCCCCGGTGCGCTGCTCGAGGAGTTCGCCGCCTTCGTGGAGGAGCGGTTGGATGGCGGCGGCGTTGGGTTGCACGTAGGCGGGGAGGAGTTCCATGCCGAGCTGCACCGGGGTGGTGCGCCACTGGGAGGCGGCGAGGACGTCGACGTCGGCGGATGCTTCGGCGAGGGTTGTCGGGGCGGCGTCGGGGTCAGTGGCGGGGTCGGTGGCCGCCGTCAGCCGCGCGGTGATGCGCCCGGGGCGCTGCTCGTCGACGGCGAGCATCGTCGCCGGGTCGAGGAACAGGCTGAGGTCGGAGAGGGTAACGGTCGCCTTCTCGGCGAGGTCGATGAGGGTGGTGCGGGGTGTGCCCAGCGAGCCGAACGCATCCGTCGCTTCTATCGTGAGCGAGGCGCCGCGCACCATCGGGCCCGGGTTCGTGATGGTGACGGCTTCGAGCGCGGAGAGGCGCGCGTTCGCTTGGGCGTAGCTGACGACGCCGGCCGTGGTGAGAGCGAGTGTGATGGGTGGTGCTGCGGGCACGGTGACCTGTTCGGTGCTGCGTGCATCCACGTCGTCGCGATTGTTTCTGGACTCCATCGAGCTACTCCCGGCGCTGTACGGTGACACCCACTTTCGCAGCGCACGGGCACGTGGTCACTGCGTGCGTTGAGCATAGCCGCGGCCGCTGACATGGCCTGGGGAGACTGCCGCGAGCCTGTGGATATCTCCATTTCGCGGCGACAGCCGCGTAGCATTTCCGCATTCCCTACGACACTGCAATTGATCGACCGTGAAAGTAGGAGCAATGAGATCCCGTGCACTCAAGGTAGACGAGACTGCTCAGCGAGACGCTGAACGGATATCCTCGATACACCATCTGCGACCGCGCGAAGGAGATGACGTGTCACTCTCGATCGACCTGAGCGATGAGGAAGAACGGCGCATCGCCGCTGTCACCGCGCGTACGGGCCAGCCTGCCGCCGAGTTCGTTCATGAAGCGATCGTGACGCACCTCGACGAGGCGGACGACACCGAGTGGGCGGAGAACGCGGCGAGGGACTGGGCCGCGTCCGGAAGCCCGTCCCGGCCGCTGAGCGAGCTCCGCCGCGAGCTAGGGCTTTGACTCGCTGGAAGGTCGAGACGAGCCCTGAGTTCGACAAGGCCTTCCGGAAGCTGGATCGCGCCGTCGCGAAGCGAGTGCTGGTGTATCTCGACGGGCTTCTTGAACTCGATGATCCGCGAAGTCGGGGCAAGCGGCTGTCCGGGGACCTGGGTGACTTCTGGCGATATCGAATCGGCGACTATCGGCTTGTGGTGCGGGTGCGTGACCAGCAGCTGATTGTCGTCGCGGTGCAGATCGGTCACCGGTCGCGGATCTACTGAGCCGCCGAGGGGATCACGCGAGCCGGTCAGGCCGACTTGCGCCTTGCGATGAGGTCTGAGAGGAGTTGCACGTCGGTGGGTTCGGCGTCGGGGGCGAGGGCGACGTAGTGGTCCATGATGGCGGCGCGGTAGCGCACCGGGAAGGTCTGGCCGGGGGAGAGGCGGGTGAGCTCGGTGATGGTGAGGCTCTGGTCGGCGATGCCCCGGAAGGTGGTGCCTTCGGCGGTCTCCACGTCGAGCATCAGCACCACGCGGGGGCTGCCCTCGCTGCTGACTTCGCGCCAGTCGACAAGTACGCCGAGCGCGAGCGCGCCCGTCTTGAGCTCGGCGTTGCGGCGGCGGGCAGCGCCGCTCAAGATCGGGTTGGGGGCGACGCCGGGGAAGTCGGGGCCGACGCCGAGCGACTCGCGACTCAGATCTGGTCTGAGCTGCGCCATCACGTCGGTGAAGCTCTGCGTGTTCTTCTTCTTCGACCCGAACATCCTGAACCCCCTTGCCTCGATCGCACGGGTAGGTGCTGTCGGCGTTCAGGGCGTCGTCGCCTGAATGCTTGTTTGGCTCAGTCGCGCGGCGCCGCGGGCTTCATGTCGTAGGTCACCCAGGGGGTGGCCACCGCGTGGGCGTCGTAGAGACGGCGGGCGGTCGCATTGTCGGTTGCGGTAATCCATCGCACGACGCTTCCGCCGCCTTCGCCGGCGCGTTCTGCAGCTTCTCGCAGCAGCGCCGTGGCTGCGCCCGTCCCGCGGGCTTCGGGTGCGGTGAACAGGTCGTCGAGATAGAGGCCGATCGTCGCTGTGGATGGACGTGCGAACCACCGGAGGTTGGCCAGGGCCACGAGACGATCGCTCTCGTCGACGGCGACTAAGCCGAACAGGCCGTGTTCGCTGTCGCGCACCCACTCCCAGGTCGTCGTCACCGACGCCGGGTCTTCGGCGAGCCCATAGAAGGCGCGGTAGCCGGCATAGAGCTCCGCCCAGGATGCTTCGTCATCGGGTCGGACGGCTCGGATGGTGATGCTCATCCGGGAAGCCTACAAGTCGGCTCTCACGTGGCCGGGCGATGTGGTGCCTCGAGTACCGCGCGATTTGAGTAACAACTACTCAGGATGACTCGCCGGTCGAGGCGAGCAGGCTCGGAATCGCTTCGCGACGCGGAGTTGAAGAGCTGGATGAGGAGGCTCGCCTCCTGTTCGTGAAGGAGAGTGAGATCACAATGCGCAGATCACTTGGTGCTGTGGCCGCGATCGTCGGTCTGATTGCGATCCTCGGCCCGATGGCCGTGGCGTCGTCAGCGAGCGCTTCGGAAGCGGACGGACCTGTTGGCGGAGTGGCGCCGCTGCGCTTCATGGGCTTCGATGTCGAGCGCGCGGCAGAAAACGGCTATGACGTGCGCACTGATGAGAACGGGCTCCAGTACGCCGTCCCGACCGGGACTGCTCCCGGCAGCCTCGAAGGCGCGACACCGAAGTTCGACCCGGTGGCGGGTGAGGTCGTTCGCGAGGGCGGTGCCGATGCGGGGAGTCCCTCTGATGGCGACTGTGGCACTGCCGAGCTCAACCTCATCAGCAACACCAAGGGTCGCACGGCGTACCACTTGAATGGTGCCTTTGGAACGGCGGTCTCCCACACGTGGGGTGTGTCGCTGCAGTCTTCCATCGACATGGGGTACGAGCCTTTGGATGGTTTTCCGCCCTTCCCCGGGGTCAGCCTCGATTGGGAGACGGATTTCACTCACGGCATCCAAGCCATCCGCAATACCCAACTCAATGCGATCGCGGGAGGAACGGTGACCACAGTCCTCGGCACGTGCTACGGGGGTAACCCGTCCGACAGCATCCTTTACTCATGACGGACGCTGTCGAACGCATTGCCCGGCTTCGTATGCATCACGAGCGTGCGCGTGAGTTCGCGTTGCCTGTGCTTCGGTCTGTCCACCCGGACGCTCTGCTGGTCGGCTATTCGTTTCATGGGTTTGGGCGGCCGCCCAGCGTGCCGACAGATCGGATGACGGAGGCAAATCATGTAGTGCGCCCGAGTCTGGAGACTTCGCAGCCCATTGCGTTCACGACTAGAACGTGGAAATTCGGGTGGGACATCGAATCCGATCTCCTCGCCCACGTGAGCACCCACATCATCAACGGAACGCGGAGATCGGCGATCCCGTCGAGAGCCGAACACGACGAGTTGATGCGGTCGATTCGGGATGCGGAGCGGAGGGAGGTCGAGGTGTGGATCGATGGGGTGCCGCACCTCGGCACTGCCTTCGATCTGTTCGGTTCGACGTTCGTCAGGCTGCCGGAGATGGGCGGGGCGGCGATGATTTCCATTGCCGCGACGACGCCCTTCATCGAAGCGGGGTTCGCGAGCGACATTCCCGAGTGAGGCAGCGCCGCCGGCTGGCTTGGGTCGGCGGCCGGCCGGCGGCATCCGTTCGCTCGCTTGGCGTCAGGCGCGGGGTGCGAGGGCCTCGGCGTAGAACTCGGAGGGGTCGTTCGCCAGCGACGACTTCACCAGGCGCGACCAGTCGTCGGCGAGCACCTCGATCGCGGCCGACTCGACGCCGTCGAGCGAGGCTGCGGCGACGGCGCGGGGCGCGATCTTCGGGCCGTCGTAGCGGGCCATCATGTCGGTGTCGGCGGCGCCGAGGTGGAGGGCCTGCACGAGGGTGCCCTGGGCGGCGAGTTCGAGGCGCACGCCGTTGGTCATCGCCCACTCGGCGGCCTTGGCGACGGCGTAGCCGTTGGCGCCGTTGGTCGAGAACCACGACAGGGCGGAGTTGACGTTCACGATCGCGCCGCCGCCGTTCGCCGCCAGCACGGGGGCGAAGGCGCGGATCACACCGAGCGTTCCCCAGAAGTGGGTGTCGAGTTCGCGGCGCACGCCAGCGAGGTCGTCGGTGCCGAGCAGGTTGGATCCGGTGGTGATGCCCGCGTTGTTCACGAGGAGGGTGACGTCGGTGGCGTGAGCCGCAGCATCCGTCACCGTGGCGTCGTCGAGCAGGTCGAGGCGCAGCACCTCGACGCGGGGGTCGGGGAACTCGTCGGCGGGCACGGCGTCGGGGCGGCGCACGGCCGCGTAGACCTTGGCCGCGCCGCGCTCGAGCAGCTCGTCGACGAAGCTGCGGCCGATGCCGCGGTTGGCGCCGGTGACGAGGGCGACGGATCCTGCGATGTTCATGGGTGTCCTTTCACGTGGGGCGGCCTCGGGTGGGGCGCCGTCCGTCGACTACGCTAAGACTTCACGTTGACGTCAAGGGCAAGTCGGGGTGTCACGCCCACGGCGAACGCGCGGCGACGGACAAGCAGAACGGATGCGCGATGAGCGACATGAGAATCGGCGAGCTCGCCGAGAGGGCCGGCGTCAGCACGCGGGCGCTGCGGTACTACGAGGAGCAGGGCATCCTGCACTCGGAGCGTACGCCGAGCGGGCAGCGGGTCTACGGCTCGGCGGCTGTGGATCGAGTGCGGCTCATTCAGCACCTGTTCTCGGCGGGGCTCGCGAGTCGGACGATCGCGCTCATCCTGCCGTGCGTCGACACCGGACATGCCCCGCCCGAGATGCTGGAGAGTCTGCACAGCGAGCGGGATCGCATCACGCGGGTGATCGCCGACCTCGAGGTGGCGCGGAGGCGGCTCGATGAAGTGATCGAGATCACCGCGCATTCGACCCCGGAGGAGTGCGAGCGGGTGCGCGACGGGGCGGGGCGGACGTCGGCGATTCTGGGGGTTGTGGCGTAGCGATCATGCCCCGGTGACCCCGCGGCGCCTGCCGCTCGAACCGGTAGTGCGTCCCGACGATCGCAGGTCGGCGCCGACTTGCATTCGCCGTCTATCGAATGCCGGTATTCACCAATTAGGCTATGTATGCATACATAAGTTGGCGAATGGAGGTGATCATGAAGGCGACCGAGATCGTCCATCGCACGCTGGCGGACGCGGCTTTGAACGGTGAGCGACGCTGGCCAAGTCTCGCTGACCTGGCTCACGCGTCGCGGTGTTCGATCGGGAACACCTTTAAGGCCACTCGCCACTTGGTTGATATCGGAGCGATCACCGTGCTGCCGCGAGGCGGACTCAGCGTGCTGGATCCTGAGCGAGTCGTGGCCGCGCTGGCCGCCGAGAGACGCCTTTCGGGCGACACCCTGGCCCTCATCCCTACGACTAGCGTGCCGAGTCTCCTCCAGCGTGTGTCGCACTATGCACTCGGAGGCGCGGACGCCGCGATTCACCATCTCGGCGGACGCAACACCGTCGCCGATCGCGGAGAGCGCATCATCTACATCCCCGAAACAGATTCCGAAGCGGTTCGGAGCAGCGAAGGGGCTTCTGGCGTGGCCGGTCCGGAGAACGTCCGGGTCGTGGTCATGGACCAGGTCGCCGAACGAGCATGGGTGAGCGGGTATTCGAGCTTCGCCCAGACCTACGCCGACCTCTTCGCACAACCGGGTTGGCAAGCCGCGGAGTTCCGTCGCGCGCTCTGGCGGCGCGCCTTCGAGGTCGATGACTGGGCGCAGTCGGAGGCCGCGCGTGCCTGACGCATCGTTCGGCGGAGACCAGCATCTCCATGCCCTCATCGACCACCTCGGCCACGACCTCGACCCCTCCATCCTGATCGGCGGCTGGGCGACTTTTGAGCTCGTCGGGGGCGAGATCAGCAAAGACATCGACCTGATCATCTTCTCCGACGAGGTGCGCGCGAAGATCGAAGACCGCGTCGCCGATCTGAGCAAGAGCAGCCACCTTCAGGGCAAGAAGTGGCGGGGAACGATCGAAGGGGTTTACCTCGACATCTACCTCCCGCACCAATCCCAACTCGGCGACAAACTGCGACTCCGGGTCGAGGTACTGGCGAAGTACACCGAGCCCGAGGCGCACAAGGGCTGGAGGCTGCTCACCATCGAAGCCCATACCGTGACGAAGTTAGCGGCCATCCTCGACCGGCCCGACAGCTTGAAGGGCCAGAAGGATGCGGGAGAACTCCTGCGACTGATCAAGAAGGGCGTCGATGCCCGGGTCGCCTGTGATGTGCTGGTGGAAGCGACCGCCGGGCCGGTCGAAGACATACCCGACCTCATCCAGCGCGCTTTCTTGTTGATCGCTGAGAAGAGCGGGGCGAACAAAGCGGATCGACGGATGCTCGACCGGCTTCGTCGCGAATGGGTCGATGCGGCACAGGATGCTGTGCGGAGTGGTGAGCGCATCCTCCCGCCGTTCGACTGACACTGTGTACGGTCAGCCCGCGATAGGTGCCCTGCGAAGATGGTCCGATGCGAGGGAAGATGGGTCCGATCTCAGTGCGGGCGGCAGATCTCCATGGGGTCGATGCGCTTGCCGTGGGTCGACTGGTGGGCGCCTACCTGCGACAGACGGAGGCCGAGAAGGCTGAGCACGTGGGTGCGTCAGCGTCTCCTCCCGGAGATAACTCGGAGCTCCCCGAGCGCTACCGCAGTGAGGTCAACGACCCCCGCCGGGCTTATGCCAAAGCGTTGGTGCTCCTGGCCGAGCTTGGCGGTGAACCGGTGGGTGTCGTGGTCGTGCAGGTGAATCCGGATGTGCGGGAAATCAAGCGTGTCTGGGTTGACCCTGAGGCGCGCGGCTTGCGTGTCGGCTCGGCGCTGATCGATGCGGCGCTCACTGGGCACGATGAGCCGACCCGGTTGACCGTCTGGGAATGGCGCCAGGGCGCAGTTGAGTTGTACCGCTCGCGCGGGTTCGTCGAGATTGCTTCATGGGATGAACGACCACGCCTGCTCTGTCTGGAGCGACCGCGAGCATCCGACGCCCCTAAGCCTGAAACGCGGTCGGAAGGCCGGGGAGCGCTGCGATTCCCGGCCTCCCACCCCTGAGCTGGGCGTGGGCCGCCGTCAGGCAGACAGCTCCGCGCGCACGAGGGCGGCGCCCGCGCCGAGGGCGGCGAGTTTGCCGCGGGCGACGGTGCGGGGGAGGGGGGCCATGCCGCAGTTCGTGGAGGGGTAGAGCTTGTCGGCATCCACGAACTGCAGCGCTTCGCGCAACGTCTCGGCGACCTCCTCGGGCGTCTCGACCGTGCTGGTCGCCACGTCGATCGCGCCGACCATCACCTTCTTGCCGCGGATGAGCTCGATCAGGTCGATGGGCACGTGCGAGTTGCGTGACTCCAGCGACACGATGTCGATGTCCGACGCCTGGATCTTCGGGAAGATCGCCTCGTACTGGCGCCATTCCGAGCCGAGCGTCTCCTTCCAGTCCGTGTTGGCCTTGATGCCGTAGCCGTAGCAGACGTGCACCGCGGTCTCCACGGTCAGGCCCTCGATCGCCCGCTCGAGCGCTGCAACGCCCCAGTCGTTCACCTCGTCGAAGAAGACGTTGAACGCGGGCTCGTCGAACTGGATGATGTCGACCCCCGCATCCTGCAGCTCACGCGCCTCCTCGTTCAAGATGCCTGCGAACTCCCACGCGAGCTTCTCGCGGCTCTTGTAGTGGGCGTCGTAGAGGGTGTCGACCATGGTGAGCGGTCCGGGGAGCGCCCATTTGATGGGCTGGTCGGTCTGCGCGCGAAGGAAACGCGCATCCTCGACGAACACCGGCTTCTCGCGGGTGACGGCTCCGACGACGGTGGGAACGGATGCGTCGTACCGGTCGCGGATGCGCACGGTCTCGCGCTTGGCGAAGTCGACGCCGTCGAGGTGCTCGATGAAGGTGGTGACGAAGTGCTGGCGGGTCTGCTCGCCGTCGCTGACGATGTCGATTCCGGCCTGCTGCTGGTCGGCGAGGGAGAGGCGGAGGGCGTCGCGGCGGCCCTCGTCGAGCACCTCGGCGTCGAGCTTCCAGGGCGACCAGAGCTTCTCGGGCTCGGCGAGCCAGGCAGGCTTGGGGAGGCTGCCGGCGGTGGAGGTGGGAAGGAGGGTGGTCATGAGCGGGCTCCCTGCTGGGCGAGAGGGCGGGCGGGGGCGGCGTCGGAGGGGGATGAGGCGGAGGCGGAGGTACGTGCGAGAGCGCGCTCCCGCTCCGCAAACCCCGCCGACCACTCCTCCAGCGCATCCTTGTGCGGCTCGATGAAGTGCTCCTCCGCGAACCGCCCCTGCTCGACGGCCAGCCGGCTGCGCTCCTCACGGTCGTACACGATGTCCGTCGGCTCGAAGTCGGGGTTCGTGAGGCTGGGCCGGTACTCCTGCCCCGCAGCATCCGTGGCGCTGTAGATCTCGGGCCGGTAGATCTTCTGGAACGTCTCCATCGTGCTGATGGTCGCGATGAGTTCGAGGTCGCTGTAGTCGCCGGTGAGGTCGCCGTCGAAGTAGAACGCGAGCGGTGCGCGGCTGCCCGGCGGCATGAAGAAGCGCACGCCGAGGCCCATCTTGGCGAAGTACGCGTCGGTCGACGAGTACGCGCTCTGGCGGTACTCGACCCCCAGAACCGGATGCTCGGTGTCGGTGCGGTTATAGGTCTTGCTGCTCGAGACACTCAGGCAGATGACGGGGGGCTTCGCGAAGCGCTCGGCGAAGGCGTCGGAGCGCACGAAGGCCTTGAACAGGTTGCCGTGGAGGTCGCCGAAGTCGTCGGGGAGGGCCTCGCCGGCGGCAGCTGCCGCGCTTGCAGCGTGCTGGGGCAGCCGGATGCTGAAGTCGTAGTCGCGCACGTACGAGGAGAAGTTGTTCCCCACGATGCCGGGGAGGCGCTCGCCGGATGCGCGGTCGACGATCGTCGTCTGCAGCACCTCGATGAGGGGGACGGCGTCGTGGATGCTGCGGCCGTCCGCATCCTGAAAATCGAGGCTCACCGAGACGATGTCGAGCTCGAGCCCGTAGCGGGTTCCGTCGACGCCGATGCGGGCGGCGAGGTCGTCGAAACGGTCGTCGATCATGCGGAACGCCTTGCGCAGGTTCTCCTGGCGCTTCTCGCCGCGGGCGAGATTGGCGAAGTTGGTGGTGATGCGGGAGTTCGCGAGGGGGCGGTAGTCCTCGTCGAAGCGGGTGGAGTCGAGGGAGAAGCCGAGGTTCGTCATCGACAGCACCCCGCACACTCGCGAGCGGCGCGGAACATGCGCGAGGCGCGGGCGTCGGCGAGGCGGGTGCTCATCATGCTGGTCATGTCAGTGCTCCTTGACGGGGGAGAGCCACGACGGCGCGACTCCACGGATTCGGATGTCGCAGGCGTGTCCGGATCGGACGCGAGGCTTCGTTTCGCACTGCCCTAGCAGGTTACGTCGCGGGCGGGGGTGCGTGGGGGGAGATGACTTTGCGTTACGTCGCCTGTCGTCCCCGGAACGAGGGGTCGCGGAACGTCGCACCCCGCCACTACCCTCGGCTCATCACCGTGCGGGGAAGTTCGGCAGGACGGCCGAGGGGCACGAAGAATAAAGGAACACACATGGGCATCGAAGCCTCGCGAACGCGACCCGCCAACGCATCGACCAATCCCATCGTGGCGCGAGGGTCGCGCATCCGCCGCGCCGCCCTCGCCGCCCTCGCGACCCTCGCCGTCGTCGCCACGGCCCTCGTCGTCGCTCCCCCTGCCGCAGCCGACGGCCCCACAGCCCGTGTCATGGTGCGCACGCAGCGGATGGCCGACGCCCACCTCTCCTCCGGTCAAGACGGCTGGTACGAGCGCGGTGCCGTGATCACCCTCGACTGCTACAAACGCGGACAGCCCGTGAAGGGCTACTTCAGCCCATACCTTCCGAACGGCGGATGGGACGACCTCTGGTACCGCGTCTCCGACGGACGCTTCGTCGCCGACGTCGACATCGAGACGGGCAGCACCAACCCCGTCACGGCGCCCTGCCCGGTGCCCTTCGACGCCGCACCCGCGCCCACCATCGACGGCGCAGTCGTCGTCGACTCCACTCTCTCGGCCAACCCCGGCGGCTGGAGCCCCGCCGCCGACTTCACCTACCAATGGAACCTCGACGGCCAGCCCGTCGGCGGAGCGACGGCACAGAGCTGGCTGCTCCCCGACACCGCGCTGGGGAAGTCCGTCACCGTCACGGTCACTGGCCAGCGCTCCGGCTACATCACCGCCGTCGTGACGTCAGCACCGACAACCGCGGTCACGGCCGCCACCCTCACGACGGTGACGCCGACCATCAGCGGAACGCCGACCATCGGCTCCGACGTCACGGCCGTGCCCGGCGACTGGGCACCGCAACCCGTCATCTACTCCTACGCCTGGCTTCGCAACAACAAGGCGATCGCCGGTGCGACCGCCGCCAGCTACCGTCTCACCAGCGCGGATGCGGGAGCAGCCATCTCGGTAAGCGTCACCGGTTCCCGCCCCGGTTACACCACGGTGTCCCTCACGAGCGCGTCGATCTCGGTCGGTCGAGCACTCACAGCAACCCCCACCCCCACCATCAGCGGCACCGCCGTCGTCGGCTCGAAGCTCACCGCGACCGCAGGCGGCTGGAAACCCGAACCGGTGGCGCTGAAGTACTCCTGGTCGCGCAACGGCACCGCCATCGCCGGTGCCTCCGCGGCCACCTACACCCTTGTGCCCGCAGATTCGGGGGCGAAGATCAACGTCACGGTCACCGGGAGCAAGTCGGGCTATTCCTCCGCCTCGAAGACTAGTTCTGCCGTGACCATCGAGCGCATCCTCACCGCCACTCCGACACCCACCGTCTCCGGTACTCCCACGGTCGGCGCGACCCTCTCGGCGAAGCCCGGCAGCTGGGCGCCCGCGCCCGTCGCCTTCGCGTACCAGTGGCTGCGGAACGGGAAGGCGATCAGTGGCGCCACCTCCTCGAGCTACGCGCTGACCGCGACCGACGCGGGAGCGGCGGTCAGCGCGAAGGTGACCGGGTACAAGAACGGATACACGCCCGCATCGAAGACGAGCGCTGCCGTGACCGTTGGCAACGCCCTCACCAAGACCCCCGCCCCGACCATCTCGGGAACGGCCAGGCGCGGATCGGTGCTGACCGCCGCATCCGGAACCTGGGCGCCCGCGCCGGTCGCCTTGGCGTACAGCTGGTTGCGCGACGGAACGCCGATCGCCGGCGCGACCACGTCGAGCTACCGGGTGACGGATGCTGACGCCGGCCGTGTGATCACGGCGCGGGTGACCGGGTCGAAGGGCGGGTACACCAGCGTCACGACGACCAGTAAAGGGGTGACCGTCGAGAAGCTCCTCACGGCGGCGCCGACCCCCACGATCAGCGGATCGCCGACCGAGGGCGCGACCCTTTCGGCCAAGGCGGGTTCGTGGGCGCCGAGCCCCGTGACGCTCGGCTACCAGTGGATGCGCGGCGGCAAGGCCATCTCCGGCGCGACGGCCTCGACCTACCGGGCGACGTCGGGAGACGTCGGATCGACGATCACTGTCGTGGTGACCGGTTCGAAGGCCGGGTACACCCCGCAGAGCCGCACGAGCTCGGGTGTCGTCATCGCCAAGAAGCTCACCACGACACCGGTGCCGACCATCGCCGGCGAGCCGAAGGTGGGTGCGACGCTCACGGCCAAGCCCGGAACCTGGGCTCCAGCGCCCGTGACGCTCGGCTACCAGTGGTTCCGTGACGGTGCGGCGATCGCGAAGGCCACGACCGCGAAGTACGTCCCGGTGCAGGCTGACGCGGGCACCGCCATCACGGTGCGGGTCATCGGGTCGAAATCGGGTTACACCAGCGCCTCCCGCACGAGCGCCCCCGTGACGGTGGCGCCCACGACGCTGACCAGCGCCGATCCCACGATCTCGGGCAACGCCGCCGTGGGTGGAACGCTGAGCGCCGACCCCGGCGTGTGGGGTCCCAGCCCCGTCGACATCGCCTACCAGTGGTTCATCGACGGCGGGCCGGTCGGCGGCGCCACCGGGAACACCTTCGGCATCCCGTTCAGCGCTGCGGGGCGGTCGATCACCGTGACGGTGACCGGCTCGAAGGCGGGTTATGCATCCGTGTCGCGGTCATCCGGTGCGGTGCAGGTCTCGAGGAACGTCGGCGACACGATGACACCGGGGAACGTGCTGCCTCCCGACATCGCGCTCACGTCGGCCAGCGGCCAGTACCGGTTCGTCCTGCAGAGCGACGGCAACCTCGTGATCTCGCGCGACGGCGCACCGATCTGGGGAAGCCGGACCGACGGCAACCAGCCCGCCTACCTCGCCTTCCAGACCGACGGCAACCTCGTGCTCTACCGTTCCGACGGCCGCGCCATCTGGGAGACGCGCACCTGGGGCAAGGCCGCACGCAACCTCGTGATGCAGAACGACGGCAACCTCGTGCTCTACGGCACGAACGGCGGGGCTCTGTGGGCGAGCGGCACGGGAGGCGGTGGCGGCGGTGGGGGAGACGGCCGCCTGATCGTGCCGTTCGCACCGGGCCAGACGATGTACGTCTGCCAAGGCTACAACGGTGGCATCACTCACAGCGGCGACCCCGCACTCGACCTCACGAGCTACAGCGGACGTGGTTCGACCGGATGCTGGGGCGGTGCCAACGACGCGGCGGGCAAGACCGTCTACGCACCCGGCGGCGGCAACCTGGCGCAGGTGTCGAACGCCGTGGGCGGCGTGTGCATCACGCTCGACGGGGGAGGCTCGGTCTACCTCGGGCACCTCGAGAACCGTCGAGGCAACGGGCGCGTCAATCAGGGCGACCCCATCGGCACCATTGCGCCCGCGGGCGCGGCCGGGAACGGCGGCTATGCCCACATGCACTTCAGCGCCAGAACAGGAAACGGATGCGCAGGCACGAAGGTGCCCTTCACGAGCGCCTACAACATGAAGATCGCCGGAGTGGGAGAGCTGCCGTACAACGGGTCGGTCAATCAGTGGGCGGGCGCCTCGATGCGGCGGTGAGGATGACGGCTGACGCCGGGGCAGACTGGGGGCATGCGGACTGCCGGGGTGGATCTTGCTGCTGAGGCCAAGGGGACGGCGCTCGCGGTGGTGGAGTGGGCGGGCGGTGGTGCGGGCGCTGGCGGCGCCGCTGGTGTCGGCGGCGGCGGCGGTGGCGCTGCCGCCGGGGCTGGGGCGGGTGCGCGGCTGGTCGAGCTGCGGGTGGGGGTTGACGATGCGGCGATCGTGCGGCCGGTGGGGTGGAAAAGCTCGGGATCGACTGCGCGCTGGGGTGGCCGGATGCGTTCGTCGAGTTCGTGGGGGCGCACGCGGCGGGGCGCGCGGTTGCGGGTGAGGTCGACGGGGGGATGGAGTGGCGGCGGGGGCTTGCGTATCGCGAGACGGATCGGCGGGCGCGGGAGGTGACGGGGCGATGGCCGCTGAGTGTGTCGACCGATCGGCTCGGGTTGACGGCGATGCGGTGTGCGGGGTTGCTCGCTCGGCTCGGCGAGAGCGGGGTGGAGGTCGATCGGGCGGGGAGTGGGCTCGTGGTGGAGGTGTATCCGGGGGCGTCGTTGCGCTTGTGGGGGATCGACACGCGGAACTATCGGGTCGATGCGGAGGCGCGCCGGCGCGCGCTGGGCGAGCTGACCGACGCCGCGCCGTGGATGGACTTCGGCGGCTTCGAGGAGCTGATGATCGCATCCGGTGACGCGTTCGACGCCGTGATCGCGGCGCTGGCGGCGCGGAGCGCGGCGATCGGGGCGAGCGAGGCGCCCGGGCCGGAGCTGAGGGCGCAGGCGGCGCGGGAGGGGTGGATCGCGTTGCCGGAGGGCGCGCTCCGCGACCTCGTGCGGCGGCGCGATTAGTCGGCTTGTTCCGCGCGGGCACAGGCGGTGCGGGAGGGGTGGATCGCGTTGCCGAACGGGGACCTCCGCGACCTCGCGCAGCGGCGCGACTAGCCGGCCTGCTCCTCGCCGTCGTCGACCGGCAGGCTGTGCCACGTGTCGTACGCCACGGTGGCGGCGGCCTCGACGTTGCCCGCGGCACAGAGTTCGATGAGGCGGTCGTGGGCGGCGACGGATGCTGCACCGCTCGAGCTGAAGCGCAGGCGCTCGACCCGGCGCACCACCGGGCTGAACTGTGAGAGCACGGATGCGAGGGCCTCGTTGCCGAGAACCGTCACCGGGACGGCGTGGAAGGCCTCGTCAGCATCCAGGGCGGCGTTCACATCGCCCGCCTCGATGGCGGCGGCGAAGTCGCGGTTGGCGGAGCGCATCCGGTCGAGGTCGTCGGAGTCGAGTGACTGAGACTCGACGGTCTGACGCACGGCGAGTTGGTGCATGGAGGCGACGACGTCGCGGGCGTCGCGCACCTTGCGGTCGTCGATGAGGCTCACGACGGTCGAACGGCCTGGCTGAGCGACGACCAAGCCGCTCGCAGCCAGGCGGAGGAGCGCCTCGCGCACGGGGGTGCGGCTGACGCCGAGCCAGGTGGCGAGTTCGCCGTCTTTCAGCTGCTCGCCGGGGGCGAAGGTGCCGTCGACCAGGGCGTCTCGCAAGCGCTCGTAGACGTTGTTGCGCAGCAGTGTGCGTCCGAGCGGGAGTGCGTCCTGGGGAATCGGCATACAACATATTGCACACAAAATCGCGGGGAAATCGAATCGAACGGCGCACGCGGGAATTTCTCGATGGCGCTTGCGTTCTCTATTTTCAATGCAAAATATTGCGTATCACGCCACACCTCACCAAGGAGAGATCATGACCACCAACGCCTTCGCCCCCACCGCCGAGAAGCCCACCATCGTGCTCGTCCACGGCGCCTTCGCCGAGTCGGCGAGCTGGAACGGCGTCGTCGCCCGCCTGCAGAGCGAGGGCTTCCCGGTGCTCGCCGTCGCCAACCCGCTCCGCGGTCTCGCCCAAGACGCCGAGTACCTCCGCACCGTGATCGACCACATCGACGGACCGGTCGTCGTCGCCGGCCACTCCTACGGCGGATCGGTCGCGAGCGAAGCCACCGAGGGCGCCGAGAACGTTCGGGCACTCGTCTTCGTCGCCAGCTTCCTCCTCGAGCCGGGCGAGAGCACGGGCGAACTCGCCGGCAAGTTCCCCGGCGGAGAGCTCGGCCCCGCCCTCACCCCGGCCCCCTACACGGCCGGGCCGAACTCGGGTGACGACCTGTACATCCTGCAAGACCGCTTCCGCGAGGTGTTCGCCGCCGACGTGCCCGAGGAGGAGATCGCGCTCCTCGCCGCCACCCAGCGCCCCATCGCCGGCGCGGCGCTCGAAGACGAGGCGACGAAGGCGGGGTGGAAGACCATCCCGTCGTGGACGCTCGTCACCCTCGACGACCTCGCGGTTCCCGCCGAGTCGCAGCGCTTCATGGCGGAGCGGGCGTCGTCGACCGTCGTCGAGATCAAGGCGTCGCACGCGGTGACGGTGTCGGAGCCGGGTGCGACGGCAGACATCATCCTCGACGCCGTGCGCGGCACCGCGAAGTAGCCCCGAGCCCACCCGCCGCCGAGGCCCCATCGCACTGAGCAGGAGACCCCTCATGTCGATCACCACCTTCGAGATCCCCCTCTGGGCGGAGCTGGCCGCCGCAGGCCTCGGCGGCCTGCAGGGCGCGCTCTTCGCGGCCACGCTCAAGGGCCGCCGGGCCGGGCACCGCATCGATGTGCTCGGTGTGGTGGTGATCGGCATCGCGGTCGCGCTGGGCGGGAGCCTGTTGCGCGATGTCATCCTCAACCAGCCGCCGGTCGTCGTCTGGAGCAACTGG
The DNA here is from genome assembly GCF_013113715.1 of Herbiconiux sp. SALV-R1. Taxonomy (GTDB): domain Bacteria; phylum Actinomycetota; class Actinomycetes; order Actinomycetales; family Microbacteriaceae; genus Herbiconiux. Next base: position 715,152 of record NZ_CP053344.1, read on the forward strand.
TACCTCGTGGTCGCTGCGCTCGCGGCGGTCGTGGGCATGGCCGTGCAGCCGCTGCTCAAGCGCGCAGACGGGGTGGTGATCGTGCTCGACGCCCTCGTCATCGGCACCTTCGGCGCCATCGGTGCCACGAAGGCCCTGTCGCTCGGCGTCGGCCCGGTCGGCGCGCTGCTCGTCGGCATCGTCGGAGCCGTGGGCGGATCCCTCGTCCGCGACCTCCTCATCGGTCTCCCCGTCGCGTTCCTGCACGTCGGCTCGCTGTTCGTGGTCGCCGCAGGGGCCGGGGTGGGCGTGCTCATCGTGCTGGTGTCGCTCGGTGTGGCCGTGCCGATCGCGGGGCTGGTGTGCATCGTGGTGACGAGCATCCTGAGGCTCGTGGCGGTGCGCTTCGGCTGGCGATTCCCCGAGCAGGCGCCCCTGCGCGTGCACCTGCGGCGGGCGCGGCCGCGGCCGGAGGCCGGCTCCACCGTTCTCACTCACTCCTAGGAAAGGCCCATGAAGACAAGCGGATGCGCGACCCTCGCGCCCCTGACCGTGCTGCTCCTCGCCGGGTGTGCCGCCCCGAGCGGCGGGTCGCTCGGCGCCGACATCAGCGCGGTGGCGACCGACTCGGCCGGCGGGTCGTTCGCTCTCGCCGACGTGGATGACGCGCCGGGGGACGACTTCCTCGTGGTGTGCCCCTACGAGACGACCGAGTCGGTCGGTGAGCGGCTGGGGTTCGAGTGGCCGGATGCTCCCGACCACTCCCGCAGCGACGACCGGCAGACCGTGGCGTTCGTCGCCGACGGGGCGGTCGTCGACGCGGTCGAGCTCGGGCGCGACACGGTCGACTTCTGCTCGACGGGGGAGTGGGCGCTTCTGCCGGTCGACGCGGAGCTGCAGGCGTCGGCTGACGGCGAGCCCGTGCGAGTCACGGAGGTGGAGCGATGAGCGGGCCGGCGGCGGCGGTGCTCGCCGAGCTGAAGACGTCGGCGCTCGTCGCTGCGGCGGTAGCGGCCGCGCTGGGCGAGGAGAGGGCGGCTACTCCCGCGGAGGCGCTGGCCGTCGACCCGCGGCGGGCTGCGGTGCTGCGGTCGCTGCCCGACCCCGAGGCGCTGCTCGCCGAGCTCTGGGCCGACCGCCGGTCGCGGGCGCACCACCTCGTGAGCAGCCTCACCCAGGCGGCCACCGCGGCTCGTGGTGCGACCGGCACCTGGGCAGACTCGAGCGATGAGGTCATCGTGGCGCAGGGGCGGTCGTCGGCGTTGATGGCGCGGGTGATGTTGAACGACATCGCTCCTCTCTATGGGGCGCTCGCCTCCGGAAGCGAATCGCGGATGCTCGACGTCGGAACCGGGATCGGCGCCATCGCGACAGCGATCGCCCGAGCGGTGCCCGATGCCCGCGTGGTGGGCATCGACATCGCCGAGCGGCCGCTCGAGCTCGGGGCCGAGCTGCTGGCCGAGGAGGACGCCGCGGTGGCCGGGCGGGTGGAGCTGCGGCTGCAGGACGTGACCGCGCTCGACGAGACCGCCGCGTACGACGTGGTGTGGATGCCGATGCCGTTCCTGCCGGACGCCATCGCCGCGCCGGCCCTGGATCGTGCCACGGCGGCGCTGCGCGAGGGCGGATTGCTGGTGCTCGGGGCGCATCCCGACGAGCCCGACCCCCGTGTGAAGGCGGCGAACGACTGGCTCGCATCGCTCACGGGCGGAGGGACGCTGGCGGCGAGCGCGGTGGTGGAGGAGCTCGAGCGGCGCGGCTTCGACCGCGTGGAGCGGTTCGCGACCGTGCCCGGCGGACCGGTCGTGGTCGCGGGCGTGCGCCCCGCCTGAAGCGGGCGACACCCGCCGTCGCGGCGTGGTGAGGCACGGCGGTGCGGCCCCGGGCCTGAAGCGGCCGGTGCCGCCGACCCGCTTACGGGCGCGCGGCGGCGAGGGCGGTGAGGGTGCGGTCGATGTCGTCGTCGGTGTTGAAGTAGTGCACGCCGATGCGCACGCGCGATCCGGAGACCTGGGCCTTCACGCCCGCCTCGAGGAGATGCCGCGCGATCACCTCGCCATCGAACGCACCCGCGTCGACCACCGCGATGTGCGTGCGCTGGAACGGCGTCACCGGCGTGAAGCCGAGCTCTTGTGCACCCTCCCACCAGCGCGCGGCGAGGCGGGTGGCGTGCTGCTCGACGGCGGCGCGGTCGAGGCGGGAGAGGAGCTCGATGGCGGCGAGGGCGCCGATCCACGAGAACCAGGCGGGGGAGGTGTCGATGCGTGACGCATCCGACGGGACCTCGAGCTCGCCGCCGAAGTAGCCGAACGGCGGCGCGGTGCTCTTCCAGCTGGGGAGGAGGGGCGAAAGGTCGGCGAGGCGATCGGGGCGCGTGATCATCCAGGCCGCTCCGCGCGGGCAGAGCATCCACTTGTAGCCGTGCACCGCCACGAAATCGGGGGCGAGGGCGTCGATGTCGAACCGCAGCACGCCGTACGACTGCGTGAGGTCGACGAAGAGGCGTGCGCCGACGGCATCCGTCGCCGCTCGCAGCGCGGCGAAGTCGGGGCGCACGCCGTTCGAGGTGAGGGTGTCGCTCACCGCGACGAGGGCCGTGCCTTCGCGCACCGCCGCGACGAGGTCGTCGGTCGGCGTGTAGCCGCCGCGCGACGGCACCCGCACGACCGGGTTGCGCTCCGGGTCGAGCGCGAGCCACGGGAAGAGGGTGCTGCGGAACTCGTCGTCTGCCACCACCACCGGCCCCGGCGGGAGCGAGGCGGCGACCGTCGCAGCGCCTTCGGCCACCGAACCCAGCACCGAGACGCGACCGCTCTCGACGCCGGCGTAGCGTGCGAAGGCCTCGCGAGCATCCTCGGCCGCCCAGTCCCAGTCGCGCCACGAGAACTCGCCGCGCTGCCAGTCGCCGAGAGTCGAGGTGAGCGCCTGCAGCACCGGGGTCGCGCCAGGCGGGGAGCCCGGGGTGTCGAGCCAAGCCCAGGAGCGGAGGGCGTCGAACTGTGCGCGGAAACCCGCCTGATCGAGCGGATGCGCGGGCGGCGACACAAGCGGATGCGCGGGCGGCGACGCAGGCTCCGTCACGGCCGCGCGTCCACAGCCGCCCAGCCCTCGAGCTCGATGTGGATCTCGGGCTTGATGAGCGCCGCCACCACCGCCAGCGAGTGCCCCGGGTAGTCACCCTCGGGGAACCACTCGGCGAACACGCGGTCGCGCCCGGCGACGAACCCGGGAATCGACTCGGTTCCCGACACGAACGTCAGCAACCGCACGAGATCGGCCGGGGTCGCCCCCATCGACGCGAGCAACCGCTCGATGTTGCGCAGCGCCAGCACCGTCTGCTCCTCGGCCGACTCGGCGAGCACGCCGTCGGTGTCGTTGCCCACCTGCCCGGCGATGAACACCAGCTGCTTGCCCTCGGGCACCGAGGTGAGGTGGCTGTACTTGCCGATGGGCGGGGCGACGGTGTCGGGGTTCCAGCGCGTGGGGGTGGTCATGTCGTTCTCCTGGTGAGTCGGATGCGCGGGTCGCGCGAGTGGAAAAGAGGAACGGAGGAGAAAGGAAAGCGAGGGAGGCGCGGCTCAGCGATGCGCGAGCACCCCGCCGTCGGCGGTGAGGATCGACCCGGTGATGAAGCCGGCCCCGTCTCCGGCGAGGAAGACTACCGCCGCCGCGATCTCGGCGGGGTCGGCGAGACGCTTCAGCAGCATCCGGCCCACCATCCTCTCGGCGTAGACGGGGTCGGCCACGGCCGCGAGGCCCTGGGGTGTGGCGATCGGGCCGGGCTGCACCCCGTTCACCCTGATGCCGTGCTCGGCGAAGGAGACGGCGAGCGCCCGGGTCAGCGCGGTCACCCCTCCCTTGCTCGCGGCATAGGCGCCGTTCTCCTCGGTGGCCTCGCTCGCCGCCACCGAGGTGATGGTCACGATCGAGCCCGGCACGCCCGCCGCGACCATCGCGCGCGCGACGATCTGCGAGGGAAGGAAGGTTCCCTTCAGGTTCACGTTCACCACGGCGTCGAAGTCGGCGTCGGTGGTGTCGAGGAGGTTGGATGCGCGGTAGATGCCCGCGCAGTTCACGAGCACGCCCGGTGCGCCGAACGCGGCGACCGCCTCGTCGACGGCCGAGGCGACCGCGGCGCGATCGGTGACGTCGGCTGCGAGGCGGATGACGCCCGGCTCGTCGCGCCAGGTCGCCTCGAGGGCGTCGGCACTCAGGTCGAGAGCGGCGACGGTGTGCCCGGCGTCGAGCAGGGCGCGCACGACTGCCGCACCGATGCCGCTGGCGCCGCCGGTGACGATGGCGGTCTTCGGCTGGTCGGTCATGCCTCGTCCTTCTCGATGGGGAGCTCGGAGCTCAGCGCGTCGAGACGGCTCATCTCCTCGGGGGTCAACTCCATCGTCGTCGAATCGAGCAGCCCCTGCACCTGGTCGACCCGGCTCGCGCTCGCGACGGGGGCCACGACGCCCGGCTGCACGCGCAGCCAGGCCAGCGCGGCCGTGGCGGGCGACACCGCGTGCGCGTCGGCAACCTCGACCAGCGCCGACACGACCTCGAGGGCCTCGGGGCTGAAGTAGACCTCGAGCATCGAGGCCCGCGGGCTGGCGTCGATGTCGTCGCGGGTGCGGTACTTGCCCGTCAGCAGTCCGCTCGCCAGGCCGAAGTACGGCACGACCGCGAGGTCGAAGCGCTCGATCGCCGGGCGCAGGTCGGTCTCGAACTCGCGACGGAACAGGAGGTTGAGGTGCGGCTGGAGGGCGACGGGGCGGGCGAATCCGTTCTCGTCGGCGATGCGCATCCACTCGGCGATGCGTTCGCCCGAGTAGTTCGAGAGGCCCACGGCTTTGATCTTGCCGGCCACGCGCAGCTCGTCGAACGCGGCGACGGTCTCCTCGAGGGGGTACGCGGGGTCGTCGCGGTGGGAGTAGAGGATGTCGATGTAGTCGGTGCCGAGGCGGCCGAGCGACGCCTCCGCGGCGCGGTGGATGCTCGAGCGTGACAGCCCGGCGAACTCGGGGTGGCGGCCGCACTTGGTGGCGATGACGACGTTCTCGCGGGCCGTGCGGTCGCGCATCCAGTGCCCGATGATGGTCTCCGACTCGCCGCCCTTGTTGCCCTCGACCCACCACGAGTAGTTGTCGGCGGTGTCGATGAAGTTTCCGCCGCCCTCGATGTAGGCGTCGATCACGGCGTACGACTCCGCCTCCTCCGAGGTCCAGCCGAAGGTGTTGCTACCGAGGCACAGGGGGTAGATGTCGGCGTCGAGCGCGGTGAAGTTCTGCATGATGATCGCAACGATAGGTGAGCGGTGGGGCCGCTCCAAGCGTGCGTCATACTCTTGGGATGTTGACCGTCACAGGCATCGATGCCTGGCTCTGCCCCATGCCTCTCGCCCGCCCCGTGCGCCTCGGAGCGATGCTCTACACCACCCGCGACTACGTCGTGGTGCGGGTGCGCACCGACGGCGGGGCGGTGGGCCGGGCCATCGGGTACAGCCGGGGAACGCCGCTGCTCGAGGCGCTGCGCACCCTCGCCACGGCGCTCGATCGTGGGCTCGGCGTCGACCCGCGGGCCGTACAGGGCGACCTGCGGGCGCGGTTCATGCCGGGGTGGGCGTCGTTCGTGCGGGCGGCGTCGCTTCTGGACATCGCGCTGTGGGATGCGGCTGCCCGGGAGGCGGGGGTGCCGGTGCAGCGGATGTTCGGCGAGGGGGTCGGTACGGGCGCGGGCGCCAGTGGTGGAGCCGGGGCCGGTGGCGGTGTCGTCGTCGGCGGAGGTGCAGGTGCTGGTGCTGGTGGGGGCACTTCCGGCGCCGCTTCACCCGAACCCGGGAGTCTCGTGGTGGCGGGGTACTTCGCCGACGCGCGGACCCGCGCCGAACTGCTCGACGAGGTGACGGCCCTGGTGGAGGGCGGGGCGACGACGGTGAAGGTGATGGTGCCGGGACTCGACGTCGACGACGATCTCGATCTCGTCGCGGGAATCGGCCGGCACGTCGAGGGGCTCGTGGCGAGCGCTGGCACCACCCGCGGCCCGGTCGAGATCGCCGTCGACCTGCACGGCGGGCTGCGGCCCTTCGATCCGATGGCTGCCGAGACCGCGCGGCGCTTCTGGGACCTCGGGGTCGCGTTCATCGAGGATCCGTTCCCCGGGCCCGACTGGCGGCCCCTCGAGCACCTCGTCGAGCGGGCGCCCGAGCTGCGGCTCGCCGTGGGGGAGGACCTCGTCGGGCTCGGCGGCGCCCTCGACCTGCTGCCGTTCGCCCACCTGCTGCGCGTCGACGCCACGGCGAGCGGGGGCTACTCGTTCGCCCTCGACGCGGTGGATGCGGCGGAGCGCGCCGGGGTGGGCATCGCGCCGCACGTGTTCGCGCCGATCCACGCGCCGCTCGCCGCCCGGACGTCGGCCGTGCGGCTCGTCGAGACGATCCCCGCCCGCATCGGGGCCGAGCCGATCCAGCCGTTGCTCGACCCCGCGCACCCGTGGATCGACGGAGTCGTGTGGCCGTCGACAGCACGCGAGGGCGTGACAGGGCTCGACCTGCCCCTCGACTTCGAGCGGGTCGCGCAGCACGCCACCGCCGGCTGGTCGATCGAGTAGACGCGCCGGCCGGCTAGGCGGCGGGGCCGGCCGCCGGGTCGTTCGGATGCTCGGCCAGCGCCTGCACCTCGAACGCGGCGTGCGGTGCCAGAGGCAGCGACATGAGGGCCGCGTGCAGCTCGGTGGCGTCGGGTGCGCGCCAGAGGCCCCAATTCGCCATGGTGCCCGGGATACGCCACAGCCGCACGAGCACGCCCGCGTCGGCGAGTTCACGGGCTCGGTCGGCCTCGGCGACGCGCAGCCGGGCTGCCGGCTCGTCGCCGGCGGGCCAGGTCACCGTCATGCGCACGAGAAAGTCCATCGGCGATCCTCCGTTCTCGATGCCGTTTCGCTGCCCCGAGCGTGGCGCGCTTTGTTACGTTCTCGCGTCGACGCTTCAAATACTGCAAAAGCGATTTCATTTACTAGCATTCAGCGCCGCCATGGCTCTTTACTGAGTCATCGCCGAAACTGGAGGCCCCTTCGTGACAACCGCACCCACCCATTCGACCGCTCTCGCGGCCAGCGTCGCCGCGCGCCGCGAGGAGTCGCTGGAGTTCCTCAGCGACGTGGTGAAGCTCGAGACGGTGAGCGGCTTCGAAGACCGCGCCGCCGACGCGTTCACCTCGTGGTTCGAGCAGCGCGGCTGGCCGGTCGAGCGGCAGGTGCTCGCCGACACCGCGGTCGGTGCCACCGAGCGCGGACTCGCCGAGCCGCGCATGAGCGAGCGTGCGAACTTCACGGGCTGGTTCGGCCCGCGCACCGGCAAGCCGGTCGTCACGATCAACGCCCACTACGACGTGGTGCCCGTGATGTACGAAGAGGACTGGAGCGACGCGCCGTTCGGCGGTGTGCGTCGCGACGGCGCCGTCTTCGGCCGCGGCTCGGTCGACAACAAGGGCGGGTGCGTGAGCGCGATGTACGCCCTCCAAGCGCTCGCCGACTCCGGTATCGAGCTCGCGTTCGACCTCGCCGTCGAGCTCATCGCGGGCGAGGAGACCACCGGCCTCGGCACGATCGCCTCGCTCGAAGCCCTCCCCGAGCGCCTCGCCACCATCGTCATGGAGCCCACCGACGGCGCCGTCGTCCCCGCCAACTCGGGTGTGCTGTTCTTCACCATCGAGGTCGCCGGCCGCGACGTGCACACCTCGCAGCCGTGGCGCGGCGAAGACGCGCTCGCCAAGCTCGTCTCCCTCTACGACGCGGTGAACGCTCTCGGCGCCCGTCGCGCCGAGAGCCACCGGCACCCGCTCATGGACCACGTGCCCACCTCGGTGCCCCTCGTCATCGGTGTGCTCAACGGCGGTGGCTGGCGTGCCGCGGTTCCCGCGCACGCCTCCATGTCGGGCCGCATCGGCGTGCTCCCCGGCGAGTCGCTGCAGGAGGTGCGCGACGCCCTCACCGCCACCGTCTCGGAGGCCGCAGCCGGTGATCCGTGGTTGGTCGAGCATCCGCCCACCCTGCGCTGGGACAACGACGGATCGATCGGCTGGGAGCTGCCGCTCGAGAACGCCCTCGTCACCTCGTTCACCGCGGCGCAGCGGGCGCTCGGCGAGGAGCCGCTCGTGCGCGGGCTCACGGCGGGCTGTGACGCGGGAGTGCTGCGCGGTGCGGGCATCCCGGCTGTCGTGTTCGGCCCGGGCGACCTCAGCCGCGCCCACAGCGTCGACGAGTACGTGCTCGACGACGAGGTCGAGCGGGCCACGGCGGTGCTCGCCACCACGCTCGTGGAATTGTCGGCCGCCGTCGAACGAGGAGAGCTGTCATGACCGACCACGACCGGATGCCCGCCCGAGGCGCGCAGAGCTCCGAAGCTACACTGCTGCAGACGCTCACCCGCGGCCTCGACGTGCTCGAACTGGTGGCGACTAGCAACGGCCAGGCCACGGCGAAGATGATCGCCAGCACGATCGGCCTCCGATCGAGCACCTGCTACCACCTGCTGCGCACGCTCAAGCAGGCCGGCTACGTGGTGCGCGTGGAGGGCGGCACCTACGACGTGGGCCCGCGGGCCGGCGCCCTCGGGCACCACCTCGACACCCGGTTCGGCCCGTCGCCCGAGATCTCGGCACTGCTCAGTCGCCTGCACAACAAGACGCGCGAGACCGCGTACGTCTGCGGGTGGTACCACGGCAGCATCGTGATGCAGCAGTTCATCGGCGGCACGCATCCGCTCGTCGTGAAGCAGCTCGAGGTGGGCTACAGCGGCAACATGCACGCCAGGGCCTCCTGCAAGAGCGTGCTCGCACACCTGCCCGAAGACATCGTCGCCGCCATGTTCTCGGGGGTCGAGCTCGCCGCGCTCACCCCGAAGACGACCACCTCCTACCCCGCGCTCGTGGCGCAGCTCGCCGAAGTGCGGGGCCGCGGCTACGCGATCGACGACGAGGAGTTCCACGAGGGCGTGTGCTGCGTGTCGTCGGCGTTCTTCGACGCGCAGAACAACCCGGTGGGCTCCTTCACCGTCTCGGTGCCCTCGAACCGCTCGGAGTCGCTGTTCACCAGCGTGGCGGCCGAGGTGCACGAAGCGGCGTCGCTCGCCACGACGATGCTCCGCTCGGGCCGCCTGGTCGTGAACGAGCAGGCCACCCCCGCCAGCCGGGAACGCGGGTGGCGCCCGCGCCAGACCCCGTCGATGCGACTGGTGGACCCGTCATGATGGAACTGCGCGACATCGGCAAGCGCTACGGCAGCAACCAGGTGCTGCAGGGCATCGACCTCGAACTCGTGCCCGGGCGCTGCATCGGGCTGGTCGGCGAGAACGGAGCCGGCAAGTCGACGCTGCTGTCGATCATCTCGGGCAAGACCCCGCAGAGCGACGGAACCCTGCGACTCGACGGCGCGGAGGTGGCCTTCAAGTCGCCCCGCGAGGCGCGGGCGCAGGGCATCGAGATCATTCCGCAGGAGCTCGCCTACGTTCCGCACCTGTCGGTGGCCGAGAACCTCATGATGCCGAACTGGCCGCGCGGCCGGTGGGGCGTGACGCAGCGCTGGCTGCGCAAGGCCGGCGCCGAGGCGGTCGAGCGGCTCGGGCTCTCGATCGACGTGCGGCGCGACATGATCGACCTCTCCCTCGCCGAGCGGCAGCTGGTGGAGATCGCGAAGGCGCTGCTCGGCGACGCGCGCGTGCTCATCCTCGACGAACCGACCGCCTCGCTGCACGCCAGAGAGACCGAGTTCCTGCTCGAGCGACTCCGCGCGCTGAAGGCCGCCGGGGTGTCGCTGGTGTACGTCAGCCACCACCTCGACGAGTCGTTCGAGATCAGCGACGAGATCGTCGTGCTGCGCAACGGCCGGATGGAGGACCGCTCGGCCACCGCAGACACCACCCTCGGGCGCACGGTCAACCTCATGCTGGGCGCCGAGTACGAGGCGCCCGCGACCGAGCAGGCCGCTTCCTCCGTGCTGCACGAGGTCGCGCTGCGGCTCGAGGGCTGGACCTCGGAGCAGCAGCCCGCCATCGACGACGTGTCGCTCGAGATCAGGACGGGGGAGATCGTGGGCATCTTCGGGCTCGTCGGCTCGGGGGCGGAGACGGTCGCCCGCGCGCTGGGCGGGCACGAGCGGCGGGTGTCGGGCACGGTGTCTGGACCGGCGGGGCCTTCGCCGGTACCTGCGTCTCCCATCCGAGCGCGCGCCCTCGGCATCGCCTACGTGCCCGCCGAGCGCAAGACCGACGGGCTCGCCCTCAACCAGAGCATCAGCGAGAACATCACCGTGATGGAGCTCGGCCGCTACGCCACCCCGCTCGGCGTGATGAAGGGCCGGGCCCAGCTCGACGGCGCGAAGCGACTCGCGTCGGAGACGGATGTGCGGTGCACCTCGGTGAGACAGGAGGTCGGTGAGCTGAGCGGCGGCAACCAGCAGAAGGTGCTGCTCGCCAGCAGGCTCGCCGCCGCACCCCGGGTGCTCGTGCTGCACGAGCCCACTCGCGGAGTCGACATCGGCTCGCGCACCCAGATCCACCAGCAGCTCGCCGAGTTCGCCCGGCACGGAGCCGCAGTGGTGCTCGTCACCTCAGACGTGCAAGAGGCGATCGACGCCACCGACCGGCTCGTCGTCATGCGCGACGGCCGGGTCGTCGACGAGCTCACCCACGACCGCAAGACCAAGAGCATCGCACTCGAAACGGCCGCTGGAGGTGCCGTCTCCCATGACTGATACCCGTTCGTTCTCCCTGTCGCGGCTTCCCGCCCTGGCCACGGTCGGCATCTTCCTCGTGGTGGTCGTGATCGGCTTCGCGATCTTCGCGCCGAACTTCCTCACGCTGAACAACGCCTCGACCATCGTCATCACGGCGAGCGTCATCATGCTCGCCTCGCTCGGGCAGCTGCTGGTCGTCATCTCGGGCGGATTCGACCTCTCCATCGGCGGTGTGCTGCCGCTGTCGGCGGTGACCTTCGCGAACCTCACCACCGCGGGGGTGCCGATGATCGCGGCGATGGCCGTGTGTCTCGCGGTGGGCATCCTGGTCGGGCTCGTGCACACGTACTTCATCGTGCATCTGAAGATCAACCCGCTCATCACGACGCTCGCCACGATGTCGATCACCGCGGGGCTCGCGTTCACGCTGGCCAACGGGCAGACGCTCACCGTTCCCGCCGAAGCCGGCGTGCTCGGAGACCGCGCCATCAGCACGGTGCCGTGGCACGTGTTCCTCATGATCGCCCTGGTGATCGTCATGCACCTGCTGCTCTCGCACACCGTGCTCGGTCGTCGCATCTACATGGTGGGCGGCAACCCCGAGGCCGCGCGGCTGGCCGGCGTGCGGGTGACCGTGATCGGCGGCAGCGTGTACGTGTTCTCCGGCTTCTTCGCCGCGATGGCGGGGATCGTCACGGCGAGCCAGCTGCTCGCCGCCTCCGGCGCCATGGGGGCCACCACCACCATGCAGAGCCTCGCCGCCGTCGTGCTCGGTGGTGCAGCGCTCACCGGTGGCCGCGGCTCGGTGCCGGGCGCCGTCATCGGTGTGCTGCTGCTCGGTGTCATCGCGAACGGCATGAGCATCCTGCACGTGCCGAGCTTCTACCAGCAGGTCGTCACCGGGCTCGTGCTCCTCGCCGCCGTGACGCTGAGCCGCATTCAGGAGCGGGCGCGGCGGGCGGCCTGAGCCGTCTGTCTGCGTCGCCACCACCGCATCCGCTCACCACCGCATCCGCCCACCAGTCCCGCATCACCCCACCTCTCCCGCATCACTCCACCCTTCCCGCATCACCTCATCACCCGAAAGGCGCACCATGAAACGACACGCATTCCGTCTCACCGCCGTCTCCGTCATCGCCGTCGCCGGCCTCGTCACGGCAGGCTGCAGCAGCGGCACCGGCGGAGACTCCGCAGCAACCGACTCGGCACTCGCGAGCGGTGACCTCACCGGCCTCACCTTCGCCTTCGCCATCCCGACTTCGGCCGCCGAGGTCTACGTCAACCAGGCCGACACCTTCGTGAAGCAGGCAGAAGAGCTCGGCGCGACAGTCGAGGTCTACGACAACGCCGGCGACGCCACCACCATGCTGAGCAACGCCGACCTCATGGTGGCCTCCGACCCCGACGTCATCATCGAGTTCCCCTCGGTCGCCGACGCCACCACCCGCGTGGGCCAGAAGTTCACCGACGCCGGCATCCCGTGCATCGCGGTGAACGTGCCCGTCGAGGGCTGTCCGCTGTTCAACTTCGACCAGCCCTACCTCTCCGGGCTCGGCGCCGAGGCGATGGCCGCGCAGATGGCCGACCGGGGCTGGGATGCGTCGAACACGACGGTCGTCATCGGCCAGGCCTCCGAGCTCGGTGCTTCGGTGAACATCGCCGCCACCGCGTTCTACGCGAAGCTCTCGGAGCTCGTGCCCGGCATGACGAAGGTGTCGAGTGAAGACATCCAGCCCACCACCACCGTCATCACCCCCGACGAAGGACTGCAGGGCGACCTCGGTCTCACCATCGACTCGGGCTACGACGCCACGCTCCAGGCGCTGCAGACCATCCCGAAAGACCGCAACGTCGTCATCTACACCGTGAGCGACGACACCACGGTCGGTGTGCTCCGCGCCCTCGACAACCAGGGCCGCACCGAGCAGGCCATGGTCTCGGGCTACGGCGGAAGCACGGATGCGCTCAAGAACATCCGCGAGGGTGACGTCTGGGTGACCGAGCAGATGGGCTTCTTCGCCTACTGGGGCGAGTTCCTGCTCTCGATGGCCGCCGCCACCGCGGCCGGCGCCGACATCCCCGAGCTCACCAGCCCGCCGATGGTCATCCTCGAGAAGGACAACGTCGACACCTACTTCGAGGCCGGCACCGACACGCTCATCGAGATGCCCGAGCTGCCCGAGAGCTCGACGTACCTCTACGACACCGGCATCCTGCAGAAGTTCGGCAACGTCGCGGGCGCCGAGTGACGATGCCCGAGATCACCACCCATCTGGAGGGCCTCGGCTTTCCGGAAGGACCGGTCGAGCTGGTCGACGGGCGCATCGCGTTCGTCGACCTGCGCGACCGCAACCTCCGCTACTACGACCCGGTCGGCGGGGGAGTGGAGACCGTCGCCGAGTTCCCCGGTTCGCCGAACGGGCTCAGGCTCGGGCCCGACGGGGCGCTCTACGTGGCCAACAACGGCGGGGTGTGGCCGATGCCCGACGGGACGCTGCGGTTCGCCGAGCCGCAGCATCCGGGTGCGGTGCATCGGGTCGACGTCGCCACCGGGGAGTGGGCGGAGTACATCGTGGGGCTCGACCTCGTCGCCGCCTCCGGTGACTTCGGCGATGGGCCGCTCCGGCCCAACGACCTCGTGTTCGACGCCGACGGAACCGTCTACTTCACCGACCCGCGCAACTGGGAGGTCATCCCCGACTTCGAACGGTTCGAGACCGGGCGCATCTACGCGGTGACCCCGGATGGGCGTGCCCGGGTCGTCGCCACCGCCGACGGCTTCTGCAACGGGCTGGCCTTCCACCCCGACGGGTCGCTGCTCGTCGGGCTCTCCTACGCGAACCGCGTCGTGCGCTTCGCGCGGCGGCCCGACGGCGGCTTCGACCCGGCCGAGGACTGGGCGGTGCTCGACGAGCACATGGCGCCCGACGGGATGATCATCGCGGGCGACAGGCTGATCGTCACCGGGAGTCGTGGCGACGAGGTGCAGGTGCTCGACCTCTCCGGGCAGGTGCTCGAGCGGGTGCCGCTCGGTGCGGGGAGCGACCCCACGAACGTGTGCGTGGCTCACGGACGCGTCTGGGTGACCCTCGGGTACCCGGGCACGCTCGTGTCGTGGACGTGGGAGGGGTGAGCGTGGTGAGGGACTTTCAGGCCGCCGCTCCCGGCGCGGGGGACGTCGTGGTGGTCACGGGGGCGGCGCGGGGGCTCGGGCGGCACATCGCGCACGTGCTCGCCGGAGGAGGCCTCGGTCTGCGCGTCGCGGTCGTCGATCTCGATCTGCACTCGTACCGAGCGTTCGAGGGTGAGGCGGCGGCGATGACCGCCGACACCACCGACGAGGAGCTGCGGCGGGCGGGGCACGACAGCCGCGGGTACGAAGTCGACCTCACCGAGGCGGATGCGGTTCGGGAGACGTTCGCGCGCATCGCGTCCGACTTCGGGGCTCCGGTTCGCGGGCTGGTCTGCAATGCCGGAGGAGGGTCGGGCTCGCTGCACGGCAACAAGGCGGGCGAGCTCGACCCGGACGCGCTCGCGACCGCGCTGCAACGCAATCTCGTGACCGCCGTGAACTCCTGCGTGGCGGTGGTTCCCGGAATGCGCCAAGCCGGGGGAGGGTCGATCGTGACGATGTCGTCGATCAACGGGGTGGCTCCCACCGCCGACGGAGCCTACGCGCACTACGGGGTGAGCAAGGCCGCCGTCGTCATGTACACGAAGTACCTCGCGCGCGACGTCGGGCCGGCGGGCATCCGGGCCAACGTGGTCGCGCCGGGGACCGTGCCGACGGAGCGCATCCGAGAGCTGTGGGCCGCGGCCGACACCGCCGCGCCGGATGCCGCCGAGACCGACGAGCTGCGCGACCTCGAGCAGATCGCTCTGCGACGACGCCCTTCCCTCGACGAGATCGCCGACGTGGTGCGCTTCCTCCTGACCCCTGCCTCGGCCTTCATGACCGGACAGGTGCTCACCGTCGACGGCGGCCGTACACTCTGACCCGCGCGGCGTGGGCCACACGCGCCCCCGGCCGGCGGCCCGAACTCACGCCCCGATCAGTTCGGCCTGCGCGTCGAGCACGGTGTCGAGGGCGTCCTCGAGCTCGGCTGCCTCGTCGGCGGAGAGGGTGTTCGAGATATAGGCCTCCACCCACGCCCACGAGGTGTCGCCGGCGACCCACCAGCGCAGCACCTCGCCGTCGTCGCCCGACTGCGAGCCGCGCACGCCGCGCCACGGGCCGTGCTCCTGGGCGGTCTGTGTCGAGCCGGGCAGGCAGGCGGCCACTTCGGCGTCGACGAGGGCTACGGCGTCGGCCGGAGTGGCCGGCGGCACGATGTCGTCGGCGTCGGCGACCTCGGTCGGTCGCGGGATCTCGTCGGGGTCGGGGACGGGCATCACGGCGACGCCCACGATCCCGAGCGAGCGCGCGTCGTCGGTCGCGTCCGACTCCAGATCGATCGTGGTGATGGTCTCCTGCACACGCTCGCGGTTGAACCAGTAGGCGTCGACGCGGGCCGCGTCGCACTCGGGGGTCGTGGCGTCGCCCCAGTCGGTGGAGTTCGTGATGAACGTGAAGCCCGTCGAACGCCAGGCACGCCCGTCGAGCTCGCACAGGGCGGCGGGCGTGACGAACTCGGCATCGCCCGAAGACTGCCCGGCAGCGGGAGTCTGCGCGGGTTCGCAGGCCGCGTCGGGCATCGCTGACGCGTTCGGTGTGAGTGTCGAGTCGACAGCGGGCGAGCCCGTGCCCGCGCCCGTGCAGCCGGCGACGACCAGAACCGAGGCGGTGACGGCCACGACGGACGCCAGTTTCGGCAGAGATGCACTTCGCTGATAACTCCCCATGAGAGCAAGAATCCCACCGTGTCGCGCAGGGCGGAGATCGCTAAGCTGATTAGCGAAATCGAAGAGCGCGATCGAGAGAAGGTCGACGGCATGTCAGCACGCACCCGGTGGTTCGGACTGGTCTTCATCAGCTTGGCGGTGGCTCTCATCATCGTCGACTCCACCATCGTCAACGTCGCGATCCCCTCGATCATCGACGATCTGGGGATAGATTCCACCCAGGTGCAGTGGGTGCAGGAGTCGTACACCCTCGTCTTCGCCGCCCTGCTCCTCGTCTTCGGCACACTCGCCGACCGGTTCGGACGACGGCGCATGCTGGTACTCGGCGTCATCGTGTTCGCCGGGGCGAGCATCCTCGCCGCCACCGCACCGAGCGGAGACCTCCTCATCGGCGCCCGCGTGGTGCAGGGCATCGGCGGCGCGATGGTGCTGCCCACCACCCTCTCCCTCATCAACGCCACCTTCCGCGGTCGCGAGCGCGCGCTCGCCTTCGCCATCTGGGGCTCCACCATCGGGGGCATGACGGCCGTCGGCCCGCTGCTCGGCGGCTGGCTCACCACCTACTTCTCGTGGCGGTGGGCGTTCGGCATCAACATTCCGCTCGGCGTCGTCATCGTGGTGGGCGTGCTGCTGTTCGTGCGCGAGTCGCGAGAAGCGGATGCGCGTGCGGGAGCATCCGGCTCGGGCAGCACTCTCGGCGCCCCGAGCCGCATCGACGTCGTCGGCGCCCTGCTCTCCGTCGTCGCCAGCGCCAGCCTCGTCTTCGCCCTCATCGAGGGCCGCATCTACGGCTGGTGGCTCACCGACACCGCCCCGTCGCTCGGCGACTGGACCTGGCCCTTCGACATCTCGCCCATCCCCTTCGCCTTCGCGCTCGCCGTCGTGGCGGGGGTCGCGTTCGTGCTCTGGGGCCGCCGCCGCATGCGCCGGGGCGAGAGCACGATGCTGCCGTTCGAGCTGTTCGGCATCCCGAGCTTCCGCAACGGCAACATCGCCGCGATGATCGTGTCGCTCGGCGAGTTCGGCATCATCCTCTCGCTGCCGCTGTGGCTCCAGAACGTGCTCGGCTTCGACGCGCTGCAGACGGGCTTCATCCTGCTTGCCCTCGCCATCGGATCATTCGTCGCCTCCGGTTTCGCCGGCGCGTTCGGCAACCGCATCCGCCCCGTCGTCATCGTGCGGGTCGGCCTCGCCGCCGAGATCGTGGGTGTCGCGGGCCTCGGCTTCGTGATCGGGCCCGACACCGCCTGGGGGCTCCTCATCCCGTTCCTCTTCGTCTACGGCTTCGGCGTGGGCCTCGCCACCGCGCAGCTCACGGGCGTCGTGCTGAAGGATGTTCCCCTCGAGCAGAGCGGTCAGGGCTCGGGCACGCAGAGCACGGCACGGCAGATCGGGTCGGCGCTCGGCATCGCCATCCTGGGTACCGTGCTCTTCACCACGGCGGGCGCGCAGCTCGACGCGCGACTTGCTGACCGAGGGGTTCCGGATGCGACCCGCGACCAGGTGGTGACCCAGGTCGTCGACAGCTCGGGCGCGGCCATCGCAGGGCTCGAGAAGGATCCGTCGATGGCCGACACCGTGGAGGATGCGAAGATCGCGTTCTCCGATGGCACCAAGTACTCGGCGTTCGCCGCCGCGGGATTCCTCGCGATCGGCTTCGCCGCGACGCTCTCGCTCGGTGGGGGATCCGCTACCGGGGCGGGCGGGGGAGCGGAGACAGCTCCTCGTGGTCGCAAGACCCCCGAAAACGGGGCTGTCTGAGCACTGGTCGACAGTCGTAGCCTTCGGTGTGCCGCCCGTAGTGGCGACCCCGACCCGAATGCGACGACCCGATGACGACTCCTCCCGCCGCCCCCGGCTGGTACGCCGACCCGAACGACCCGCGCCAGCAGCGCTGGTGGGACGGCACCCGCTGGACCGAATTCACCACAGCCTGGGCCCAGAACTCGAACACGGAGTTCGCGCCCCTGCCGACACCGGATGCTCGGCGAGCGCGGACGACGAAGCGGTGGCGCCCGAGCCTCACCACCTGGATCGTCGCGGCGATCGCCGTGCTGCTCGCCCTCATCGGCGCGACCCGCACCGGCTTCGGCGGCTTCCTCGTCGTGCTGGCCCTGTTCGGCATCGGAGCCGGCATCTACACCCTCGCGACCCGGCGGGCGGGGTGGCTCAACCTCCCCCGCACGAAGGGTGCGGGCGGTGCGGCGCTCGGCATCTCCGTTGCGGTCCTGCTGCTAGGTGCGCTGGTGGCACCGCGTCCGGTCGCCACCGAACTGGCGAGCGGGCAGGGCGACGACACGACGCTCAGTGCGGAGAGCGGCACGAGCCAGAACTCGGAGTCGACGTCGGCACCGGCGTCGAAACCCACCGCGACCCCGAAGCCGACCGCGACTCCGAAGCCGACCCCGACCCCTAAGGCTGCCCCGTCTCTCGTCATGGTCGACGTCCCCGAGGCCATCGCCCACGGCTCCTCGACCTACGAAGACCCGACTGTCGACGTCGGCACGAACATCGTCGTCACCGCCGGAGTCCCTGGCGAGATGGTCACCCGCTGGGAGCTCACCGTCGTCGACGGCGTCGAAACCGCCCGCCGCCTCGTCTCCGAGACGATCACCGTCGCCCCGATCGACGAGGTCACCGCCATCGGCACCCGCCAGCCCCCACCCCCGCCCGCTCCCGAGCCTGAGCCCGAGGCTGCCGTCCCCGGCGGCGGCTGCGACCCCAACTACGCCGGGGCCTGCGTCCCCATCGACTCCGACGTCGACTGCGCCGGTGGCAGCGGCAACGGCCCCTCCTACGTGCAGGGCCCTGTCCAGGTCATCGGCACCGACATCTACGACCTCGACCGCGACGGCGACGGCATCGCCTGCGACTGAGCCCTCAGAGGTTCCGCCCCCTTCTGGGGGCAGCTGGTCTGTTGAGTGCCAGGTGAGGTTGTCACTACGGTTGTCGATTGTGCGCGCGAAAGACGGCGCACACGGGGGAGAGTGCAATGCCGCGTCGTGTCGTGAGCAGGGTCGCGGGTCGGTTTCCGCGGCGGTCGGGTCGGGCGTGGATGGCCGGGGGCGCAGCGGTGCTGCTCGCAACCGGACTGATCTCGGCGACCGGCGGTGCCGCATCCGCAGCGGTCTCGGCCGCCCCGGTGACCACCGTCGACGCCCAGGCGCTGCTTCCCGTCGAGCGCATCGCAGGCGACGACCGCTTCGGCACCTCCGCCGCCATCAGTGCCGCGAGCGTCGAGCCCGGCGTCGAGACCCTCTTCATCGCCAGTGGGGAGAGCTTTCCCGACGCGCTCGCCGGCGCGCCGCTCGCCGGTGCCGAGAGGTCCGCGGTGCTCCTGACCGCTCGCGACAGCCTTCCCGACGCCGTGCGTGCCGAGATCCGACGCCTCGAGCCGCAACGCATCGTCGTGTTCGGAGGCACCGGCACCATCAGCGCTCGCGTCGCCGACGAGCTCCAGGGCCTTGCCGCGACGGGCGAGGTCGACCGTCTCGCCGGAACGGATCGGTTCTCCACCTCGGCGGCGATCAGCAAGGCGAGCACGGAGCAGGGTGTGCCGACGGTGTTCGTCGCGAGCGGCGAGTCGTTCCCCGACGCACTCTCCGGTGCGCCCATCGCGGGTAGTGCAGGCGCCCCCGTGCTCCTGACCGCTCGCGACTCCCTCCCGGGCAGTGTGCGGGCCGAGCTGCAGCGGCTGAAGCCGACCCGCATCGTGCTGTTCGGCGGTGCAGGCACCATCAGCGACGCTGTGGCCGACGAACTCCGCACGCTCGCCACGAGCGGTGACGTCTCGCGCCTCGCCGGTGCCGACCGCTACTCCACCTCGGCCGCCATCAGCGGCTCCTCCATCGCCGCGGGTGCCCCGGTGGCCTTCGTCGCGAGCGGCGAATCGTTCCCCGACGCCCTCTCCGGCGCACCTTTCGCCGGGCTCTCGGATGCGCCGGTACTGCTCACCGCCCGCGGATCGCTCCCCGACAGTGTGCGCGGTGAGCTCATCCGTCTGCAGCCGCAGAAGATCGTGCTCTTCGGCGGACCAGGCACGATCAGCGACGCCGTCGCCAAGCAGCTCGCGTCGCTCAGGCTGCAGAGCTCGCTCGCGGTGTCGAAGCTTCAGGCGGTCGCGGAGTCGCACCGTGTCGGCCTCGCCTGGGAGAACCCCGCCGATGCCGCGTTCGCCGGGGTGAGCATCCGTCGTTCCTCCGACGGCACGCCACCGGCCACACCGTTCTCGGGCGAGGCGGTCGCGACCCTCGACGACCGCGCCGCGACCTCCTACGTCGACGAGACGGTGGCGCCCGGTTCGGGCTACCAGTACTCGGTGTTCGCCCTCGACGCCTCGGGCGCGATCGGTGCCGCTGTCTCGGTGGGGGTCGACACGACCGGGGTCGCCGAGCTCTCCGCCGCGGTGACGGTCTCCGCAGGCTCTGCTGCGACCGTCGGCCTGTCGGAAGGCATCGACAGGGTCGAGCGGATCGACCCGTGGACCTCCGCCGACGGCCTGCTCACAGCACTCGTCACCGAGGGTGGTTCACTGCAGATCAGTGCATCGCGCACGGTCGAGAGCGGTGAGACGGATGCGCTCATCACCGGTTCGGGATGTCGCGCCGAGACGTGCGGAGTCGCCTTCGCCGCGACCATCTCGGTGTCGACGCTCACGCTCGCCGAGGCTGCCCGGGTCGAGTACGCGTTCACCGAGCCCTCGGCCGACCGGGTCGCCGAGGCGACCCTCACCGTCGCCGGCGGCTCGGCGCTCGCCGACGAACTCCTCGTCACGCTGGGCACCGACGTCGAACCGGGCCAGGCGTGGCAGGCCGAGAGCATCGCCGCGGTGACCGGAGCGCTCGTCACCGCGTCGTTCGAAGAGCTCGGGGTCTACGAGCTGCGATGGCCCGAGCCGCCCGCCGACCTGGCCGCACTCATCGGCCAAATCGCGTCGACCGAAGGGGTCGCCGAGGTGAGCCGGTCGATCCTCGCACCGATCGGCGATCAGGCGCTGCCGCCGGGCGACTGGAACGACGACGGGCAGGCGGGCACCTGGCACCTGCGTCAGGTGCGCGCACCCCAGGCCTGGGACTCCTCGACCGGAACGGACGTGCCGGTCGGAATCGTCGATGGCGGCACGGTCGCCGACGACCACGAAGACCTGAATGTGGCATCGGTCCTCCACGCGAAGCAGCCCGACGAGCATGCCACCCACGTCGCCGGTCTCGCCTGCGCCGCCGCGAATGGCAAGGGCGTCGTCGGGGCGGCATGGGGCTGCCCCGTCACGAGCATCGGGCTCGGCTCGCTGGGCTCGGACACCGACAGGGACTCCTGGCTTCGCGCCTACAAGACGATCTTCGAGTCGGCGGCGGTGATGGCCGCATCCGATCAGGTGCGTGTCGTCAACATGAGTCTCGGGCGGAACACCGAGGAAGGCGGGTGCGTCTCGAAGGCGCTCAACGACGAACTCAACGCCGAGGTGTCGGAGGCCGCAGGCATGTTCCGCCGCCTCTTCAACGGCGCAACCGGCCGCGACATCGTGTGGACGCTGTCGGCGGGCAACAACTGCGGTGTCGGTGTGCACAGCCCGATGGGCAAGAGCTGGGCCCTGCCCAACGTCATCTCCGTCGCCGCCAACAACTCCGACGGCACCCTTGCCTGGTTCTCGAACTACGGGCCCGAGGTCGAGGTGTCGGCCGGGGGCGGGTACGGGATCGGACTCGCCGGCGGTGACGAGGGCGTGTGGAGCACCACAAGCACTCAGAGCGGATGCGGACTGTTCGGCTGGTTCCGCTGCCGCGGCTACGGTCAGATGGCGGGAACCTCGATGGCGGCGCCCATCGTCGCGGGTGTCGCCGCGCTCGTCATCGGCGCCCGCCCTGAGCTCACGGCAGCGGAGGTGGGGAGCTGCATCGTCTCGACGGCCGGAACCAACACCCCGACGGTGAAGAAGCGAACCGACGAGAAGGACACCAAGCCGCTGCCCTATGCCGGGTCGATCCCTGTCGTCGACGCCGAGGCGGCGGTCGCCTGTGCGAAGGAGGGGCCCACGGGCGGCGACGTGCTGCTGCTCGGAGGAGGTGACCGCACCGCATCCGGGAACGGCACCGACATGGGTGACCTCGCTGCTGCGTTCGCCTCCTTCGGTCGCACAGTGGCGCGCGCGGAGACCATGCCCGACGACCTCTCCGGGTTCGGGCAGATCTGGTACGTCGACACGAACGCGCTGAGCGGCGAGGAAGTCGATCGGCTCGTCGACTACGTCGCGGCGGGCAACGGGGTGTACCTCACCGGCGAGTGGGGCTGCTGCTCGTCGACCGACACGAGCATCGAGGTCATCAACAGGGTGACCACCGGCGGCGACGTGGCGTTCGCGGGCGAGGACGGGAACGACGTGCTCTTCACGAGCACCGGGCCGAAGTCGCTCCGAACCAGCCCGAACGCGGTGAACGAGCTGCTCGCCAGTTCGCCGGGCAGCCTCTCCGGGGTTGCGCCCCGCAACACGGTCGGGGTGGCGGACGACCCGTCGCGTGCCGTCGTGGCCGCCTGGAACGGCTCCGACGTCGAAGGCGGCGGCAAGGTCGCCATCGTCATGGACATCAACTGGGTCGCCCAGCAATACCGCGGCCCCGCCTGGAAACCCTTCGTCGAGAACCTCGTCGCCTGCCTCGACTAAGTCCCCCCCGCCGGTTCATCGCGCTACTGGGTGTCAGCCCAGGTTCCAAGGATTGATGAGGTCGATGTCGAGGTCTTCGAAGTCGGAGAGAACACAATCACGAGAAATCGATCCTCCTCGGCGCGGATCGAGCGGGAAGCACGAGCTCCTCGTCGTCTCCGCTCACGCGACCGACGGAGCGGACCTCGGACGCGAGCGCCAACCACGCCCGCACGAGTCCAGCCTCGGCGACGGCCTCGGTCAGAATCGCTCGAACTTCTGACTCCATCGAGCGCCGGTGGGCGGCGGCGCGCTCGCGCTCACGAAGCTCCGTCAGCGGATGGGCACCCCCGTCAGTTGCAGGGAGAGGTCCCAGAGGCGGGCGGCGTCGGCGGGGGAGGTGAGGCGGGAGTAGAGGGGCTGTTCGGCGGGGGCACCGCCGACGTGGCCGAGGCCGCGGGGGCCGTAGAGGCGGCCGCCGACCGCATCCGGGCTGGTGGCGGCGTAGAGGGCGGGGAGGGCTGCCGAGTCGACGGTGCCGACCAGGATGCCCCGCGCAGACAGGAAGCGGATGAGCCGGCGCCCCGCCGCGTCGGTCGAGCGACCGAGCTCGGGCCGTGCCGCGAGCAGGCTCGTGGGGGCGACGCCCGGGTGGGAGAGGTTGCTCGAGATGCCCCAGCCCTCCGCGCGGCTGCGGCGGTCGAGCTCGAGCGCGAAGAGGCCGAAGGCGATCTTCGAGCTGCTGTAGGCGCGCATGCCGTTGTAGGAATGCGTCCAGTTGGGGTCGTCCCAGTTCACGGCGCCCGAGTTCGCGGCGACGCTGATCTGCGAGGTCACCCGCGCACGCCCGGCACGCAGCAGCGGCAGCAGTTCGCCGACGAGGGCGACGTGACCGAGGTGGTTGGTGCCGAACTGCAGCTCGAAGCCGTCGGCGGTCTCCTGCCGGTCGGGCGGGGTCATGACCCCTGCGTTGTTGATGAGCAGGTGGATCGGGTCTCCGGATGCGCGGAGCTCGTCACCGAGAGCGGCCACCGAGGCCAGCGACGACAGGTCGAGGTCGTGCAGGGTGACCGACGCCTCCGGAGCCGACTCGAGAATCGTCGCGACAGCCCGCTCGCCCTTGGCACGGTTGCGCACCGGCAGCACGAGCGACGCACCCGCGGCCGCGAGGCGGGTGGCGATGACGAGGCCGATGCCGTCGCTGGCCCCTGTGACGAGGGCGCGGCGACCGGTGAGGTCGGGGAGGGTGAGGTCGGGGTGGGGGCGTGGCATGGTGGGCTCCTTCGAGGTGATGCTGCGGTGGCGAGGTGCGATGCCTCCATACTCGCGGCGCAGGAGGCCCGCGTTCAGGGCCTCCGCATCCTGGGATCGACGGTCCGTGGATGCGCGTCGCCGGGTCGTATAGAAAGGAGGCGACGAGAGGGCACCCAGATGGACATCGACCGAGCCGGCCTCGCCGAGTTCCTCCGCCGGCGCCGCGAGTCGCTGCAGCCGAGCGACGTCGGGCTGCCCCAGGGCGTGCGTCGGCGCACGAGTGGACTCCGCCGTGAAGAGGTCGCGGTGCTGTGCAACATGTCGGCCGACTACTACTCCAGGCTCGAGCGCGAACGCGGGCCGCAGCCCTCGGAGCAGATGATCGCCTCGATCGCCCAGGGTCTGCACCTCTCGCTCGCCGAACGCGACCACTTGTTCCGCCTGGCCGGGCACAACCCTCCCGCGCAGGGCGGGGCGGGGGAACACATCAGCCCGGGCATGCTGCGCATTCTCGACCGACTCGACGACACCCCGGCCGAGATCGTCACCGAGCTGGGCGAGACGCTGCGGCAGAGCAGGCTCGGTGTCGCGCTCACCGGCGACCTCACGCGCTACACCGGGCCCGAACGCAGCCTCGGGTTCCGGTGGTTCACGCGTGCCGACACCCGCGAGCTGTACGCGCCCGAGGAGCACGAGTTCCTCACCCGTCTGTTCACCGCGGGCCTCCGCGAACTCGCCACGAAGCGCGGGCCGGGCTCACGGGCAGCCGGGTTCGTCGATCTGCTGCTGGAGCGCAGCCCCGAGTTCCGCGCCACCTGGGCGCTGCACGAGGTCGGCCTGCGGCCGCGTGACACCAAGCACTTCGTGCACCCCGAACTCGGCGAGCTCGAGCTGACGTGCCAGAGCCTCGTCGACGCGGAGAGCTCGCAGATGCTGCTCGTGTACACCGCGGTTCCCGGCAGCGAGAGCCACGAGAAGCTGCAGCTGCTCTCGGTGATCGGGACGCAGGCGCTGCGCAGCTAAGGGGTGAGCCGAGCGACGGATGCGCGGCCGCGAGGGCGAGCCGGCTCAGTCGACGGCTCGACCGGCACGCCAGATGCGCGGCGCGCGCCAGCCCCTCAGTTGCGGTCGTCGGGGTCGACCCCCGTGCGCTCTCCCGTCTCGAGCGCGGCGATGGCGGCGAGGTCGTCGGAGTCGAGCGCGAAGTCGAACACGTCGATGTTCTCCCGGATGCGCGCAGGCGTCACCGACTTCGGAATCACCGCGATGCCGCTCTGCACGTGCCAGCGCAGCACGATCTGCGCGGGGCTCTTGCCGTGCTTCTCACCCAGCCTTGCGAGCACCGAACCGCCGTGCGCCGGCTCGAGCACGTGGCCGCGCGCGAGCGGCGACCATGCCTGAGTGACGATGTCGAGCTCGGCGTCGAAGGCGCGCAGCACGTGCTGGGGGAGCCACGGATGCAGCTCCACCTGGTTCACGGCCGGCACCACCCCGGTCTCGTCGATGAGCCGCGAGACGTGCTGCGGGTGGAAGTTCGCGACGCCGATCGAGCGCACCCGTCCCTCGGCCTTCAGCGCCGCGAGCGCGCGCCAGGTGTCGACGTAGCGGTCGCGCAGCGGCGCGGGCCAGTGGATGAGGTACGCGTCGACGTAGTCGAACCCGAGCGCCGCGAGCGACTCGTCGAAGGAGCGCAGCGTCGAGTCGTAGCCGTTGTCGGTGTGCCAGACCTTGGTGGTGACGAACACCTCGTCACGCGGCACCCCGCTGCGACGCACTCCCTCACCCACACCATGTTCGTTGAGGTACATCGATGCCGTGTCGATGAGGCGGTAACCGTTCTCCAGGGCGACGGCGACAGCATCCGTCGCTTCGTCGTCGCTGGTCTTGTAGACGCCGAGGCCCAGCTGCGGCATGAGGGTGCCGTCGTTGAGGGTGAGTACCGGGGAGAGCGCGTCGACCATGGCGCTAGTTGACCATGCCCACGGGCTCGGTGTCGGGGATGGGGCTCGCGTCGCGCCCGCGTAGATCGGGGTGGAAGCGCTTGCCCGCGAACGGCACGATGAACCCGAGCAGCGCCAGCCCCGCCGCCACGAGGAACGCGCCCACCGATCCGATGCCGTCGATGAGGAAGCCGGCGAGCGACGACCCGAGGGCCGCACCGATGAGCTGGCCGGTGCCGACCCATCCGTAGGCCTCCGCCGTGTCGCTGAAGCGCACGCTGGCCGACACGATGGCGAACATCACCGCGAGGGCGGGAGCGATGCCGATCCCCGCGATGAAGAGCATGACGGCGAGCCACCACACGTTGAGCCAGGCGGCGGCGATCGCGGTGCCGAGGAACACGATCGCCATGCGGCGCGCCAGCGCCCAGGGCCCGATCGGCTTGTGGCCGAGGGCGAGACCGCCGACGAGCGAGCCGATCGCGAAGACCGCGAGCACGAAGCCCGCTTCCGCACCGCCCTCGCCGAACGTCGACACGACTCCGGCCTCGATGGCGGCGCACGCGGCGACGAGGAGGAAGCCCACGATGGTCGCGAGCAGCACCGGCGGCTTCTTCAGCACCACGCCGAGTTTGCGCTTGGAACGAGGGATGCGCACCCGCCCGAGCTCAGGGCTCGTCACGAACCAGACGCCACCGCCGAGGAGGAAGGCCACCGCGAGCAGGATGCCCCACTGGGTGCCGATCTGCAGGGAGACGAAGGTGGTGACGACGGGGCCGAGGATCCAGATGATCTCCTGCGCCGAGGCGTCGAGCGAGAACAGCGGGGTGAGCTGCTGCGAGTTCACCATCTTCGGGTAGATCGTGCGCACCGCGGGCTGGATGGGCGGCATCGTGAGCCCCGCGACGAACGCCACCACCATGTCGGCGGCGATGCCGATGGGGAACAGGGCGATCGTCGTGATGGCGAGGGCGCAGACGACCATCGTGCTGATGATGACCGGGCGCATCCCCCACACACCCATCAACCGGCTCGTCAGCGGCCCCGCGATGGCCTGGCCGATGCTGAGCGCGGCGAGCACGAGACCCGCCACCCCGTACGACTCGTAGGTGTGCTCGATGTGCAGCAGGAACGCCAGCGACAGCATGCCGAACGGGAACCGCGCGGTGAGCTGAGCAGCGATGATGCGCGCGACTCCGCGCGTCTTCAGAAGGGTGGCGTAGCTGCTCATAACCGAACGAGTCTAGTACGCCCTCCGGCCGCGAACCGCCTCAGGCGAGGAGCTTCGTGATGCGCTGCAGGGAGGCGGGTTCGGCGGTGCCGAGGGGCTGGGCGAACAGGCCGATGCGGAGTTCCTCGAGCAGCCAGCGGGCCCGCACCAGGTTCTCGGGGGAGTGCGGTGCGAGGGGGATGCTGCCGCCCGCATCCGTGTACCGGGCCGTCGCGGTCTGCACCTCGTTCATCCAGGCGCGGTCGCGCGCCGGGTTGTCGGAGAGCTTCTCGAGGCGGTAGACGATTCCCGCGAGGTAGCGCGGCAGGTGGCCGAGGCGGGCCAGCCCGGTGCGGGCGACGAACCCGGGGAAGACGAGCGCGGCGAGCTGCTCCCGCGCATCGGTGACCGCGGGCAGCAGGGCCATGCTCGTCACCGACTTGATGGCGCGCTCCACGTCGCGAACACCGCTCAGGATGCGCACCACGGTCGTGATGGTCTGGTCGAGCAGGGGGAGAACGGCCTTCGAGAGGCGGTCGCGCACGGCCTCGAACTCGGCGGCGCTCCAGACCAGGCCGTCGGGGTGGAGTGCCCGCAGCGCCTCCTCGGCGCAGGCCAGCATCGCATCGTCGAAGAGCGCGTTCACGTTCTGGTAGGGGCTCGTGGCGAGAAGGAGCTTCTCGTTCTGCGTGAGATGGTCGCGCACGTAGGAGGCGGGGCTCGGTACCGCGAGCTGCAGCAGGCGCAGCACACCGGCCGGGGTGGTGCGCTGCTGCTCGTCGGCGGTGGCGAGGAGGCGGAGGGAGACGGAGGTCTTTTGGTCGACGAGGGCCGGGTAGGCGCGGATGACGCCACCGTGCTGGGCGGTGTCGACGTGGCGGGGGAGGTCGCCGACGTCCCAGGTGGTGAGGCCCGTGCGTTCGGCGAAGCGGGGTGAAGGGGTGCCTGCGGTGCCGCTGCTCGGGCCACCCGGGCCACTCGGGCCGCCCGCTGCACCTGCGCGGGCGCCGCCACCTGCGCCGGCGGGTCCGGCCGGGGCGCCGCGGCGCGCCCCGGCGGAGGCGACGCGCGAGGCCGGATCGAGACCCGCGCCCGACCCGCCGCCCACCGCACCCGACGCGCGCGCGATGCTCGCGCGGGCCGCGTCGGCGAGCTTCGACTGCAGCGCGGCGAGATCCTTGCCCGCACCCACCGTGCGCCCGCGCTCGTCGACCACCCGGAACGTCACCCGCAGGTGCTCGGGCAGACGATCGCGCTCGAAGTCGGCAGCCGTGACCTGCACATGGGCGAGGCGCGTCATCGTCTTCGCCAGCGCATCGAGGAAGGCGGGGGCGTCGGCGCCTGACGTGCCCTGCGCATCCGGGATCTCGTCGAGCAACCGCCCGGCCCAGTCGGTGGCGGGCACGAAGTTCACGCGCAGCCGCTTCGGCAGCACCCTGATGAGCGCCACCACGAGCTCGCGGCGGAACCCGGGCACCTGCGACTCGAAGGCGCGCTCCTCGAGGCGCGGCAGGAGGGCGAGCGGCACGGTCGCGGTGACGCCGTCGTCGTCGGCGCCCGGCTCGAAGCGGTAGCTGAGCGCGAGGCGCTGGTCGCCCTGCTGCCACATCGCGGGGAACTCGGTCTCGTCGACCTCGGGGGCGCCCTCGGGCAGCAGGGTCTCGAGGGTCATGGTGAGGAGGTCGGGGTCGTCGTGCCGCGCCTTCTTCCACCACCCTTCGAAGGTGCGCTGCGAGAGCACGTCGCGCGGGATGCGCGCCTGGTAGAACTCGAACACCGCCTCGTCGTCGAGCAGGATGTCGCGGCGCCGCGAGCGCTCCTCGAGCTGCTCGAGCTCGCGCCGGAACGCCCGGTTGGCGCGGTCGAAGGCCTGCTGCGACTCCCACTCGCCCTCGACCAGGGCGTGGCGGATGAAGAGTTCGCGGGCGTACTCCGGGTCGACCCGGGCGAACTGGATGCGCCGGCGCGCCACGATGGGAACCCCGAACAGCGTCACGCGTTCGTAGGCGACGGCGGCGCCCTGCTTCTTCTCCCAGTGCGGCTCGGAGTAGCTGCGCTTCACCAGGTCGCCCGCCAGCGACTCGGCCCAGGCCGGGTCGATCGCCGCGTTCATGCGGGCGAAGAGGCGGCTGGTCTCGACGAGCTCGGCGCTCATGACGGCGCTCGGCTGCTTCTTGGCGAGGGTGGAACCGGGGAAGATCATGAAGCGCGTCTGGCGGGCGCCGAGGTAGTCGCGCTTGGCCTGGTCGCGCAGGCCGATCTGCGAGAGCAGCCCGGAGAGCAGGGAGCGGTGGATGCCGTCGGGGTTGACGCTCGGCTCGCCGAGGGTGAGGCCGAGGGGCTTCGCGAGCTGCCGGAGCTGCCGGTAGACGTCTTGCCACTCGCGGATGCGCAGGTAGTTGAGGAACTCGGCCTTGCAGAGGCGGCGGAACGCGCTGGAGCTCAGCTCGCGCTGCTTCTCGTCGAGGTAGTTCCAGAGGTTGAGCAGGGTGAGGAAGTCGCTCGTGGGGTCGGCGAAGCGGGCGTGCAGCTCGTCGGCGCGGCCGCGCTTCTCGAGCGGGCGCTCGCGCGGGTCTTGGATGGTGAGGCCCGCCACGATAGCGAGCACCTCACGGCTGGTGTTCGTGCGCTTCGACTCCACGACCATGCGCGCGAAGCGCGGCTCGATGGGGAGACGGGCGAGGTCGCGGCCGATGCGGGTGAGTTGGGGAGCGTTCGAGACCGTCGCGCGGTTCGAGGCCGTCGCGCCGAGCTCCGCCAAGAGATCGAGCCCATCCTTGATGCCCCGTGAATCAGGCGGTTGGAGGAAGGGGAACGAGGCGATGTCGCCGAGGTCGAGCGAGATCATCTGCAGGATGACCGCGGCGAGGTTCGTGCGGAGGATCTCGGGGTCGGTGAACTCCGGCCGCCGCTCGAAGTCCTCCTGCGAGTAGAGACGGATGGCGATGCCGTCGCTGGTGCGGCCCGAACGGCCCGAACGCTGGTTCGCGCTCGCCTGCGAGATCGCCTCGATCGGCAGGCGCTGCACCTTCGATCGCACCGAGTAGCGGCTGATGCGCGCGGTGCCGGCGTCGATCACGTACTTGATGCCCGGCACCGTGAGGCTCGTCTCGGCGACGTTGGTCGAGAGGATCACCCGGCGACGGATGCCCGGCGTCGAGCTGCGCTGAAACACCTTGTGCTGGTCGGCGGCACTCAGCCGCCCGTAGAGAGGGAGCACCTCGGTGTCGGCGATGCGGCCGCTCGAGGCGAGACGACCTCGGAGGGCCTCCTCCGCATCCCGAATCTCGGTCTCCCCCGAGAGGAACACGAGCACATCGCCCGGGGCCTCGCGGGCGAGCTCGTCGAGGGCGTCGCCGATCGCCTCGAGCAGGTCTTTCGGTTCGGGAGCGGAGGCGCCGGGGGCGACGGGCGCGCGGGCGGGACGGGCCGACCGGTCGCGGCGTTCATCCGTCTCGTCGGGATCGTCCGGGTCGTCGGTCGGCGCCTCGGGCGCGAGCGGGCGGTACCTGATCTCGACCGGGAAGGTGCGCCCCGAGACCTCGACGATGGGTGCTGACGTGCCCTGCGCATCCGCGAAGTGACGGGCGAAGCTCTCGGGGTCGATCGTCGCGCTCGTGATGATGACCTTGAGGTCGGGGCGACGGGGGAGCAGCTGCTTGAGGTAGCCGAGGAGGAAGTCGATGTTGAGGCTGCGCTCGTGCGCCTCGTCGATGATGATGGTGTCGTAGCGCGACAGCATCCGGTCGTGGTTCATCTCGTTGAGCAGGATGCCGTCGGTCATCAGCTTGATGCGCGTCGCCTTCGACGCGCGGTCGGTGAAGCGCACCTGGTAGCCGACGAGGCCGCCCACCTCTTGGCCGAGCTCCTCGGCGATGCGCTCGGCGATGGTGCGCGCGGCGAGACGGCGCGGCTGGGTGTGCCCGATCGACTCGCGGCCGAGCTCGAGGCAGATCTTCGGCAGCTGCGTCGTCTTGCCCGATCCGGTCTCGCCGGCGACGATCACGACCTGATGGTCGCGGATGGCGCGTGCGATCTCGTCCTTCTTCTGGCTGACCGGCAGCTCGGGAGGAAAGACGATGCGGAGGGGGGAGTCGGCAGACATGAGCCTTCCATCCTACGACGGTCGGCTCGCCTGCGACCCACCCCCTCCGCGGCGTCGTGCGCTGGGGTGCCCGGCCGGGCTAGGCGCCGAAGCCGAGCTCGTCGTCGGCGACCTGGTAACCGGGCTCGGCCGCGTCGATCGAGATGACGATGCGGTCGCCCGAGGCGATCGTGCCTCCGAAGGTGAGCGACGGGAGGGTGGTGGTGGTGTTCGTGCTGGTGAGGCTCGGGCCCTGGAAGACGAGCAGGGTGGGGCTGTCGGTCGCGACCACCCAGCCCGCGGGCAGGGAGCCGTAGCTGACCGTCACGCCACTCGGGATGACGATCGTGTAGGTGAGCACGCCCGTCTCGGAGCCTTGGGGGAGGTTGAGCGCCGAGAGGGTGCCGTCGTAGGTGCCCTCGAGGGCGCGCGGGTCGCCGTCACCGGTGAAGGTGACCTGGTTGTCACGCGCGATGGAGAGCGAGATGGTGGCGCTCGCCGAGGCGAGGGGGGTCGCGACGGCGAGGGCGATGACGGGGGCCGCCCAGGCGGCGGCGGTGGTGAACTGGCGGCGGCTGACGCCGGTCGAGGCGGCGGCGGTGCCGGCCGCGTCGGCGTCGGCGGAGGCGCCGGTCGAGGAGTTTCCGGGCATGGCTGAAGAGCGGGTCATGGGGTCTCCGATTTCGGGTCGGTAGGAGCATCCGGGTCGATGCTCCTCGGTAATTTACCCCCGGACGGGGGTCGAGCACAGGGGCGGGATGTCCACGAAACGACATGTTCGGCAGGTTCTCCGGGCGTACGGTGGAACGGTGAGCGACGTCGAGTTCGAAGAGTCCTGGAACAGCTGGCATGAAGCGAGGCTGCGCACCGTCACGGCCCCGCACGGCATCGCCGCGCTCGTGGCCACCCACTGGCTGTCGGCCGAGCCGCAGCAGCTCGAGGGGCTCGAGGGGTCGTGGCGGCTCGACGACGGGGCCATCGTCGGCGACGACTTCACCATCGACGAGGGCGGCGAGACGCTCGTCGGTGGCCTGCTGCTGCGGCACTTCCGGCGCGACGACGACGTCGCACTGCGGGTGCTCGACCCCGAGGCGGCGAGCCGCGCATCCGTCGTCGGCATCGACGCGTACCCGGCCGACGAGGCATGGGCGCTGAGGGGGCGCTTCCACCCGGCCGAGGCCGACGCCACGGTCGAGATGAACCTCGTCGACGGCTACGTCGAGAGCTCGAAGCTGGCCGGCACCATCGCGCTCGAGGTCGGCGGGCGTGAGGTCGAGCTGGTGGCCACCGGCGACGCGAGCGGGATGCTCGTGGTCTTCGGCGACACCACGAACGGAGACGAGACCTATCGGTTCCGCTTCCTGCGCCTGCGGGCCGACGCGGGCGGCGGCGAGATCGAGGTCGACTTCAACCGGGCCTTCCTGCCGCCGTGCGCGTTCGCCGACTTCTACGTCTGCCCGTTCCCGCCGCCGCAGAACCGGCTCGACGTGCCGGTGCGGGCGGGGGAGAAGGCCGTGGTGCGGCGTTCCGCCGGCGAGGGCGGCGCGGGCGCGGGCGGCGCTGTCGCGGGGAGCGCCGACGGGGGCGGCGCGGCCGCGGGAAGCGCCGTCGGGGGCGGCGCGGCCGCGGGGAGCGCCGTCGCGTGACCAACCGCCTCGCCTCCGCCATCAGTCCGTACCTGAGGTCGCACGCCGACAACCCGGTCGACTGGTGGGCGTGGGGTGAGGAGGCGTTCGCCGAGGCGCGGCGGCGCGACGTTCCGGTGCTGGTGTCGATCGGGTACTCCACCTGCCACTGGTGCCACGTCATGGCTCGCGAGAGCTTCAGCGACCCGGCGCTCGCCGCGGTGCTGAACGAGCGGTTCGTGGCCGTCAAGGTCGACCGGGAGGAGCATCCGGAGGTCGACTCGGCGTACCTCGCCGCGGCGGGAGCGTTCACGCAGAACCTCGGCTGGCCGCTCAACGTGTTCACGACGGGCGACGCGAAGGTGTTCTACGGGGGCACGTACTCGCCGCCGGTGCCGGTCGACGGGCATCCGTCGTTCCGGCAGGTGCTCGACGCGGTGTGGGAGGCGTGGACGGCGCGGCGCGGTGAGGTGGAGACGCTCGCGGGGGAGGTCGCGGCGGCGGTGGGGGCCGCGGGGGCTGCGGGGGCTTCGGGTTCTGGTGCTGCGGGTTCTGCGGGGGTGGGTGCGCTGCCCGGTGCCGACGTGCTCGCGGAGGCGGTGGGCGAGCTGCTCCAGTACGAGGACACCAGGCACGGCGGGTTCGGCGGGGCGCCGAAGTTCCCGGTGGCGCCGGTGCTGCGCTTCCTGCTCGCCTCGCCGGCACTGGGAGCGCGTGAGCTGGCGCACCGCACGCTGCGCGCGATGGCTTCATCGCCGCTGCGAGATGCCGTGGAGGGCGGCTTCTTCCGGTACTCCACCCGGCGCGACTGGAGCGACCCGCACTACGAGCGGATGCTCTACGACAACGCCCTGCTGCTCGACGTGTACACGATCGCGTGGACTCAGGATGCTTCTGCCGAGGGTCGCTGGGCTCGCGACACGGCTGCGGGGATCGCGTCGTTCCTGGTGTCGGTGCTGCAGCTGCCCGGGGGCGGCTTCGCCTCGGCGCAGGACTCCGAGAGCACCGTCGACGGGCGGCGCGTGGAGGGCGGGTACTACCTGCTCGACGCCGCGGCGCGCGCCGCGCAGACCCCGCCGGCCCTCGACGACAAGGTGCTCACCGGCTGGAACGGACTCGCCATCTCGGCCCTCGCCCGTGCCGGCCTCGCGCTCGACGATCCCTCGCTCACCACCGCCGCGCAGCACGCCGCCGACTTCCTGCTCGCCTCGCACCTGCGCGGCGACCTGCTCGTGCGCGCCTCGGTCGACGGCGTGGCCTCGGACGCCCGCGCCACCCTGGAGGACTACGGCATGCTCGCCGAGGGCCTCCTCCGCCTCGCCGCCGCCACCGGCTCCGTCCGCTACGCCGAGGCCGGCCGGATGCTCGTCGACGCCGTGCTCGGGGGTGCGGGCGGCGCGGTCGCGGGCGCGAACGATCAGGCCGGCGCCGGCGCGGATGGAGCGGTCGGCGCGAGCGCGAGTGACCCGGCGGGCGCGGATGGCGCGGACGTGCTCGGGGGAGCGCGCGGCGGGTTCCGCGTGCCCGGCGGGGGTGACCCCGTGCTGGGGGCGCGGGGGCTCGCGGTCGAGCTCGATCCGTCGGAGGGGGCCTACCCGTCGGGGCCGAGTGCGGTGTGCTCTGCGGCCCTGGTGCTGCACTCGCTCACCGGGCGGCGCGAGTATCGCGAGGCGGTCGTCGCGGCCGTGGCGCGGGTCGCTCCGCTCGCGGTCACCCGGCCCATCTCGTTCGGCACCACGCTCGAGCTGCTCACGCGGCTCGCCGCCCCCTTCGAAGAACTCGTGCTCATCGAGCCCGACACGCCTCCCGCTGCCCTGTCTGAAGAGGCTGTCATGGCGGCGGAGGGCCTCCGCGCCGCTGTGCGCATGGCGACGAGCGACCTCGTCGCCGTCGCCACCGAGTCCGCCGCGGCGATGCTCACCTCCGCCGGATTCGAGCTCTTCGCCGGCCGCACCGCCCCCGCCGGCGTGCCGACCGCCTACCTCTGCCACGACTCGGTGTGCCGCCTCCCCACCACCACCGCCTCGGGCCTCACCGTTTCCCGCTGAGCCGCCCCGCGCATCCGGAGCCCGGGTCGACCCCGCGTCTGCGCCCACCAGCTTTCTTGCGGACAAAGTCCGTCAAGACTGCAGTTCTGACGGACTTTGTCCGCAAGAACGCGCACGCGCGCGGGCCGCGCGCATGTCAGCGGCACGTCAGTGCCGGGTAAGCGGCCGGGAGGAGAGTCGTGGCAGAGCGAGACGCTCACCACGAACCCCTCCCGAAAGGAGACCGCATGTCGACCATGAACCCGAACGCCCGCATCCACGGCGACTGGGCAGTCGAAGCCCACGGACTCGTCAAGGTCTTCGGCGACAACCGCGCCGTCGACGGTGTCGACCTCAGCGTGCGCACCGGCACCGTCTACGGTGTGCTCGGCCCGAACGGTGCCGGCAAGACCACCACCATCCGCATGCTCGCCACCCTGCTGAAGCCCGACGGGGGCGAGGCCACCGTCTTCGGCCACGACATCCGCCGCGAGGCGCAGATCGTGCGGCAGCTCATCGGCGTCACCGGCCAGTACGCGAGCGTCGACGAGACCCTCAGCGCCACCGAGAACCTCGTGCTGTTCTCCCGCCTCAACGGGCTCAGCCGAAAAGATGCGCACAAGAAGTCCACAGAGCTCCTCGAGGAGTTCGGACTCACAGAAGCGGCAAAACGCCCCCTCAAGAAGTTCTCCGGTGGTATGCGCCGCCGCCTCGACCTCGCCGCCAGCCTCATCTCGCAGCCGCCGCTCATCTTCCTTGACGAGCCCACCACCGGCCTCGACCCGCGCACCCGCGCGCAGATGTGGGACACCATCCGCCGGCTCGTCTCCACCGGATCGACCGTGCTCCTCACCACCCAGTACCTCGACGAGGCCGACCAGCTCGCCGACCGCATCGCCGTCATCGACCGCGGTGTGGTCGTGGCCGAGGGCACGGCCGATGAGCTGAAGGGCTCGGTCGGTCAGGCCTCGCTGCTGCTGCGGCTTGCCGATGCGGCGAACCTCGAACGGGCGCGCTTCGCCATCCTCGACGTGCTCGGCGTCGAGTCGGTGCTGAGCCCCGAGGCCGGGCGCGTGACCGCCCCCATGACCGACCCCGACTCGGTCACCGACCTGCTCATCCGGCTGCGGGCCGACGGCATCGCCGTCGCCGAGCTGTCTGTGCAGCAGCCCACCCTCGACGAGGTGTTCCTTGCCCTCACCGGGCACGCCGCCGGAGACGGAACGGATGCTGCCGACGCGAGCCGCGCATCCGGAACCGGCGCCCCCGGCGGCGCACCCGCCACCCCCGGCGCATCCGCCCCCGAACTCGAACTGGAGACCAGCCGATGACCACCACCCTCGCCCCCACCACGATCGCCCCCGGGGTGACCCGCACCCTCAAGAACCACGTCAGCATCGCGCAGACCGTGCAGAACTCGTTCAGCATGGCGGCTCGCGGGCTCATCAAGATCAGGCGAACGCCCGAGCAGCTCATCGACGTGACGCTGCAGCCGATCATCTTCACGCTGATGTTCACGTACATCTTCGGCGGCGCGATCGCGGGCAGCATCGCCGACTACCTGCCGCAGCTGATTCCGGGAATCCTCGTGCAGACGGTGATCACGACCTCGGTCGTCACCGGCATCCAACTGCGGGAAGACATGGACAAGGGAGTGTTCGACCGCTTCAAGTCGCTGCCCATCGCCCGCATCGCGCCCCTCGCCGGTGCGCTGCTCGCCGACACCGTGCGCTACGCGATCGCCACCACGCTCACCTTCACGATGGGCGTCATCATGGGCTACCGTCCGGGCGGCGGCTTCGGGTTCGTGGTGCTGGCGGGGCTGCTCGTCATCGCCTGCTCGTGGGCGATCAGCTGGATCTTCGCGTTCTTCGGCGTCATCGCCCGCAGCGCGTCGAGCGTGCAGGGCATCTCGTTCCTCGTGCTGTTCCCGCTGACGTTCCTCTCGAACGCGTTCGTGCCGGTCGACACGCTGCCGACGTTCCTTCAGTGGTTCGTGAACATCAACCCGGTGTCGCACCTCGTGACCGCGGTGCGCGACCTCGCGAACTCGGGGATGTGGACGAGCGACGCGTGGATCTCGCTGCTCGGCGCCGCGATCATCGTCGCGATCTTCGCGCCGCTTACGGTGCGGGCGTACATGAAGAAGGCGTGAGGCGGCGCGGCGCGCGTGGCGCCCGGTGCGTGGCGCGCGTCGTCGTCGCTGGGCGGTGCGTTGTGCGCGTGGCGCGCGCCGGTTGTCGGACCCCGCGCGGGGTGGCTTCGAGCCATCCTGGCGCGGGGTTCGGCGTCAGTGCCAGCCCCACGACCAGGGGGCGGGGGTGCCGAGGAGCGCGGTGATGCGGGCGGGTCGGTCGACTGCGGGGAGGGCGGCGGCGGATGCGCGGGCAGCGCTGAGCGGGTCGGCAGCGGAGGCGGTGCTCGCCGCGGCAGACGTGGCGGGGGTCGCCGCGTCGTGCTGGTACCCGTCGAGGAGGGGGCCGAGGTGGAGGGCGGGGGAGTCCTGGCGGGCGCCCATCGACTCGGCGAGGGTGAGGAGTTCGAGGGTGACGTCGGGGTGGAAGGGCTGCACCCAGACGGCGAGTCCTATGACGGATGCGCCCAGCACGGGGTGGTCGACCCGGCCACCCATCCGGAGTGTCGCGAGCGTGCGCGAGCGCAGCCGCCGAGCGAGCAGGAGGCGCTCGGCGGCGAGCGACTCCGGGGTGAGGTGCGCGCCCGCGAGGTGCAGGGCGTCGAGGGTCTGCGCGACGAGGGCTGCCGAGAGCACGATGAGGTA
This sequence comes from Herbiconiux sp. SALV-R1, assembly GCF_013113715.1. Classification (GTDB taxonomy): domain Bacteria; phylum Actinomycetota; class Actinomycetes; order Actinomycetales; family Microbacteriaceae; genus Herbiconiux. Next base: position 752,248 of record NZ_CP053344.1, read on the forward strand.
CCACGGCGACGCGCGCATGCGCGGGGCGGAGGCGAAGGTGCCGACGGCGCGGGCGTAGTGCTCGCGGGCGTCGGCGAAGCGGCCCTCGGCCCGGGCGAGCTCGGCGAGGCCGGAGTGGCCGATCGCTGCGATGTCGACGCCGTCGCTCTCGCCCGGGCTCACCACGAGCCGCTCGAACACCTCGCGTGCCGCATCGAACTCGCCGGTGGCGATCTGGTTGCTGGCGATCACCCACTCGATCTGCCGGAGGTCGTCGGCGGCGCCGAGCCGTGCGAGACCGGTGCGGGCTTGCTCGGCCCAGCGGAGCGCATCCGTCGGCTCGTTGCTCTGGCTGTGCAGGGCGCCGAGCATCTGCGCGGCCATCGCGCCGCCCCAGGTGTCGTCGAGCGACTCGGCAAGGCGGGCCGCGGCGCGGGCGGAGGCGACGGCGTCGGCCCGGCGACCCTCGTTCTCGGCCCAGACGCTGCCCATGATCGCGCCGAGCAGAGTGGTGGGCCGGTGCGACGACTTCATCGCCACCTCGACGCGCCCACGCAGAAGGTTCTCGTCGCCCGAGGCCAGCAGCACGCCCGCCATCGTCGCCAGGCGTTCGTCGACCGGCGGATGCTCGCTCACCAGCCGCCGCAGCTGCGACAGCGGTCGCACCGCGAAGCGCAGATCGGTGAGCACGTTGGTCGCGACGACGATCACGAGTCCGAGCGTGAGCAGTTCGCGTCGCGCATCGTTGGGCGCATACCCGCGTAGCACCTCGTAGACCGGTCGGCTGAACGCCAGCACCTCGCTGTGGGCACTGCGCAGCGACCAGTAGTAGCCGAGCAGCGCGAACACCGACGCCACTACCTCGGCGCGCCCGCTGTCGATGGCGCGGCGGAGCAGGTCGATGAGGTTGTCCTCCTCGACGGCGATGACCGCGAAGGTCTCGACCTGGCGCGCCCCGTCGGTGTCGGGCAGCAGTCGCAGCGCGAGTGCGTCGGCCCAGCCGAACAGCGCGTCGCGCACCGCGTCGCGCCGACCCTCGAGGTCGAGCTGCTGCTGCCCGAACTCGCGCACCGTCTCGAGCATGCGGTACCGCATGCCCACCCGTCCTTCCACCATCACCACGAGCGACTGGGCCACGAGCGCGTCGAGCAGCTCGAGCGCCTCGAGTTCGTCGACGCCGAGCACCGCGGCGGCCCCCTCGAGGCCGAACCCGTCGGCGAACTCCGACAGGCAGGCGAGGGCGCGCTGCTCGTCGCGGCCGAGCAGGTTCCAGCTCCATTCGATCACCGCGAACAGGGTGCGGTGCCGCTCGGGGGCCGAGCGGTCGCCGCCCGTGAGCAGCACGAAGCGGTTCGAGAGCCTGCGCTCGATCTCGTCGATCGACAGCGAACGGATGCGCGCCGCCGCCAGCTCAATCGCCAACGGAAGACCGTCGAGCCGCGAACACAGCCGCGCCACGGTGTCGAGCGGAAGGAGCGCGTCGGGGCGGGCGGCCGTGGCCCGGTCGACGAACAGCCGCACGGCGGGGTCGTCGAGTTGGGTGGGGTCGGCCTGGAGGGGCGTGCTGTGGACGGGTGCCGCGGGCGCGGGGCCGGGGCCGGACGCGGCCGTGGTCGACGGTGCGCTCGCGCTCGGCGCGATCGTGCTCGATGCGGCCGCGCCGCTCGCCCGCCCGGTCGGCGCGAGCGCATTCGTCGCGGCCACCCCGTTCGCGCGCCCGAGGGGCGGCAGCGCGTAGACCCGCTCGCTCGAGATCGCGAGCGGCGTGCGGCTGGTGGTGAGCACGGTGAGCTCGGGCAGCTCGCCGGTGAGCTCGGCGCACCAGGCCGCGGCAGCCTCGATGAGGTGCTCGCAGTTGTCGACGACGAGCAGGGTGCGACGCTCGCCGAGCCGGTTCAGGATGCGCGTGCGCAGGTCGGCCCGCACCACCTGGTCTCCGATGCGCCGACTGGTCGCCACCTCCCTGATGCCGAGGGCCGCGGCGAGCGCGAATACCACGTCGTCGCCCGACCGAACACCGGCGAGTTCGACGACGACGATCGACTCGAACGCACCGGCCGACGCCGCCCGGGCCGCGAGCTCGTGCGCGATGCGCGTCTTGCCCAGCCCGCCGGGCCCGAGCACGGTCGTGATCCGCGAGCGTCGAAGGAGCTGCTCGAGCGCGGCAAGGTCGCCGTCGCGCCCGATGAGGGCGTTCGGCGCCGCGCGCACGCCGCGCACGATCGCGGTGGGGGTCGATGCGCGCGCTACCGGCGGCGGGGCGACGACCACCGCGGAGCGCGGCGCCCCGGGCGTCACGTCATCGCGCGCAAGCAGTTCGAGGTGGAGCGCCTGCAGTTCGGGCGAGGGGCTCGTGCCGAAGGTCTCCTGCACCGCTGACCGGTACTGCGCGAAGACCTCCAGCGCCTCGGTGGGACGGCCCAGCGCATCGAGCGCCTGCATGAGCAGGAGTCGCGCGCTGTCGTCGAAGGGGGCGACGGCGGTGAGGCGACGGGCGAGCTCCTCGGCTTCGAGGGCTCGGCCGAGTCGCAGGGCCGCTGTCGCCTGGGCCGCCGTGAGGCCGTGGGAGGCCGCCGCCGCACGCTCCCGGAGAGCCTCCGCCGTTGCACCCGCGCCGAGGTCGGCCCCCGGCTCCGCACGCCACAGAGCCAGGGCGCTGCGGGCGAGCGAGTGCGCGCTCTCGTCGTCGCCGTCGTCGAGGGCCGCGCGGGCACGGTCGAGGGCATCCTCTGCGGCTCCGAGGTCGAGCTCGTCGGGCTCGATGTCGAGTCGATAGCCCGAGGGCAGCGAGACGACGATCTCGTCACCCACGGTCGCCCGCAACCGCGACACGAGGGTCTGCAGCGCTGCCTTTGCGCCTGCGGGCGGGTCGTCGCCCCACACCTCGTCGATCAGCTGCGCCGTCGTGAGCGAGCGGGGCGCGGCGAGCGCGAGCGCCACGACGAGGGTTCGCGCGCGCAGCCCGGCCGGCTCCACCCGCTCTCCCGTCCCGGACAGCACAGCGACAGGCCCGAGCACGGCCACGCGGCTGGGCTCCCCGCCCGCCACGGGGGTCGGGTGCCTGGCGTCGCTCACGCACAAAGCCTAGGCGGAACCGCGTGTGTGCATCCGCCCGTGCACAGCCGCCGGTGAGCAGGCTGGCGTGCGACACTTGTCGCAAGGCCGCGGTGCGGCCTCCGGACGAGGGCGCAGTACCCGGCACGCGACAAGACTGACCACGCAGGGAGTGGACTGTCATGTCATGGATCGTGCTCATCGCATCCGGCGTTCTCGAAGCCGTGTGGGCGACCGCGCTCGGCAAGTCGCAGGGCTTCACGAAGCTCTGGCCGACGGTGATCTTCGGGGTGGGCCTCATCGCGTCGATGGGTGGGCTCGCCTACGCGCTCCGCACCATCCCAGTCGGCACCGGGTACGCGGTGTGGGTCGGCATCGGCGCCTCACTCACCGTCATCTATGGCATGACCTTCGGCGGCGAGGGCTTCTCGCTCGTGCGCGCCCTCCTCGTGCTCGGCATCGTCGCCTGCGTGATCGGCCTGAAGCTCACCCACTGATCCACCGGATGCGCGCTGAGCCGCCGGATGCGCGCATCAGTCGTCATGCTGCGTGGCAGTCGGGCGGAGGAACGGCACTGACCCGCCGGATGCGCGCACCGGCAGTCATGCACCGTGGCAGTCGGGCGGAGGAACGGCGCTGAGCCGCCGGATGCGCGAAGCGGCAGTCATGCACCGTGGCGGGCGGTCGAAGTAACGGCACTGACCCGCCGGATGCGCGCACGTGAGGTCATGCACGGTGGCAGCCGGTCGGAGGAACGGCACTGAGCCGCTGCAGCCGCGCACCGGCCACGTACGCCGGCCCGCCCGCCCGTTCCCCGCCGCGCGCCTACGCGAGCAGATACACCGCGCCCAGCGAGAGCACCGCGATCAGCGCCCACGACGCCAGCCCCACGATGAGCGCCCTCCAGCCCGTGCGGGCCAGCGCCCGGAAGCGGATGTTCGACCCGAGCGCGAACAGCGCCATCGAGAACAGGATGGTCTGCGCGACGTCGGCGATCTCGAGCACGGCGCCAGACGCGCCGGAGTCGAGGAGGGGCACTACGAAGGTGCGGGCGAGCATCGCGACGATGAAGCCCACGATGAACAGCGGCACGATCGGCGGCCGCTTCGTCGTGGGCCGCTCGACGGAGTCGGGGTGCCCCGCGCCGAGTGCCGCGAGACGCGCGTCTCGCCGCCGCTCCACGAGCCCGACCACCGCGACCATCGGCGCGAGCGTCAGCACCCGGGTGAGCTTCACCACGACGGCGGCGGCGAGCGCAGCGGGCCCGGCGATCTGCGCCGTGGCGACGACCTGGCCGACGTCGTGCACGCTGAGCCCGACCCACAGCCCGAAGTCTTCGGCCGAGAGGCCGAGCGGGATGCGCAGCACCGGCAGCACGAAGATCGCCAGCGTGCCGCAGAGGGTGACGAGCGCGATGGGCGTCGCCGTGTCTTCGTCTTTGCTGCGGGTGACCGCGCTCATGGCTCCGACCGCCGAGGCGCCGCAGATGGAGAAACCCGCCGCGACGAGGATGGGCTGCGTGCCCGGAAGCCGGAGCAGCCTTCCGAGCCACAGCGTCGCGACGAAGGTGAGGGTGACGACGAGCACGATGACGACGATCGTCTCCCAGCCGAGACCGGCGATGTCGACGAGGCTGAGCTTCAACCCGAGCAGCACGATGCCGATGCGCAGCAGTCGCCTCGCCGCCACACCGATGCCCGGCTTCAGCACTCCGTCGAGGATGCGCTGCACGGCCGGGATCTGCCCGGCCACCATGCCGAGACCCACCGCCGCCGTGAGCTGCGGCACCACGGGGAACACAAGGTGCAATGCGAACGCGAGAGCCGCCGCCGCGCCGGCCACGGCCAGCCCCGGAAGGGCCGACCGGGCGGCGAGCCCGCGGCTCATCGCCACGTGGGCAGCCAGTAGTGCAGGCTGAGGAACCAGGACGGCACGGGCATCGCCGTCCACACCGGCAGGAACCATGCCGACACGAGCACGCAGAGGGCGAGAAACCCGCCGACCACGAGCAGAGCCCTCGTGCGCTGGGGTCTCGGATCGCCCCGCGAGCCGAGCGCGAGCCCGATGACGAAGGTGAGCCCGAGGATCATGTAGGGCTCGAACGCGATCGTGTAGAACTGGAATACCGTGCGGTTGAGGTACATCAGCCACGGCAGGTAGCCGGCGACCATCCCCATGAGGATGAGCCCCACCTGCCATTCGCGCTTCACGACGAGGCGGTACACGAGGTAGAACAGCGCGGCGGTGGCGCACCACCAGATGACGGGGTTCGCGATCGAGGTGATGTTCTCGTAGCAGGTCTGCCCGCCGCAGACGCTGTCGTCGACCTGGTTCACGTACATCTGCGTCGGCCGTACGAGGAACAGCCAGCTCAGCGGGTTCGCCTGGTAGGGGTGGGGCGAGTGCTCGTTGACGTGGTAGTTGTACACCGCCACCTCGAGATGCCAGAAGTTCTGCACCGCGAGCGGCACCCACGAGAGCGCCCCCGTCCACTCCCCGTTGTTGCTCTGCGCCCAGGTGCGGTACATGCCGCCCGAGGTGGCGAACCAGCCGGCCCAGGTGACGAGGTAGCTCACGGCGGCGAGCGGCACGAGCAGCAGGAACGTGACCGGGCCCTGCTTCAGCACGGCCGAGCTGAACCAGAACGGGATGCCGAGCCGGCGCCGGGCCAGCGCGTCGACGACGATGAGGTACACGCCGAAGGCGGCCAGGAAGTAGAAGCCCGACCATTTCACCGAGGAGGCGAGCCCGAAGGCCACCGCCGCGGCCAGCACCCACGGCCGATTCCACAGCACCGGACCCCACTCCGGCACCGACCCGGAGCTCTGCTCACGAGCCGCCACGGCGGCTGCCAATCGGGTCGCATGCCACTGCCGGTCGAGCAGCACCGCTCCAAAGCCGAGCAGCAGGAACAGCGCCGAGATGCCGTCGAGGATGCCCACCCGGCTCATCACGATGGCATGCCCGTCGATGGCGAGCAGGAACCCGGCGATCGTGCCGAGCAGCGTCGACTTCAGCAGCATCGTGCCGATCACAGCTGTGAGGAGCACGAGCAGGATGCCGCACACCGCGACCGAGAACCGCCAGCCGAACGAGTTGTCGGGGCCGAACAGCGCCATGCCGGCGCCGATGATCCATTTGCCGAGCGGCGGATGCACCGCGAACGAAGCGTCGGTCTTGAACAGGTCGGCGCCGCCCGCGGCGAACTGCGCATCGACGTCGGCGGGCCAGCTGGCCTCGTAGCCGAGGTTCCAGGTGCTCCAGCCGTCTTTGACGTAGAACGTCTCGTCGAACACCAGCGAGTGCGGGTGCCCGAGGTTCACCAGCCGCAGCACGGCGGCGAGCAGCGTCACCGCGATGGGCCCGCCCCAGCGCCAGAGCCGCTCGCGGGCGGGCGTCGCCATGAGCCGCAGCCACCAGTCGTCGAGCCGCGACCCGGTGGGCCCGGCGTAGCCGGCCGGCCCGGACGGGGGCGACGGCTCTGCGTCGGTCGCCACCTCTGTGCTCACCCGGCCATGCTAACGGGCTGAGGGTGTGCACATCCGTCACCGGAGCATCCTGTGGATGGTCTCGGCCGAATGGGAGACTGTGGAGATGTTGGTTCTCGCGGCGACGCCCATCGGCAACCTCAAAGACGCCTCCCAGCGGCTCGTCGAACTGCTCGAGTCGGCGGAGGTCGTGGCCGCCGAAGACACCCGGGTCACCGCCAAGCTGCTGCGCGCTCTCGGCATCGAGAACCGGCCGCGCCTCATTCCGGTGCACGAGCACAACGAGCGGGAGAAGGCGGCGTCGCTCGTCGAGCTGGCGCGCGACGGCGACCTCGTGCTGGTGAGCGACGCCGGCATGCCCGCTGTCTCCGACCCCGGATACCAGCTCGTCGTCGCCGCGATCGACGCCGGTGTCGACGTCACCGTCGTGCCCGGGCCGTCGGCCGTCGTCACGGCGCTGGCGCTCTCGGGCCTGCCGACCGACCGCTTCACCTTCGAGGGCTTCCTGCCGCGGAGGCAGGGTGAGCGGCTCGCGACGTTCCGCGAGCTCGCCCGCGAGCGGCGCACGATGGTGTTCTTCGAGTCGCCCAACCGCATCGCCGACGCGCTCACCGACCTCGCCACCGCGCTCGGGGCCGACCGCCGCGTCGCGGTGGTGCGGGAGCTCACGAAACTGTATGAAGAGGTGCGGCGGGGCACCGCATCCGAGGTCGCCGCGTGGGCTGCGGGCGGGGTGAAGGGCGAGATCTGCCTGGTGGTGGCGGGAGCCGCGGCGCTCGAGATCGACCTCGCCACGGGCGTCGAGCAGGTGCTCGAGCTGGTCGCCGACGGCCAGCGGCTGAAGGATGCGGCGGCCGCCATCGCCGACGCGACCGGCCTCGGGCGCCGCGACCTCTACGAGGGGGCGCTCGCGGCCCGTCGGGCCTGAGGCACGGCGATCCGGCACCCACCTGGGAGCCCCGTCCACGAAGGCATAGTCCGCGCCCGACGGTGGTTGGGTGGAAGAGGTAACGGATGCGGGAGGTCGCGATGACGAAGGCAGTGCGGTTCGACGAGTACGGCGGCAGCGAGGTGCTGAAGGTCGTGGAGGTCGAACGGCCCGAGCCCGGGCCGGGCGAGGTGCGCGTGTCGGTGGTCGCGTCGTCGGTGAACCCGGGGGAGGCGAAGATCCGGTCGGGGGAATTGCACGAGCTGTTCCCCGCGACCTTCCCCTCTGGCGAGGGCAGCGACCTGGCCGGGCGGGTGGAGCGGCTCGGCGACGGGGTGACGGGGGTGAGCCTCGGCGACGAGGTGATCGGCTTCAGCGACACCCGGTCGGCGCACGCCACCGATGTGGTGGTGCCGGTGGAGAACATCGTGCCGAAGCCCGACTCCGTCACCTGGGAGGAGGCGGCGACGCTCTACGTCGCAGGCACGACCGCTGTCGCCGCCGTGCGCGCGGTGGGCGTCGAGCCGGGTGACGTCGTCGTGGTGGCGGGTGCGACCGGCGGGGTCGGCGTGTTCGCCGTGCAGCTCGCCAAGCACGCCGGGGCCACCGTGATCGGCACCGCGCGTGCCGACGACGCCGACGTGCTGCGGTCGTGGGGCATCGTGCCGGTGGAGTACGGCGACGGGGTGGCCGAGCGCATCCGTGACGCCGTCGCCGCGCTGCCCGCCGGCGGTGAGGCGGGAGGCGTCGACGCGTTCATCGACACGGTCGGTGCGGGGAACGTCGAGCTAGCGCTCGAGCTCGGGGTGGCGCCTGAGCGCATCGACACCATCGCCGACCCGGGCGCCGCGAAGACGCACGGCGTGAAGATCGATGGCAATGCGGCGGGCGGTCGTGCGCGCACGCTCGCCGAGCTGGCCGCGCTCATCGTCGAGGGCGCGCTCACGGTGCCCGTCGACACGATCTACCCGCTCGAGCGGGTGGCGGAGGCCTACGACCACCTCGCGGAGCGGCACGTGGTGGGCAAGGTCGTGCTGCGCATGGAGTGACAGCCGTCACACAAGCGGGGCCCGGCCGACCCGACCTTTAGGATGGTGTGCATGTCCGACGGCTCCTCCTTCTACGTCACCACGCCGATCTTCTACGTGAACGACGTGCCCCACATCGGGCACGCCTACACCGAGGTCGCCGCCGACGTGCTGGCGCGCTGGCACCGCCAGGCCGGCGACGACACCTGGTTCCTCACCGGCACCGACGAGCACGGGCAGAAGATCCTCCGCACCGCGACCGCGAACGGCGTCACCCCGAAGGAGTGGGCCGACAAGCTCGTGGCCGAGGCCTGGGAGCCGCTTCTTCAGACCATCGACATCTCGAACGACGACTTCATCCGCACCACCGAGCCGCGGCACGAGAAGAACGTGCAGCTGTTCCTGCAGCGCCTCCACGACGCGGGCCACATCTACACGGGTGAGTACGAGGGCTACTACTGCGTGGGTTGCGAGGAGTACAAGCAGCCTTCCGACTTGGTCGACGGCACCGGGCAGTACGAGGGAGTGCTGGTCTGCGCCATCCACTCGAAGCCGGTGGAGCTGCTCAAGGAGCGCAACTACTTCTTCCGCATGAGCGCCTTCCAGGAGCAGCTGCTCGAGCTCTACAAGACGCGCCCCGACTTCGTGCAGCCCGAGAGCGTGCGCAACGAGATCGTCTCCTTCGTCAGCCGCGGCCTCACCGACCTCTCCATCTCGCGCCAGACCTTCGACTGGGGCATCAAGGTGCCGTGGGACGACTCGCACGTCGTCTACGTCTGGTTCGACGCCCTCCTCAACTACGCCACGGCGGCGGGCTACGGCTACGACGAGGAGAAGTTCGCGCGCCTCTGGCCCGCCACCCACATCGTGGGCAAAGACATCGCCCGCTTCCACGCGGTCATCTGGCCGGCCATGCTGCTGGCCGCGGGGCTCGAGGTGCCGAAGCAGGTCTACGGGCACGGCTGGCTCCTGGTCGGCGGCGAGAAGATGTCGAAGTCGAAGCTCACGGGCATCGCCCCCGAGCAGATCACCGACACCTTCGGCTCCGACGCGTTCCGCTACTACTTCCTGCGCGCCATCAACTTCGGCCAAGACGGTTCCTTCTCCTGGGAAGACCTCGCCGCCCGCTACCAGGCCGAGCTCGCCAACGGCTTCGGCAACCTCGCGTCGCGCGTGGTGGCCATGGTCACCCGCTACTTCGACGGGGTCGTGCCCGCCGCGGTCGAGGGGGCGGTGACGGATGCGGAACGCAGCATCCGAGACACCGAACGCCGCGTTACGGCAGCCGCCGACGAGGCAATCGAGCGCCTCGCCGTGCACGAGGCGATCGCGCGCGTGTGGGAGCTCGTCGACGAGTTGAACGGGTACATCACGGCGCAGGAGCCGTGGGCACTCGCGAAAGATCCGGCGAACGCCGACCGGCTCGCCACGGTGCTGCACACGGCCGTGCGCGGTCTCGGCACCCTCGCCGTGCTGCTGTCGCCGGTCGTGCCGGAGGCTGCTTCGAAGCTGTGGACCGCTCTGTCGGGGTCGGGCACTGTGCAGGAGCAGCGCATCCGTGCCGCCTTCGACTGGACGGGAGGGCCTCGCGTTCAGCCCCTCGAAGCGCTCTTCCCGCGCATCGAGGTCGAGGCCACGGCGTGAGTTCCACGAGCGACGCCCAGAGCCCGAACCCCCTGGGCCCGCGCGCGGAGGGCAGCCCCGCCTTCCTCCGCCAGCGCGAGCCCTCCGACCGCACCGAGCAGGCCTACCCGCCGCTGCCCGAGGCGCTCGTGGTGCCGGTCTACGACAACCACACGCACCTCGAGATCGCCCATGGACTCGACCCCCTCGACTACCACGAGCAGCTCGACCGGGCCTCCGCGGTCGGGGTGCGCGGTGTGGTGCAGGTCGGCACCGACCTCGAGACCTCGCGCTGGTCGGCCGAGCAGGCCGCCAAAGAACCCCGGATGCTCGCCGCCGTCGCCCTGCACCCCAACGAGGCCCCGGTGTACGACGAGGCGGGCGGGCTCGACGACGCGCTCGCCGAGATCGCCGAACTCGCCTCGTGGCCGCGCGTGCGCGCCGTGGGGGAGACCGGGCTCGACTTCTTCCGCACCGGAGACGAGGGGCGTGCCGCGCAGTACCGCTCCTTCGAGGCGCACATCGAGATCGCGAAGGAGAACGGCATCGCGCTGCAGATCCATGACCGCGACGCGCACGCCGAGGTGATCGCGACGCTGCAGCGGGTGGGTGCGCCCGAGCGCACGGTGTTCCATTGCTTCTCGGGCGACGCCGAGCTCGCCGAGATCTGCGCCGAGAACGGCTGGTACATGTCGTTCGCGGGCAACGTCACGTTCAAGAACGCGGGCAACCTGCGCGAAGCCCTCGAGGTCGCGCCGCGCTCGCTGCTCCTGGTCGAGACGGATGCTCCCTACCTCACGCCGATGCCCTACCGCGGGCGGCCCAACGCGCCCTACCTCGTGCCGCACACGCTGCGGGCGATGGCGGCGCACCTCAGCACCGACGTGTCGATGCTCGCCGCGCAGATCTCCTCGAACTCCGAGCTGGTCTACGGCCGGTGGGAGGACGAGCCGGTGCAGGCGTCGTGAGTGACGCATCCGTGAGTCTGCTCGGCCCCGCCGAGATCCGCGATCTCGCGGCGCTGCTCGACCTCACGCCGACGAAGAAGCTGGGCCAGAACTTCGTCATCGATGCGAACACCGTGCGCAAGATCGTGCGGGTGGCGCAGGTCGAGGCTGGCGACACGGTGGTGGAGATCGGGCCGGGGCTCGGCTCGCTCACCTTCGGGCTGCTCGAGGCGGGGGCGTCCGTCGTGGCGGTCGAGATCGACGGGCGGCTCGCCGCGCAGCTGCCGCTGACGGCGGCGGAGCTCGCGCCCGATGCGCGGCTCACGGTCGTGCACGACGACGCGATGCGCATTGTCTCGCTGCCCCAGGAACCGAGCCGGCTGGTCGCGAACCTGCCCTACAACGTGTCGGTGCCGGTGCTGCTGCACTTTCTCGAGCACTTCCCGTCGATCCGGTCGGGGGTCGTGATGGTGCAGGCCGAGGTGGGGCATCGGCTGGCCGCCCAACCGGGGTCGAAGGTATACGGGTCGCCGAGCGTGAAAGCGGCCTGGTACGGGGAGTGGCGCACGGCGGGGCAGGTGAGCCGGCAGGTGTTCTGGCCGGTGCCGAACGTCGACTCGGTACTCGTCGGATTCGAACGGATGGGCGAGGGGCTCGACAGCGAGGAGCTGCGGGTGCGCACCTTCGAGATCGTCGACGCCGCGTTCGGGCAGCGGCGCAAGATGCTGCGGCAGGCGCTGTCGGGGTTGTTCGGCGACTCGGCGGCGGCCGTGCGGGTGCTGGAGGCGGCGGGGGTCGACCCGATGGCGCGGGGGGAGCAGCTCGATGTGCGGGCGTTTCTGGCGATCGCGCGGGCGTGGGGGGCTGGCGGCGGTGCTGGGGCTGGGGTTGCCGGGTAGTCGCGGTTCGAAACTGCAAGTCTGACGAAGACCGAGTCGTATAGGGGCTCGGTCTTCGCGATTCTTGCGGTTCTGAACCTCGACGCGTCACACGGCGTCATGGTCTTACCTTGTGTGTCGGGCGGGAGGGCGCTTCGGCGCCGCCGCCTTTAGCGTCGAGGCGTGGCCAGGTACATCGACACGATCGTGATCGGCGCGGGGGCGACCGGCTCCGCGGCGGCCTGGCACCTGGCGGGTCGAGGCGGCGAGGTCGTCGTGTTCGAGCGCGAGGGCGCGGAGGTGACCGCCTCGGGCGGCCTCGTCTCGCTCGCCCCGTTCACGGATGATGCGCTCACGCTCCGTCTCGCGACCGACGCGACCGGGTGGTGGAGCGAACTCGAGTCGCGGCTCGGGCGGCGTCTGCTCGACACCGGCTCCGCGGTCTGGGTGTCGGGGAGCGACTCGCCGCCGCGGGTGGCGGGGGTGGAGTCCGAGCTTCTCGACGAGGCGGCGGCGACGAGGGAGTGGCCCGGCATCCGGTTCCCGGGCTCGGTGCTCCACGTGCCGCGGGCGGTGCGTCTCGATGCGGGGGTCGCCGTGCGAGCGCTTCGCGATGCCGCCCGCGACGCGGGGGCTGAGCTGCGGTATCGCGAGCGGGTGACGCGCATCAGGGTGCTGGGCGACGACCGGGCCCTGGTGGAGGTCGCCGCGGTCGACGCGGCGGGCGAGCCCGTCGACCAGCAGACGACGGAGTTCGAGTGCCGCCGCCTCGTGGTGACCGTCGGCGCCCACACCACGAAGCTGGCCGGCGGCGTGCTCGTGCTGCCACGCCTCGTGGTCACGCAGCAGCAGCCCGGCCGCTTCCCGCTGCGCGGCGGGGCCGGGACGGGGGTAGCGCCATGGCAGGGCAGTGCGCAGGGGGCCGACGCGGGGCGAGTCGATGCGGCTACCGGCGATGACGTGAGTCGCGGCGGAGAGCTCCGCGCGTGGACGGGCGGGGACGCGGCGGGTGAAGGGCCATGGCGGGGGAGTGCGCAGGGCGCCGACGCGGGGCGAGTCGATGCGGCTACCGGCGGTGCGGTGAGTCGCGGCGGGGAGCTCCGCGCGACGACGGGCGGGGCCGCGGCGGGGAGCGGGGCGTGGCCGATCTGGCGGCACGATCCTGTCGTGGGTGATCCGCGGTCGGGGTACTGGCGCGGGTCGGTGTGGGGAGCGCCGGCGGGAGACGGAGTGGAGGTCGTGTGGTCGGCTCCCGGGGCGGCGGCCGCGCCCGACGCCGCCGGGTTCCGCTCGGAGCGGCGTCGCCGCACGGCGCTGCAGCACTACGTGCGCGAGTGGCTGCCGGGACTCGACCACGAGCAGTTCACCGAGCGCGGCGAGGTCGCGGTGTCGACGCGCGACGGGCGCGCGGTCATCGACCGCGTCGGGCCCGTCGTCGTGGCCACAGCACTCTCGCACCTGGGCAGCGGCTTCGCCCCGGCCGTGGGCGCACTGCTCGCCGACCTCGCTGACGGCGTCCGCGCACCCGCCGCGTTCTCCCTCCGCGCCGACCGCCGTGCCTCCACTGCGAGCGCGGCCCCCGCGTCGGCGTCGGCGTCGCCCGACGCCTCCCCCGGCCGATAGGCCCGCACGGCCGCCGCGCCGCGGCTCGGAGGTGGGGCCAGTGGCCAGCGGCCAGCGGCCAGCGGCCGGCAGCCAGTGGCCAGCGGTCAGCCGCCGGCAGCAAGCGGCCAGTGGTCAGCGGCCAGAGGCCGGCGGTCTGTGGCCAGCGGTCAGCAGCCAGCAGCAAGCGGCCAGGGGTCAGCGGCCAGCGGTCAGCAGCCGGCAGGCATTGGCCGCCAGCCAGTGGCCGCCGTGGTGCCGGGGCTCGGAGGTGGGGTCAGCAGTCAGTGGCCCGCGGCCGGCAGCCAGCGTTCGGCAGCCAGTGGGAGCCGCGGTGTCGCGGCTCGGAGGTGGGGTCAAGCGCCAGCGGCGCAGCCGGGCGGCCAGATCCTCCGACTGGCCGAGGGCAGAGCCTCGTCCGGCGGCCGCGAACCGTGCGGACGCCGCAGTGGCAGGATGGGGTGCCATGACCGACCCGTCGACCGTCATCCCCGCGCCCGCCACCGCCTCCGCGCCCGCCTCCGCCCCCGTGCCCGTTCGGCTCGCCATCCTCGAGTGGGGCACCGACCACCGGTCGCCCGAGCGCCCCGTCGACACCGACGCCCCCACCCAAGCCGCGACCCGCCACACCCCCACCCAATCCGCGACGCACGACACCCCCACCACCGACGCCCCGCGGGCGCTGCTGCTGCACGGGTTGCCGTCGGCGGCGGGAACCTGGTGGCGGGTCGCGTCCGAGCTCGCCGACCGGGGTTGGGTGGTCACGGCCCCCGACCTGCGCGGCCACGGCGCCTCCCCGCGGTCGACCCGCTACCGCCTCGCCGACTACGCCGCCGACGTCACCGAGTTTGCTCCGGCCACGGGCCGCCCGTGGGATCTCGTCGTCGGCCACTCCCTCGGCGGCGCCATCGCCGTCGTCGCCGCCGCGGCCGACCCGGGGTGGACGCGCTGCCTCCTCCTCGTCGACCCCGTGCTCGCCCTCGGCGAGGAGCAGGCCGAGCAGATCCTCCCCGACCTCCTCGCCGACCTGCACGGCGACCGACTCGACCCTGCTGCGTTGATGCGCGAGCATCCGCTCTGGCACGTCGAAGACGCCGTGCAGAAAGTGAACGCCGCCCGGGTCGTGAGCCCGTTCGTGGTCGAGCGCACGATTCGCGACAACGCCGGCACCTGGCAGCTCGAAGCCCTGGCGACGACGCTCGCCGCGCGGGTGCACGTGCTCGCCGCCGACCCGCTGCTGGGCGCCTCGTTCACGGTCGAGGAGGGCGAGCGGATGCGCGCGGCGGCCCCCACGATGAGCTACACGGTGGTCGAGGGAGCGGGTCATTCCGTGCACCGCGACGACCCCCGGCGGGTGGTGGACGAGGCCGTCGCGCTCGTGCAGGAGGCGGCTGCGGGCGCCGCGGCGACCGGCCCCACGGGGGCGACCGGCGCCCTGTGAAGGGCCCGCTCCGCCGTGGGATAGGGTCGGGGGTATGAGCAATCGGGGTGCCACGGACGCGGTTCACGTGCGGGCCCCCGGCAAGATCAACGTCTTCCTCAAGGTCGGCGCGGTGATGGGCGATGGCTATCACGACGTGGCCACCGCCTACCAGGCCGTCTCGCTCTACGAAGACGTCTACGCCTCGCCCGCCAGCGATTTCTCGGTTGAGTTCGGCGGACACATCGACACCAGCGGGCTCGAGACCGACGGGTCGAACCTCGCCATCAGAGCGGCCCGCCTGCTCGCTCGCCGGGCCGGCTACCGCGAGGGTGTGCGGTTGCGCATCGAGAAGAACGTGCCGATCGCCGGCGGTATGGGCGGCGGCTCGGCCGACGCCGCCGCGACCCTGCTCGCCTGCGACACGCTCTGGGGCACCGACCTCGGCCGCGACGAGCTGCTCTCGCTGGCCAGCGAGTTGGGCGCCGACGTGCCCTTCGCCTTCACGGGCGGCACCGCCATCGGCACGGGTCGCGGCGACCAGCTGAGTCCCGCGCTCGCCAAGGGCCAGTTCCAGTGGGTGCTCGCGCTGCCCGACCACGGTGTGAGCACGCCGGAGGTCTACCGCGAGCTCGACCGGCACCGCGAGCGCCACGCCCAAGACATCTTCCCGGCGCAGGGGCAGCCCACGGTCGACGCCGACGTGCTGCAGGCGCTGCGCGCCGGCGACCCGCACATGCTCGCGGAGTCGCTGCACAACGACCTCCAGGCGCCGTCGCTGCACCTGAACCCCGGCCTCTCGACCGTACTCGAGGTCGGCGAGGCCAACGGTGCGCTCGCCGGGATCGTGTCGGGATCAGGCCCCACCATCGCCTTTCTAGCCCCGGATCTCGACGGCGCGCTCGAGCTGCAGATCGCGCTCAGCGCGGCGCGGTATCAGGTCGTGCGCGTGACGGGGCCGGTCGCGGGCGCGCGCGTCTACGGCGACTGAGCCCGTGGGCTGAAGGCCTCGACTCGGGCCCTCGCCTCGACGCCTCGACCCCTCGTCGCGGGGACGCCCTCGCGGCACCGGCCTCAGAGCACGAGCAGCGGATGCACGGGTGCGTCGGTCTCGGCCGCCACCACCGCGCGGCCTCCGAGCCCGTCGAGCTCGATCACCACCGAGATCCCGGCCACCACCCAGCCCGCGCGCCGCATGAGGCGCACCGTGGCGGCGACGGTGCCGCCGGTGGCGAGCACGTCGTCGACGAGCAGCACGCGCGATCCGGCGGGGAGCGTGTCGGGGTGCACCTCGAGTGCGGCGGTGCCGTACTCGAGCGCGTAGCGCTCGGTGAGCACGTCGCCCGGCAGCTTGCCGGCCTTGCGCACCGCGAGCATGCCCAGGCCGCCCGCCATCGCGGCCGCCGTGCCCAGCACGAAACCGCGCGCTTCGATGCCGACCACCGCATCCAGATGTCCGAACGGCGACGGCTCGTCGTCGCGACCGACCAGCGCGGCGCCCACGGCGGGCAGACCCTCGGGGTCGGCGAACAGCCCGGAGAGGTCGCGGAACAGGATGCCCGGCTCGGGGAAGTCGGGCGTCTCCGTCATTCCGCGGCGGATGATGTCGTCGATCGGGGCTGCAGGCACCCGATCATCGTACTGATCGCTGGGTAGCAATTGCTCATGCGGCAGGTCGCCCGACCAGCTGTAGCGTTCTCGCGTTCGAAGTCCCGATCGAGAAAGGCACCGACATGGGTACCCTCCCGCCGAAGCCGCGGCCGTAGCGCCGCGCCGCCCCCGGTTCGGGCCTGACCGGCGCTCAGGCGTCGCCGAAACGGGGGTCGCCGAGGGAGGGGGAGTCGGTGGCGGTGGTGTCGGTCATCGGTGGGGCATCGGCGACCCAGGCGGCGAGCTCGGGGCCGCTCAGCACGAACGGCGGGTGGCCGGGCGACTCTCCCGCGCCCGCGAAGAACTCCGGCGGCTCGAGCGCGGCGAGGGGCGCGTCGCTGGCCACGACGAGAACGTTGCCGAGCGGGTCGTTTCCCGCGGCGGTCGGCCGCTCCGGCAGCACCACCGCGACCTGCTCGAACACCGCGCCGAGGGTTGCCACCTGGCGCCGGGCGTACTCGTACCGCCCCCCGTCGAGCAGGTTCACCGCCACCACCGCGCCGGGCGCGAGCAGCCGGGCGACGAGCGCGTAGAACTCCCGGCTCGCCACGCGCGCCCGCACGGTCGACGCCTCCCACAGGTCGATCACTGCGAAATCGACGGGGGCGCCGAGTTCTGCCGGCGATGCGCTCTCGGTGACCTGCCTGGCGTCGCCGTACAGCATCCTCACCCCGTGCCTCTCGGGCAGGGGCAGCGCGTCGAGCACCGCCTCGGCGAGCTCGCGCTCGAACTCGACGACCACCTGTGGCGAGCCCGGCCTGGTGTGCTGCACGTAGCGCGGCAGCGTGAGGGCGCCCGCCCCGAGGTGCAGGCAGCGCAGGGGCGCACCCGCCGGTGCCGCGGCGTCGAGGAGCCTGCCGATCTGCTGCACGTAGGGCCAGTCGAGGAAGGTCGGATCGATCGCCGACACGATCGACTGCGGAACGTCGTCGACGGCCAGCTCGTACAGCTGCCGCTTCTTCTCCACCAGGAGCAGCACCGCTTCGTGCCCGGCGAGGGGAAGGACGAAGCTCCGATCGACGACTCTCATCACTCCATCCTACCCAGCGAGGCGAGCAATCGTCGGCTTCGGCGGCGGGGCGTGGAGGTGGAGCGGGTAGCCTCGACGGGTGGCTCATCTTCTGGGCGCCGAGGCGCTCCACCTGGAATATCCGACGCGTGTCATCTTCGACTCCGTGACCATCGGTCTCAACGAGGGCGACCGTGTCGGCATCGTGGGCCGCAACGGCGACGGCAAGTCGACGCTGCTGAAACTGCTCTCCGGCCGCATCGAACCCGACTCGGGCCGGGTCACCCGCCGCCGCGGCGTGACGCTCGGGATGCTCGATCAGGCCGACACCGTCGACCCGGCTCTCACCGTGGCCCAGGCCGTCGTCGGCGACCTCGACGAGCACGTCTGGGCCGGTGACGCGAAGGTGCGCGACGTGATCGCCGGGCTCCTCGGCGACCTCGACTGGAACGCCGTGGTCGGCACACTCTCCGGCGGCCAGCGCCGGCGCGTGGCGCTCGCCGCATTGCTCGTGGGCGACTGGGACGTCGTCTTCCTCGACGAGCCCACCAACCACCTCGACGTCGAGGGCATCGCCTGGCTCGCCCAGCATCTCAAGCGCCGCTGGCCCGCCTCGCAGGGCGGACTCGCCGTGGTCACGCACGACCGCTGGTTCCTCGACGAGGTCTCCACCTCGACCTGGGAGGTGCACGACCGCATCATCGAGCCGTTCGAGGGCGGCTACGCCGCCTACATCCTGCAGCGCGTGGAGCGCGACCGGATGGCGGCCGCCAGCGAGGCGAAGCGTCAGAACCTGCTCCGCAAGGAGCTCGCTTGGTTGCGCCGCGGCGCACCTGCCCGCACCTCGAAGCCCAAGTTCCGCATCGACGCCGCCGAGGAGCTGATCGCCGACGAACCGCCCGTGCGCGACACGGTGTCGCTTACGCAGATGGCGACGGCGCGCCTCGGCAAAGACGTCGTCGACGTGATCGACGCGGGGGTCGCCTTCGGCGACAAGCGGGTGCTCGAGGGTGTCGAGTGGCGCATCGCGCCCGGCGAACGCACGGGCATCCTCGGCGTGAACGGCGCGGGCAAGTCGACGCTGCTGGGGCTCGTCACCGGGGCCGTGCAACCCACCTCGGGCATGGTCAAGCGGGGCAAGACGGTGAAGATCGCGACGCTCACGCAGCAGCTCGCCGAGCTCGACGACGTGAAGAACGACCGGGTGAGCGAGGTCATCGGGCGGTTCCGCAGCTCGTACGTGGCCGGCGGCAAAGAGCTGACGCCGGGGCAGCTGCTCGAACGCCTCGGCTTCACCAGCGCCCAGCTCTCGACGCCCGTGAAAGACCTGTCGGGTGGCCAGAAGCGTCGGTTGCAGCTGCTGCTCATCCTGCTCGACGAGCCGAACGTACTCATCCTCGACGAGCCGACCAACGACCTGGACACCGACATGCTCGCCGCGCTCGAAGACCTCCTCGACTCCTTCCCGGGCACCCTGCTCGTGGTCTCCCACGACCGGTACCTCGTCGAGCGCGTCACCGACCAGCAGTACGCTGTGCTCGACGGCCGGTTCCGGCACCTTCCGGGCGGCCTGGAGGAGTACCTGCGGTTGCGGGCTGCGGGGGTGGGTGCGGCCGGGCCGGCGACCGGGCAGCCGGTCGGGTCTCCCGCCTCCGTCACCACCGCATCCGTCGCCTCTTCGGGCCCCGCGCTCGCCGGCGCCGAGCTGCGTGCTGCCGAGAAGGAGCGCTCGTCACTCGAGCGCAAGATCAACAAGCTCACGGGCGACATCGAGAAGCTGCACCAGCGCATCGCCGAGTTCGACCAGTCCGACTACGTGGGGCTCGGCACGCTCACGGCGGAGCTCACCGCGCTGGAGACGCAGATCTCCGAGCTCGAGACGCGCTGGCTGGAGCTGTCGGAGCAGCTCGACGGCTGATGGCCGCGCGAACGGTATGAGAATCGGGCCGTCGAGCCGTGGACGGGCTCGGTGGCGCGATTCTCATACCGTCCGAACGGTGCCGCGTGGCGCCTGGCCTCGGCATCCCGCTCAGGCGATGTCGAGCGAGAGGCGGCGCAGCAGAGCGGCGAGCCGGTCCTGGTCGGCGCGGCTGAGGCCCGAGAGCAGCTCGGTCTCGGCGGCGACGAGGTGCGAGATGGCGCGGTCGACACGGTCGCGGCCCTCCGCCGTCATCGACACGAGCACGCCCCGCCCGTCGTTCGGGTCGGTGCGGCGCTCGACGAGGCCGCCGCGCACCATGCCGTCGATGCGGTTCGTCATGGTGCCACTCGACACGTAGGTCTGCTCGAGCAGCGCCTTCGGGCTCAGCTCGTTCGGCTCGCCCGCGCGCCGGAGCGCAGCCAGCACGTCGAACTCCCACGGTTCGAGCCCCGCGGTGGCGAACGAGGCGCGCCGGGTCTTCTCGAGCTGCTTCGCCAGCCGGGTCACCCGCGACAGGATCTTCAGCGGCGAGAAGTCGAGCCCCGGATGCTCGCGCACCCACGCGTCGACGATCTCGTCGACGGTGTCGCGTTCGCGGTTCGTCATCCACCCATTATGCGCATCCGGCCCCTGCGCACCCGGCTCGCGCATCCGGTGAGCACGGATGCTGTACAGCGCGTGGTCCGCGCACGCCCGGGGTCTGGCAGACTTGACTACTGCATCGCCTGGCGATGTTCCGCGATGGTGTAATGGCAGCACGACAGCCTTTGGAGCTGTTAGGTCTAGGTTCGAGTCCTGGTCGCGGAGCTGTCGTTTTCGATCCGGTGGATCGAAAACGACAGGTCCGAAAGGCGGCAGCCCCGTCTCAGGCAGTGCTTGGTTCGTGACTCTCGCGGTCTCGAGTCATCGAAGGAGATCCGGAACGTGACCGACCCCCACCTCGCCATCGTCGTCCTCGCCGCAGGCCAGGGCACTCGCATGAAGTCGCAGACCCCGAAGCTGCTGCACGAGATCGCGGGCGTCCCGCTCATCGGCCACGTGCTCGCCACCGCCGGCGAGATGGACGCCGCCTACACGGTGAGCGTGGTGCGCCACGAGCGCGACCGCGTGGTCGAGGTGATCGAAGACCACTTCCCGTCGTCGATCATCGCCGACCAGGACGAGGTCGCCGGCACGGGCCGCGCGGTCGAGCAGGCCATCGCCGCGCTCCCCGCCGACTTCGAGGGCGACGTGCTCGTCGTCTCGGGCGACGTGCCCCTCCTCGACGCAGACACCCTCCGCGGCCTGGTCGCCGAGCACCGCGCGAGCGCTGCCTCCGCCACCCTGCTGAGCGCCGTGCTCGACGACGCGACGGGTTACGGGCGCATCGTGCGCGGCGACGGGGGTCTCCTCGACCGCATCGTCGAGCACAAAGACGCGAACGACTCCGAGCTCGCCATCCGCGAGATCAACGCCGGCGTCTACGTCTTCGGGCTCGCCGAGCTGCGCGACCAGCTCGCGCAGGTGAGCACCGACAACGCCCAGGGCGAGAAGTACCTCACCGACGTCATCGGTCTGCTCCGTCGGGCCGGGTCGGATGTCGCGGCCGTGCCGGTCTCCGAGCCGTGGCTCGTCGCCGGCATCAACGACCGCGCCCAGCTGAGCGAGGCCGCCGCCAAGCTCAACGCCCTCATCGTGCGCGGCTGGCAGCTGAACGGCGTCACCGTCGTCGACCCCGCCACCACCTGGATCGACCTCAAGGCGAGCTTCGAGACCGACGTCACCCTGCTCCCCGGCACCCAGATCAAGGGCGCGACGAGCATCGCGCGCGGCGCGGTCGTCGGCCCCGACACCACCCTCGTCGACTGCGAGGTGGGGGAGGGTGCCGAGGTGAAGCGCACCGACGCGACGCTCTCGGTGATCGGTGCCGGAGCATCCGTCGGCCCCTTCGCCTTCCTGCGGCCGAACACGGTGCTCGACGCCGACGGCAAGATCGGCACCTTCGTCGAGACCAAGAACTCGCACATCGGCGCCGGGTCGAAGGTGCCGCACCTGTCGTACATCGGCGACACCGAGGTCGGCGTCGGCTCGAACGTGGGCGCCGGCACCATCACCGCCAACTACGACGGGGTGAACAAGCACCGCACCCGGGTGGGGTCGCACGTGCGCACCGGCTCGCACAACGTCTTCGTCGCCCCGGTTAGAATCGGAGACGGCGCCTACACGGGTGCCGGAACGGTGGTCCGCAAAGACGTGCCCGCCGGTTCGCTGGCGATCAACGTGGCCCCGCAGCGCAATCTGGCGGGGTGGGTCGAGCAGAACCGTCCGGGAACGGATGCGGCTACCGCAGCGGCCGAGGCCCAGTCGGCCGAACAGATCGGAGAATAGGTGTCCGGAATCAAGGCCAGCACGGAGAAGAGCCTCGTCGTCGTCTCGGGACGAGCGCACCCGCAGCTGGCGGAGGACATCGCTGCCGAGCTCGGCACCACCCTGGTGGAGACCGAGGCGCGCACCTTCGCGAACGGCGAGCTGTACATCCGCTACGGCGAGAGCGTGCGCGGCAGCGACGTGTTCGTCATCCAGTCGCACACCGCCCCCATCAACGAGTGGCTCATGGAGCAGCTCATCATGGTGGATGCGCTGAAGCGGGCCTCGGCGAAGCGCATCACCGTCGTCGCGCCGTTCTACCCGTACGCCCGGCAAGACAAGAAGGGCCGTGGGCGCGAGCCCATCTCGGCCCGCCTCGTGGCCGACCTGTTCAAGGCCGCCGGCGCCGACCGCATCATGTCGGTCGACCTGCACGCCGCGCAGATCCAGGGCTTCTTCGACGGTCCCGTCGACCACCTCTTCGCCATGCCCGTGCTGCTCGAGCACATGCGCAAGTCGCTCGACCCGTCGACCCTCACGGTGGTCTCGCCCGACATGGGCCGCGTGCGCGTCGCCGACATCTGGAGCGACAAGCTGGGGGCGCCGCTCGCGATCATCCACAAGCGTCGCGACCCTCGGGTGCCGAATCAGGTGAGCGTTCACGAGATCGTCGGTGACGTGCGTGGGCGGGTGTGCCTGCTCGTCGACGACCTCATCGACACCGGCCGCACCATCGTCGCCGCCGCCGAGGCGCTGAAGGCGAACGGGGCGACGGGAGTCGTGGTGGCGGCGACGCACGCCGTGTTCTCCGACCCGGCCACCGAGATCCTGCAGTCGCCGTTCATCGACCAGGTCGTCGTCACCGACACCCTGCCCCTTCCCGAGTCGAAGCAGTGGGACAGGCTGACCATCCTGCCCATCGCACCGCTGATCGCGCGGGCCATCAACGAGGTGTTCAGCGACGGCTCGGTCACTACCATGTTCGACGGAGATGCATGACATGAGCGCACCCACCCTTGAGACCTTCACCCCCGACGCCGGGGCCGTCACCATGTTCTCGACCAGCTGGTGCGGCTACTGCGCACGCCTCAAGCAGCAGCTGAAGGCCCAGGGCATCGCGTACACCGAGGTGAACATCGAGGAGGTCGAGGGCACCGCCGAGCTCGTCGCCTCGGTGAACGGCGGCAACCAGACGGTGCCGACGCTCGTCTTCCCCGACGGCTCCACCGCGACGAACCCCTCGGCACGAGAGGTCGCCGAGCGTCTTGGCTGAACGCAGCTGGTCGCTCTCGGGAGCGCTCCGCGGCATGTTCGCGAAGCGCACCATCGACGACGACACCTGGGACGATCTCGAGAGCGCTCTCCTCAAGGCCGACTTCGGGCCCACCGTCACCGAGGAGGTCGTCGACGACCTCCGGGCGAAGGTGCAGCGCTACTCCACCACCGACCCGCGCGACCTGCAACGGATGCTGCGCGAGACGATGGAGGAGCGCCTCTCGAAGTACGACCCCACCCTGAAGCTCACCGAGCGCCCCGCCGTGGTGCTCGTGGTCGGGGTGAATGGCGTCGGCAAGACGACGACGATCGGCAAGTTCGCGCGGTTCCTCCGCACCTACGACCGCTCGGTCGTGGTGGGGGCCGCCGACACGTTCCGCGCGGCGGCCGTGGAGCAGCTCGCCACTTGGGCTGCACGCGCCGGCGTCGACATCGTGCGGCCGCAGCACGAGGGGCAAGACCCGGCGTCGGTGGCGTTCCAGACCATCGAGCGGGCCAAGGCGAACGGCACCGAGATCGTCATCATCGACACGGCCGGCCGGCTGCAGACCAAGGGCGGGCTGATGGACGAGCTCGGCAAGATCCGCCGGGTCATCGAGAAGCAGGCGCCGGTGTCGGAGGTGCTGCTCGTGCTCGACGCCACCACGGGGCAGAACGGGCTCGCCCAGGCCGACGCGTTCATCCAGCACGCCGGAGTCACCGGCCTCGTCATCACGAAGCTCGACGGCTCGGCCAAGGCCGGCTTCGTGCTCGCGGTGCAGGAGAAGACCGGCATCCCCATCAAGCTCGTCGGCCAGGGCGAGGGCATCAACGACCTCACGGGCTTCACGCCCCACGTGTTCGCGCAGAACCTCGTCGGCTGACCCGGCGCGCCGCCGCGGCGGTGGCGCTGCAGCGCTGCGGCGCGCCGCGCGGTGCCCGATTCCGACGTGGATGGACATCCGCAGCTCCCACGGAAGCGGATGGAGCCTCAGGCGGTTTCCGCCGCCCGCCTCCATCCGTTTCGGGTGAACGTCTCCACCCGTACCTCCCTCCGGCTCCGCCGCCCCCGCGTCCGAAGTCGATGGAATCGTGAGGGCCTGACGGAACTGGGTGGAGTTTCGGCGGTGTGTCGCAGTGGAACTCCATCGAGTTCGGGGTGCGGGTGCCACCGCAGCAGCCGCGGCAGCCGCGGGTCAGGGGGCGGCGTCGACGGCGGCGAAGAAGGTGCGGAGTGCCGGGGCCACCTCGGGGCGGCGCGGGGTGGTGCCATGGTCGGCGCCCTCGAGGAGGAGGAGCTGCGCGGTCGGCAGCAGAGCACGCACGTGCTCGGCGGCCGCGAGGCGCGGGTGGTCGCGGGTGCCCGCCACGAGCAGCACCGGCATCGGGAACGCGGCGATCGCCGCATCGTCGACCCGCTCGGCCGCCTCGGCCGCGCGCATGTAGGAGGCGAGGGCGGCGGCGTCGTTCGCGAGGAACGCGCCGCGCGTGGCGGGGTCGACCTCGCGGCCGGATGCTGCAGCCCACTCCTCGAGGAAGAGCTCGACCCCACCGCGCTCGAGCGCGTCGATGCTGCCGGGGAAGAACACTCGGTCGAACACGCCCACGCCGGTGCCGGGCGCTCCGGCGATGCTCGCGAAGCTCGCCAGGCGCTGCGGATGCTCGGCCGCCAACGAGAACCCCAGTCGCCCCCCGAGGGAGTAGCCCGCGTAGTGAACGCGATCGAGTTCGAGGGTATCGAGCAGCGCCACGACGTCGTCGACGAAGCGCTGCATCGCGTAGTCGTCGACTCCGTACGGCTTGTCGCTGCGCCCGTGCCCACGCAGGTCGACGGTGACGACCGGTCTGTCGACGGCGAGTTCGCGGAGGTACCCGAAGCCGCGCCAGATGGCCTGCGAGAGCGCGGTGCCGTGCACGAGCAGGGCGGGAGGTGCGGTGGCGCCCGACGGGGTCGAGGCCGCCGTCCTGCGGTAGGCGATCCGGATGCCGCCGGTGGAAGAGCTGACGAAGTCCATCACCTCCCACGCTACTGCGTGCCGCTCAGCCTGGCGCACGCCACTGGTGCCGTATTGGCATCTTGATGTGGACCCTTTAGAACCGGCAAAGTAGAGCCAATCGGTGACCCGATGACGTCATCATCAGTCCACGCAATGCCAATACTCCCGGAGGTGCCCATGGTTCTCATGCTGATCGTTCTCGCGTTCGCGGCGGTGCTCGGAGTCATCGCCACCGTCGTCGACCTGGCCCGTGACGGCTACCGGCCGCGCGCGGTGAAAGCCACTGACGGCATCCGCGATCCGTTCGCCGAGGAGGCCCAGTTCTGACTCACCCACCACCCCGGGAACACGGGAGAGGCCGGTCGCTCCGACTGTTCGGAGAGCGACCGGTCTCTGTGCTTCGCAGCCGGGCCCGGCGCCTAGAGGCCCTGGGCGAGCCGGTAGTAGGCCTGGTTCCAGCGCACCTCGTTGGCGAAGCCGCGCAGGGTGGTGTCGGCGTCGATGCGGAGCAGCTCGGTGCGGGCGATGGCGGCGAAGTCTTCGAAGACCTCGATGCCGACGGCGGTCGACATCACCGTGTGGTGGGCGGCGCCGGCGGTCAGCCAGGCGGCGGCCGAGGTCGCGAAGTCGGGTGCCGGGCGCCAGACGGCGCGACCCACGGGCAGGTGGGGGAGCGCCGCGCGCGGCTCGACGACCTCGACCACGTTCGCCACCAGGCGGAAGCGGTCGCGCAGGTCGCTCATGGCGACTACGACGGCGGGGCCGGGGTCGGCCGTGAACACGAGTCGCACGGGGTCGTCTTTGCCGCCGATGCCGAGCGGGTGGATCTCGAGGCTCGGCTTGGCCGAGGTGAGCGAGGGGCTCACCTCGAGCATGTGGGCGCCGAGGATGGTCTCGGCTCCGGGGACGAGGTCGTAGGTGTAGTCCTCCATGAGGCTGGCACCGCCGGGGAGGCCGGCGCCCATCACGTTCGCGGCGCGAACGAGGATGGCCGTCTTCCAGTCGCCCTCGGCGCCGAAGCCGTAGCCCTCGGCCATGAGGCGCTGCACCGCGAGGCCCGGCAGCTGCTTCAGTGCACCGAGGTCTTCGAAGCTCGTGGTGAAGGCGCCGAAGCCACCCTCCTCGAGGAAGGAGCGCAGCCCGATCTCGATGGCGGCGCCGTCGCGCAGCGACTGGTGGCGATCGCCGCCCTTGCGCAGCTCGGGCACCACGTCGTAGAGCTCTTCGTACTCGGCCACCAGCGCGTCGATCTCCGACTCCGGGGCGGCGGCCACCGCATCCGCCAGCTCGTTCACACCCCAGGTGTTGACCTGTACGCCGAACTTCAGCTCGGCTTCGGTCTTGTCGCCCTCGGTCACCGCCACGTAGCGCATGTTGTCGCCGAAGCGGGCGAGCTTGAGCGTCTTCACGGCCTGCCAGCCGGCAGCCGCGCGCGCCCACTCGCCGATCTTCGACTGCACCTCGGGGTTGGACGCGTGACCGACGACGGTCTTGCGGGCGACGCCCAGGCGAGTCTGGATGTACCCGAACTCGCGGTCGCCGTGCGCCGCCTGGTTGAGGTTCATGAAGTCGAAGTCGATCTCGGCGTAGGGGAGCTCGACGTTGGCCTGTGTGTGCAGGTGCAGCAACGGCTTCTGCAGGGCATCGAGGCCGGCGATCCACATCTTCGCCGGGCTGAAGGTGTGCATCCAGGCGATGACGCCGATGACCGAGTCGTCGGCGTTGACGTCGAGGGCGGCGCGGCGGATCGACTCGGAGTCTTTCAGCACCGGCTTCCAGACGATCTTCACCGGAATGCCGGAGGCGGCCTCGAGGGTGGCTGCGATCTCCTGCGACTGCTCGGCGACCTGGCGGAGGGTCTCCTCGCCGTAGAGGTTCTGGCTGCCGGTGAAGAACCAGATCTCATAGGGGTCGAGGGAGGTGGAGAGAGGAGTGCGAGTGCTCAATTCAGGGATCCTGTCGGGTTCTGTCCGTAGACGTTCTGGTAGCGGTCGAAGAGGGCGTCGATGGCCTCGGGGGCGATCGGCTGGGGGGTGCCGAGCTGGCGGGAGAAGTGCACGGTGCGGGCGACGTCTTCGACCATGACTGCGGCTTTCACGGCGTCGCGCGCGTCTTTGCCGATGGTGAACGGGCCGTGGTTCTTCATGAGCACCGCGCGGGAGCGGTGGCCCTGCAGGGTCTCGACGATGCCACGGCCGATGGAGTCGTCACCGATGATGGCGAACGGACCGATGGGCACCTCGCCACCGAACTCGTCGGCCATGGCGGTGGTGACGCACGGGATCGGCTCGCCGAGCGCTGCCCACGCCACGGCGTAGGGGGAGTGGGTGTGCACGACGCCTCCCACGTCGGGCATGTTGCGGTAGACGTAGGCGTGCGCGGCGGTGTCGCTCGAGGGTGAGCGGTCGGAGCCGGGGGTGCCGGGCACGACGTTACCGTCGAGGTCGCAGAGGATCATGTTGTCGGCAGCGAGGTCGTCGTAGTCGACGCCCGAGGGCTTGATGACGAAGAGGTCGGCGCCGGGCACGCGGCCCGAGATGTTGCCGCCCGTCCACACCACGAGGCCGTAGCGGGTGAGCTGGGCGTGAAGTGCCGCGACCTCGGCGCGGAGGCGCGCGATGGTCTCCTCGAGGTGGGCGGGTACGGCGGGTGGCTCCGTGGCTGTCACGGTGTCTGTCCTTCCTGCTGGGCGGATGCTGTCGCTCGGTGAGCGGGATCTGCGGTGTCATGGGCGGCCGGGTGGGGCTGGAGGTGTCGTGGAATCGGGCGGATGCGCTGGTTCGGCGAGGCGGGCGGTGCCGTGGCCTCGAGCTGATGCTCTAGCTGGGCGGGGGTGTCGGTGCGAGATCGAGAGGGTCGTGGTGGCGGAAAGGGGGCGGATGCTGTCGCTGGGTCGGCAGGGCGTGTGCTGTCGTGGGCGGCTGGGTGGGGATGCGGTCGGGGTCGCTCAGGCGAGGTTCTCGACGGCGGCGCGTTCGACGGTGAGCCCTGCGCGGTAGCGCTCGAGGTAGGCGGCGAAGCCCGCGACGTCGCTCTCGAGCGGGTCGGCGGTGGAGAACTCGGCCCCGGCGAACACGATGTCGTCGAGGTAGGCGCCGAGCTGGAGGTCGTCGCCGGCCTGCTCGCGTGCCCGGAGGAAGGAGGCGAGCACCGCGATGCCCCAGGCGCCGCCCTCGGAGGCGGTAGCGGCGACCGCGACGGGGGCGTCGAGTGCTCCGGCGAGGAAGCGCTGCGCGACTCCCGCCGTGCGGAACATGCCCCCGTGGGCGAACATGCGGTCGAGCTCCACGCCCTCGTCGCTCAGCACGCGCATGCCGAGGCTCAGCGTGCCGAAGACGCCGTAGAGCTGTGCGCGCACGAAGTTCGGGAGTGTGAGCCTGCTGTCGGGACTGCGTACGACGAGCGGGCGCCCCTCGTCGAGCCCGGCGATGGGCTCGCCCGCGAGGTGGTTGTAGGCGAGCAGCCCGCCGGCGTCGGCTTCGCCCTCGAGGGCTGCGCCGAACAGGGCGTCGAACACGGCGTCGGAGTCGAGCGGGGTGCCTGCCGCGGCCGAGAAGGCGCCGAACAGGCCGGCCCAGGCGGCGAGCTCGCTCGCGCCGTTGTTGCAGTGCACCATCGCCACCGTGTCGCCCGCGGGCGTGGTGACCAGGTCGAGCTCGTGGTGGAGGCCGCCCAGCGGCCGTTCGAGCACGACCATGGCGAAGATGCTGGTGCCCGCGCTGACGTTGCCGGTGCGGGGAGCCACGGCGTCGGTGGCGACCATGCCGGTGCCGGCGTCGCCCTCGGGCGGGCAGAACGGGATGCCCGGGGCGAGCGCGCCCGTGGGGTCGAGGAGCGCCGCACCCTCCGCGGTGAGTTCTCCGGCGGCTTCGCCCGCCACGAGCACCTCGGGCAGGACGGCGGTGAGGTCGATGCCCGCGGCGCGGGGCGTGGGGAGCCCGGCGTAGCGCTCGAGCAGGATCGCGTCGTAGTCGCGGGTGGAGGAGTCGATGGGGAACATGCCCGAGGCGTCGCCCACGCCGAGCACCCGGCGGCCG
The DNA here is from genome assembly GCF_013113715.1 of Herbiconiux sp. SALV-R1. Taxonomy (GTDB): domain Bacteria; phylum Actinomycetota; class Actinomycetes; order Actinomycetales; family Microbacteriaceae; genus Herbiconiux. The sequence continues at coordinate 781,409 of NZ_CP053344.1, forward strand.
GTGAGCTTCCAGTGCACGTACCCGGCGAGGGTCGTGACGAAGTCGACCTGGCCGACGTGCGGCTCGGCGTCGACGACGGCCTGGTGCAGGTGCGCGATCGACCAGCGCAGCGGGATGTTCACGCCGAACAGCTCCGTGAGCTCGGCGGCCGCGACACCCGTGGTGGTGTTGCGCCAGGTGCGGAAGGGGACGAGCAGCTCACCCGCGGCGTCGAACGGCAGGTAGCCGTGCATCATGGCGGAGATGCCGACCGCGCCGAAGCCCTCGGGCCGCACCCCGTGGCGCTCCTCGGCGTCGGCGACGAGGGCGGCGTAGGCGGCCTGCAGCCCGGCCCAGACCTCGTCGAGCGAATACGTCCAGAGGCGGCCGACGAAGCTGTTCTCCCAGTCGTGGGAGCCGACGGCGAGCACGGTGGAGTCGTCGTCGACCAGGCAGGCCTTGATGCGGGTCGACCCGAACTCGATGCCGAGCGAGGTGCGGCGGCCGAGGATGGCGGCGGCACCTGGGCTGGTCGCCTCCGGGCTGGTCGCCTCCGGGAGGTCGGCGGGCGTCATGGGAGCTCCTCACTCGAGCGGGGAGCGCGTTCTCCCGACTCGCATCACGGCATTGTGATCGATCACAATTCGACGTTCAGTGTACGGCACGGTGTCACCGAGGGGAATAACCGGCGCCCGATTGTGGAGAACATCCCGTGAGGATCAGCTGGGGAGAAGTGACTCAGCGCGAGGGCGACGCAGTCGAGTGCCGCACGACGAGACGGGTCTCCGACGACGTGCCCCGCGCATCCGTCGACCCGCCGAGCAGCCGGTCAACGGCGAGCCGGCCGATCTCGGCGAAGTCCTGACGCACCGTGGTGAGCGGCGGCAGGTAGTGGGCGGCCTCGGGCGCGTCGTCGAAGCCCACCACACTGAGGTCGCGCGGCACGCCGAGTCCCGCGTCGTGAGCCGCATGCAGCACGCCGAGCGCCATCTGGTCGTTCGACGAGAACACCGCGGTGACGTCGAACTCCGCGAGCCGGCCGAAGGCCAGGTAGCCCGACGAGGCGCTCCAGTCCCCGGCCGTCACGGCCGCAGCGCTCAGCCCGCGAGCAGCGAGCTCCCACTCGAAGCCGGCGCGTCGTGAGCGTGCGTCGATCCAGTCGCTCGGCCCCGCGATGTGCCCGATACGACGGTGACCCAGCCCGGCGAGATGCGCGACAGCCCGTCGCGCGCCCTCCACCTGATCGACCGCCAGCCCGGCATCCCCGGCCGCCGCAACAGCGGCGCCGGCGGCCGACGCCGCCGCGCCGGCCGCCGCAGCGGCTGCGCCGACTGACGCAGCCGCAGCCGCCGCGCCGGCCGACGTGGCCGCACCGCCCGCACCCGCCGACAGCCCCAGCTCCTGCGTCGTCACGTACGGGATGGTGAACGAGGTGGCGACCAGCGCATCCATCACTCCGACCTGCGGTGCCACGACGATGATGCCTTCCGCGGACAGGTTGCCGAGGTGGTCGAGGGCCTCGGCGACGGAGGCGGGGTCGAGCCCGTCGGCGTTCGCGATGCTGACGCTGTACCCCCGTCGCCGGGCCGCCGCCTCGACCGCGGCGATGGTGGAGGCCGGCCCGTACTCCCCGCTCGACGTCGACAGGATGCCGAGGATGCGCGACCGGCTCGACGACAGCGTCCGCGCCGCGAAGTTCGGCCGGTAGCTGAGCTCCGACATGGCGTCGAGCACCTTCTGCCGGGTCGAGGTGCGCACGTTCGGGTGGTCGTTGAGCACGCGCGACACGGTCTGGTGCGACACCCCGGCGACCCGCGCCACGTCGAACACGCTCGCGGCGCGTCCGCCCGTCGGTCTGGTCGCCTCGGGCACCTCCCGCTGCTCGCCCGTCATGGTTCGATTATGGGGGCAGGCGAGTGGATGCCCGCACAGGCATATGTCACATCGTCACCTCGCGAAACGCGAAGCCACCTCCACGAGAACCTCCTCCGACCCGGCGTAGATGCCCGAATCGCGCGGCCAGTGGGCGATGACGTCGGTGAACCCGAGTTCGGCGGCGTGCCCGACCGCGTCGTCCCACGCGCCGACGCTCGACAGCGAGAAGAAGGCCTCGGAGTCGAGCGAGAGGTACCGGTCGATCGACCCAGGATCGCGCCCCGCTGCGACTGCCGCATCGTCGAGCCGCCCGCAGAGCCCGGCGAGCAGACGCCAGCGCTCGGCCCCGACCACGTCGTCGTGCGCCGTGGTCACCCAGCCCTGCCCGTACCGGGCCGCGAGCGCCAGCCCCTTCGGCCCGTTCGCGGCCACGACGAAGGGGAGTCGCGGCGACTGCGCCGGAACTCCCACCATCCGCGCATCGCGCGCCGCGAACCACTCCCCATCGAACGACAAGCCCGAGCCGACAGAGCCGCCCGAGCCGCCAGAGCCGTCCGACCCGTCCGAGCCGACAGAGCCGTCCGCCCCGTCCGACCCGCCCGAGCCGTCGGTCCCGTCCTCTTCATACCGCAGCAGCGCATCCAGCCGCTCCACGAACTCCGCGAACCGCTCATGCCGCTGCCGCGGCGACAGCGCCGTCTGCCCGAGCACCGTCGCGTCGAACCCCGTGCCGCCCGACCCGACGCCGAGCACGAACCGCCCGCCCGACACGTCGTCGACCGTGCCCAGCTCCTTCGCGAACGGCACCGGGTGCCGGAAGTTCGGCGACGCCACGAACAGGCCGAGACGGATGCGTGTGGTCGCCACCGCCGCCGCGGTCAACGTAGGAACGGATGCGCCCCACGGCTGGTCGGCGAGCGAGCGCCAGGAGAGGTGGTCGTAGGTCCAGGCGTGATCGAAACCGAGCTCTTCGGCGAGCTTCCAGCGCCGCTCCGACTCAGGCCACGAGTACTGGGGAAGGATGACGATTCCGTGCCTCATGAGCACACTGTGCCACGCCTCAGGCCCGGCGGGCGTCGGCCTCCTCGGTCTCGAGATCTTCCCGCAGCTCTTCGGCGCGCGCGGCGTCGGCGCGTTCCCCGGCGGAGGCGAGCTCGTCGGCACCGCCCACCACCCCCGAGAACGACCCCGTCGCCGTCACCTGGTCGCGCATCCGGTCGCCCGGCCCGAACTCGAGCCGCACCCCGCGAACCGAGCGCCGCAGCCGCGCGTCGCGGTACACGACGAGCCACGCGGCCCCGATTGCGAACGCGACCACCCCGGCCAGCGCCGCCACACCCAGCGCCCAACGCGGCCCGAGCGTGTTCGCCACCGCGCCCAGCACGGGCGCGCCGATCGGGGTGCCGCCCATGAAGATCGCCATGTACAGCGCCATCACGCGCCCGCGCATCGCCGGGTCGGTCGTGGTCTGCACCGTGCCGTTCGCCGTGGTCATGAGCACCTGCCCGGCGAAACCGATCGCCACGAGTGTCACCGCGAAGAAGGCGTAGCCGGGTGACAGGGCGGCGGCCAGCGCGGCAACACCGAACCCGAGCGACGCGGTCACCACGAGCCGCCCCCGCGGCTTGTCGCGGCTGGCCGAAAGCAGCGCCCCGGCCACCGAGCCCACCGCCATGATCGAGGTGAGCAGGCCGAAGCCCGCCGAGTCGAGCCCGAACTCGACGGTCGCCATGGTGGAGGTGAAGATCGCGTAGTTGAAGCCGAAGGTGCCGATGACGAACACGATCACGAAGATCACCATCAGGTCGGGCCGACCGCGAACATAGCGGAAGCCCTCGAGCAACTGCCCCTTGCTGCGCGGTGCGCGAGTCACCGGCACGAGCCGCGAGGGACGGATGAACCTCAGCGACACGAGCACCGCCGCGAACGAGATCGCGTTGATGAGGAACACCCAGCCCGCGCCGACGGCCACCACGAGCAGCCCCGCCACGGCGGGCCCGATGGTGCGCGCTGCGTTGAACGACGCCGAGTTGAGGGCCACCGCGTTGCCGAGGTTCGGGCCGGTCACGAGCTCCGACACGAAGGTCTGTCGCACCGGCGCGTCGATCGCCGACGCGATGCCGAGCAGCAGGGCGAAGACGTAGACGATCCAGAGCTGCGCGACCCCCAGGAGCACGATCGCGCCGAGCGCGGCTCCGAGCAGTCCCATCGAGAGCTGCGTGAGCATGAGCGTGCGGCGCCGGTCGAAGCGGTCGGCGATGAGCCCCGAGAGCGGCACGAGAAGCAGCTGCGGCCCGAGCTGCAGCGCCGTCGTGATGCCGAGCGCGACGGCGTCGTGGTCGCTCAGCTCGGTGAGCACGATCCAGTCCTGGGCCGTGCGCTGCATCCAGGTGCCCACGTTCGACACCAGTGCACCGGCGAACCAGATGCGGTAGTCGATCGTCGCCAGGGAGCGGAAGACGGCGCTCACGCCTCCAACAGCTTCCGGATGATCGCGGCGGCTTCCCCGAGCACGTCGCGATCGTCGGCGCTCAGCCCGTCGAGTCTGCCCTCGAGCCAGGCGTCTCGGCGACGGCGCGTCTCGTTCACCACGAGGCGCCCCGCATCCGTCACCGACACCGACACCATGCGGCGATCGTCGGGGCTCGGCGTGCGGTCGATGTAGCCGGCCTCCTGCAGCGAGTTCAGCGTGCGGTTCATCGACGGCGGGCTCACGTGCTCGAAGGCGCTGAGTGCGGCGGGCGACTGTGCCCCGCTGCGGTCGAGGTAGGCCAGCACGCTGGTCTGCCCGTCGCTCAGCTCGTCGTCGGCCTTCTCGAGCCTCAGCCGGCGCGCGAGGCGGAGCGTCGCCTGGCGCAGCTCGGCGGCGAGCGGATGCGGGGGTGCGGCAGGCAGGATCGTGGACATATCGTTATCATACGCTAATTAGCTTTGCTAACGACGTGGTGTTCGCCCAGAGCACGCCGAGGAGCCCGCCCCGCACCGGTTAAACTGAATGCACCATGGCTACTTTTGGAAATCTCTCGGACAGGCTCTCCGAAACCTTCAAGAACCTCCGCACGAAGGGCAAGCTGAGCCCCGCCGACGTCGACTCGACTGTCCGCGAGATCCGCCGCGCCCTGCTCGACGCCGATGTCGCGCTCGAGGTCGTGAAGGAGTTCACCGGCAAGGTGCGCGAGCGCGCCCTGGGCGACGAGGTGAACCGCGCGCTGAACCCCGCGCAGCAGGTCGTGCAGATCGTCAACGAGGAGCTCGTGCAGATTCTCGGCGGCCAGCAGCGCCGGCTCGAGTTCGCCAAGCGCCCGCCGACCATCATCATGCTCGCCGGCCTCCAGGGTGCCGGTAAGACGACGCTCGCGGGCAAGCTCGCGAAGTGGCTCGCCAAAGACAACCACACCCCGCTGCTCGTGGCTGCCGACCTCCAGCGCCCGAACGCGGTGAACCAGCTGCAGGTCGTGGGCGGCCAGGCCGGCGTCGCGGTGTACGCGCCCGAGCCCGGCAACGGGGTGGGCAACCCGGTCAAGGTGGCGAAAGACTCCATCAAGTTCGCGGTCGACAAGCAGTACGACACGGTCATCATCGACACCGCCGGCCGTCTCGGTGTCGACGCCGACATGATGAAGCAGGCCGCAGACATCCGTCGTGCGACGAACCCCGACGAGGTCCTCTTCGTCATCGACGCCATGATCGGTCAAGACGCCGTGGCCACGGCCCGCGCCTTCCAGGAGGGCGTCGACTTCACCGGCGTCGTGCTCACGAAGCTCGACGGCGACGCCCGCGGTGGCGCCGCGCTCTCGGTCGCGTCGGTCACCGGCCGCCCCATCATCTTCGCGTCGACGGGTGAGACCCTCGACGACTTCGAGGCCTTCCACCCCGACCGCATGGCGTCGCGCATCCTCGACCTGGGTGACATCCTCTCGCTCATCGAGCAGGCGCAGTCGGCGTTCGACGAAGAGGAGGCGCGGAAGGTCGCCGAGAAGTTCGCGACCGACAGCTTCACGCTCGACGACTTCCTCAAGCAGATGCAGCAGCTGCGCAACGTCGGCTCCATCAAGAAGATGATGGGCATGCTGCCGGGCGCCGGAGGTCTCAAGCAGCAGCTGGAGAACTTCGACGAACGCGAGATCGTGCGCACCGAGGCGATCATCCAGTCGATGACCCCGGCCGAGCGCACGAACCCCAAGCTCCTGAACGGCTCGCGGCGCCTGCGCATCGCGCGCGGCTCGGGCATGACGGTCACCGACGTGAACTCGCTCGTGCAGCGCTTCGAGCAGGCGGCGAAGATGATGAAGACGGTCGCCAAGGGCGGTGTGCCGAACGTTCCCGGCATGGGCCCCATCCCGGGCGCCGGCTTCGGCGGCGGCCGCGGCAAGCAGCAGGCGAAGAAGAAGAGCGGATCGCGCTCGGGCAACCCGGCCAAGCGTGCGGCGGAGAACGCGGCGCGGGCCGCGGGCGAGAAGCCCGCCGTCACCGCGGGCACCAGCGGGGGAGCGGGTTTCGGGCTCGGCTCGAAGGGGCCGAACGGCTCGGCGAACCCCAGCCCCGAGGAGCTCGAGGCGCTCCAGCGGTTCTTGCGCTGAGGCACGGGGGCGGCGTGCGCTGACCCGGTGCGCGGCGCGGCGGGCGGCTGCCGCGCCGCGGGTCTTGGTGCCTATGCTGGCACTCATGACCACAACCTCCCGCCCTGTGCGCGTCGGCGTGCAGATCGCCCCCCAGCACTCCTCCTACGCCACCATCCGCGACACCCTCGCCGAGCTCGAAGACCTCGACGTCGACGTCGCCTTCAACTGGGACCACTTCTACCCGCTCTCGGGCGAGCCCGACGGCCTGCACTTCGAGGGCTGGACCATGCTCGCCGCCTGGGCCGAGCAGACCTCGCGCATCCAGTTCGGCCCGCTCGTCACCTGCAACAGCTACCGCAACCCCGACCTGCTCGCCGACATGGCCCGCACGGTCGACCACATCAGCGCCAAGGACGGCGGCGAGGGCCGGCTCGTGTTCGGCATCGGCTCGGGCTGGTTCGAGCGCGACTACGACGAGTACGGCTACGAGTTCGGCACCGCCGGCCAGCGGCTCGACGCCCTGTCGGAGGCGATGCCGCGCATCGAGGCGCGCTGGGCGAAGCTGAACCCGGCGCCCACCCGCGACATCCCGGTGCTCATCGGCGGAGGCGGCGAGAAGAAGACGCTCCGCATCGTCGCCCAGCACGCCGACATCTGGCACTCCTTCTCCGACACCGAGACCCTCGAGCGCAAGCTCGGCGTGCTCGGCGAGTGGTGCGAGAAGGTCGAGCGCGACATCTCCGACATCGAGATCTCGGTGGGCACCCGCTCGGCCGACAACTCCACGCTGCGCGACCGCGACCGTCAGCTCGAGCTCGGCGTCACCCTCTTCACCCTCGGCGTCTCCGGCCCCGACATCGACATGGACGAGGTGCGCGACCTCGTGAAGTGGCGCGACTCGGTGCGGTAACCCCTCAGATCACGAAGTCTTCTTGCGGCTCCTCCGGCTGCGGCTCCTCCGGCTTCTGGGGGAGCCGCTTGAGGCCGTGGCGGAGTTCCTTGGTGAGGGAGGAGACGACGGCGCGGAGGCTGCCGCCGTTCTCCTCGGCGACGCGGAGCTGACGCTGGTAGCTGGCTCCGTGGTCGAGGATGAGGTTCACCTGATCGAGTTCGGCCACGCAGCCCAGCCGCTCGGCGACCGGGGCGAGGCGTTCGAGTTCGCGGCGGATCGCATCCGACACCGGCTCCTCGTCGCCGGCGGCGTTCAAGATGATCTCCGCCTCCATGCCGTAGCGGGCCGCGCGCCATTTGTTCTCGCGCACGAACCACGGCTGCATGGTGGGCAGCACCTCGCCGGCGTCGAGCTTCTCCGACATGTCGTCGACGAGGCACTGGATGAACGCGGCGACCGCCCCGATCTCCTCCGGGCTCGACAGTCCGTCGCACGCCCGCATCTCGACGGTTCCCCACTGCGGGCTCGGCCGCACGTCCCACCGCACCTCGGTGTGATCGCTGATCACGCCCGTCTTGATGAGGTCGGCGACGTACTCCTCGTAGTTCGCCCAACTGCCGAACTGGTAGGGGAGCCCCGCCGTCGGCAGCTGCTGGAACATCAGCGCCCGGTTGCTCGCGTACCCCGTGTTCACCCCGCCCCAGAACGGGCTCGAGGCGCTGAGCGCCTGCAGGTGCGGGTAGTAGTCGAGCAGCGAGTTCGCCACCGGCAGCGCCTTCTCGCGGTCGTCGATGCCGACGTGCACGTGGATGCCCCAGATCATCATGTTCCGGCCCCACCACTGGGTGCGGTCGATGAGCTTGTGGTAGCGCTCCTTGTCGGTGACCGTCTGCTCGAACCACTGGCCGAACGGGTGCGAGCCCGCGCACATGAGCTCGACGTCGAGCGGGTCGGCGATGGCGCGCACCTCCGCCAGCTGCCCCTGGAGGTCGTCGACCGCATCCGACACCTTGTGGTGAACGCCGCTGACCAGCTCGACGGTGTTGAGCAGCAGCTCCTCGGTGATGTGCGGGTGCGGTGCGTCGCCCTCGCCCCGGAGTGCGGTGAGCACGACGTCGGCCGCCGAGACCAGATCACCCGAGGACCGCTCCACCATGGCGACCTCCCACTCGATCCCGAGGGTCGAGCGCTCCGACTCGGCGAACTTGATCTCCATCTGCACCCCTCGCGAATTACCGCTTGTGCGGCGTTATCTGTCAGAATAGCCAGTCGAGTCCGTCTGCGCCCGACCCTCTAATCAGGCCGTGACGGAATCCCTCAGAGCTTGTGCCGAGTGTGCCCCCACGCTCACGGCCCTCAGTTCGCCCACCTTTACATCACACAGGAGAATTGTGGCTGTCAAAATCCGCCTGAAGCGCCTCGGCAAGATCCGTGCGCCCTACTACCGCATCGTCGTGGCCGACTCGCGCACCAAGCGCGACGGTCGTGTCATCGAGGAGATCGGTCTGTACCACCCGACCGAGGAGCCCTCGCTCATCCAGGTCGACTCCGACCGCGCCCAGTACTGGCTCTCGGTCGGCGCCCAGCCCACCGAGCAGGTCGCCGCGCTGCTGAAGCTCACCGGCGACTGGGGCAAGTTCAAGGGCGACAAGGACGCCGTGTCGACCGTGCGCGTCAAGGGCGAGAAGGAAGCCTTCGTCGCCGACGAGAAGAAGAAGCCGGTGCTGAAGCCCAAGGCCGAGAAGCCCGCCGCCGTCGAGGCCGAGGCCGCCGCCGACGCCGAGGCCGCCGCAGCGACCGACTCCGAGGCGAACGAGGCAGCCGTCGAGGCCGCCGAAGACGCCGCAGACAAGGCGTAGCCTTGCTCGCACCCGCACTCGAGCACCTCGTCAAGGGGATCGTCGACAACCCCGCCGAGGTGCGGGTCATCACGAAGAGCTCACCACGCGGCGAGGTTCTCGAGGTGCGCGTGCACCCCGACGACCTCGGCCGCGTGATCGGTCGTTCCGGGCGCACCGCCAAGGCGCTGCGCACCCTCGTGACCGCACTTGCCGACGGACGTCGGGTGCGGGTGGACGTGGTGGACACCGATTACTGAGAACGAGAAGACCCAGCTCCGAGTCGGTCGCCTCACCAAGGCCCATGGCCTGAAAGGCGCGATCAAGCTCGAACTGTTCACCGACGACCCGGAACGACGCTTCGTTCCGGGCGCGGTGTTCACCCTCCAGGTGCCGACCTCGTCGCCCTGGCACGGCAAGACCCTCGAACTGGCTGAGCTGCGCTGGTACAACGGGCATCCGGTGGGCTTCTTCAAGGGCGTGCCCGACCGCACGGCGGCGGAGGCGCTGGTGAAGGCGATCCTCTGGATCGACCTCGACGCCGACGCCACCAGCGACGAGGAAGACGCCTGGTACGACCACCAGCTCGTCGGCCTGCGCGTGCTGCGCGACGGCGAGCAGGTGGGCACCGTGAAGCTCGTGGAGCACCTGCCCGCGCAAGACCTGCTCGTGGTGAAGACTCCCGACGCCCGGGAGGTGATGGTGCCGTTCGTCAAGGCGATCGTGCCCGCCGTCGACCTCGCCGCCGGCACCGTGACGGTGACGCCGCCCGCCGGGCTCTTCGAGGAGCTGCCCGACGAGGAGGAGCCCGGCGCCGACGCGTCAGCGGCCGAGCCGGCCGCTGACGCGGCGGTCGCCCCGCCGGACGGCGTTCAATAACGCAAGAATTTCGAAGACCGAGGCCGTATGCGCCTCGGTCTTCGTGATATTTGCAGTTTCGAACCGCCATCAGCCCGGTGCAGGTCTGGGCTCCCGCGTGCGGCTACCGCGTGCGGCGGCCGCGGCTGAGCCGCGAAGCTACGCTGGGGGGATGCGCATCGACGTCGTCACGATCTTCCCCGAGTTCTTCGACGTGCTCGACATCTCGCTGCTCGGGAAGGCGCGCCAGTCGGGCCTGCTCGAGGTGACGGCGCACTCGCTGCGCGACTTCACGCACGACCGTCACCGCACCGTCGACGACACGCCCTACGGGGGCGGCGCGGGCATGGTGATGAAGCCCGAGCCCTGGGGCGAGGCGCTCGACTCGGTGCTGGGCGATGCGCCGAGCGCCGAGGCCCCCGTCGTCATCTTCCCCTCGCCCGCCGGCACCGTGTTCACCCAGAAGATGGCGCGCGAGCTCGCCACCCGTGATCACCTGGTGTTCGGATGCGGCCGCTACGAGGGCATCGATCAGCGCGTCTTCGAGAACACGGCCGAGCGCGCCGAGGTGCGCCTGGTGAGCATCGGCGACTACGTGCTGAACGGCGGCGAGGTCGCCGCGATGGCGATGATCGAGGCGATCGGGCGGCTCATCCCAGGCGTGGTCGGCAACCCCGACAGCCTGGTCGAGGAGTCGCACGAAGACGGGCTGCTGGAGTACCCGAGCTACACCAAGCCGGCCAGGTGGCGCGGGCTCGAGGTGCCGCCGGTGCTGCTGAGCGGCAACCACAAGGCGATCGCCGAGTGGCGCCGCGAGCAGCAACTCGAGCGCACGCGCCGGGTGCGGCCCGACCTGCTGCCGCCGGAATAGCGGGGCAAGGCGCTCGAGGTGCCCGAGCCCCCCTACCTGGCCGTGAGGATGAGCGGCCCGTCCTCCGTGATGGCCACCGTGTGCTCCATGTGCGCCCCCACCGACCCGTCGGCCGACCGCAGCGTCCACCCGTCCTTGTCGGTGTAGATCTTGTCGGTGGTCTCGAGGAACCACGGCTCGATCGCGATCACGAGCCCCGCCCGCAACGGCAGCCCGCGCCCTGCGCGTCCCTGGTTCGGAACGTGCGGGTCGCCGTGCATCGTGCGCCCCACCCCGTGCCCGCCGAAGTCGGTGTTCACCCCGTAGCCCGCCTCGGTCGCGACGGCCCCGATCGCCGCCGAGATGTCGCCGAGGCGCCCGCCCGGCTGTGCGGCCGCGATGCCCGCCTCGAGCGCCGCGGTCGTCACCTCGATGAGCCGCGTGTCCTCCGCCGAGCGCGGCGTGCCCACGATCACCGTGAGCGCCGAGTCGGCGACCCAGCCGTTCACCGACGCGGCGAAGTCGAGGCTCACCACGTCTCCGTCGCGGAGCGCGTAGTCGAACGGCAGCCCGTGCAGCACGGCGTCGTTCACGCTCGTGCACAGCACCTTGCCGAAGGGGGAGGCGCCGAACGAGGGGTGGTAGTCGATGTAGCACGACTCGGCGCCGCGGGCCTTGATCATGTCGTGGGCGATGCGGTCGAGCTTCAGCAGGTTCACCCCCACCGCCGCTTGGCGGGCGAGCTCCGTGAGCACCTCGGCGACGAACGCGCCGGCGGGGCGCATCTCCTCGATCTCCGCAGGGGTCTTGAGCTCGATCATGGGGGTACCTTCCTTCGCGTCCATGAAGACCCTACCCATCCGGGACTCAGCGAACATCCGGAGAGGCTGCATACGCTTGACCCCGTGATCATCCGTCGGGCCTTCTTCTATTGGCAGTTCCCCGCTGCGGTGATCCTCCCCGCGTGGATCCTGGTCGGCTGGGGCGTCTTCGCCGCCACCGGCTGGCAGATCATCGGCCTCATCGTCGGCGTCATGATGCTCACCGTCGCCATGCTGGCCACCGCGGCACTCATCTTCGCGCGCAAAGACGTGCGGGCCGAGCGCGCCGTCTCGTGGCTCGACGTCGGTCTGCTCACCGTGCTGCACGGCCTCGTCATCGCCGTCGGTTTCTTCACCGAGGCGACGGGCCTCCTCGGCACCCTCGCCATCGTGGCGGTGATCGCCCTGTTCTGGTCGGGCATCATCCAGCTCGTCATGGAGACCCGGCGACGCGTGCGCGAGGCGCTCTCGAACTACGAAGCGCAGGCGGCGCGCATCACGAACACTCCCCGCCGCCCGCGGCACGACGGCGACTACATCGTCATCGAGACCAGCGACGGGCCGGCCTCTCCGCGCATCTGAGCCCCGCGCATCCGCTCGTCTGAGACCAGGGCGACGGATGCTCGTCCCGGCTTTTGCGCCGCCCGCGATGCGTATGGCACAATTGACGATTGTGCCGCGGCCAGGCTCTGCCACAGGGGAGCCAGCATTTCTCGGGCACGACCTCGACCGACAATAAGCCGTAGTCGACCTGTGGCGGGTACAGATTGCGAACAACACCATGCACATCCTCGACTCCGTCGATGCAGCATCGCTCAAGAGCGACATCCCGAACTTCCGTGCCGGCGACACCGTCAAGGTGCACGTGAACATCATCGAAGGCACGCGCTCGCGTATCCAGGTCTTCCAGGGCGTCGTCATCGGCCGCTCGGGCGAAGGCGTGCGCGAGACCTTCACCGTGCGCAAGGTCAGCTTCCAGGTCGGCGTCGAGCGCACCTTCCCGGTGCACTCGCCGGTCATCGACCACATCGAGCTCGTCACCCGTGGTGACGTGCGTCGTGCGAAGCTCTACTACCTGCGCAACCTCCGTGGCAAGAAGGCCAAGATCAAGGAGAAGCGCGACGCGTAGTCGCTCCACCCAGCTATCCTGAGCTCCCGACCGTTACAGTTGGTCGGGAGCTCAGGCGGTTAAATGACAGATACATCAGTGCCCTCGTACGACACGAGCGACGACACCGCCCCCGAGCGGAGGCCCAGACGGTCGAAGCGTTCCAAGAGCGCGTGGCTGTTCGCCCGCGACCTGCTCGTCATCTTCGTGATCGCGCTGCTCGCCTCGGTGCTCATCAAGACGTTCCTGGTGCGCTCGTTCTACATCCCCTCCGGGTCGATGGAGAACACGCTGCAGGTCAACGACCGCATCCTGGTCAACCAGCTCGAGCCTGCGCTCATCCCGATCAGTCGCGGCGACGTCGTGGTGTTCAAAGACCCGGGCGGGTGGCTCAACCCCACCGCCGAGCCCGAGAAGAACCCCATCGCCGCCGCTGTCGACTGGGTGCTCGAGGGCGTCGGCCTCGCCGCCGACGACGCGAACGACCACCTCATCAAGCGCGTCATCGGCCTGCCGGGCGACACCGTCGCCTGCTGCAACGCGCTCGGGCAGATGACGGTGAACGACGTGCCGCTCGACGAGTCGGCCTACCTCAAGCTCCCCGATGGGGTCTCCGCGGTGTCGCAGGAGCCGTTCGAGGTCACCGTGCCCGCCGATTCCCTCTGGGTGATGGGCGACAACCGCTACAACTCCGCCGACTCGCGCTTCAACCAAGACCAGCCGGGCAAGGGCTTCGTGCCGATCGGCAATGTCGTGGGCCGCGCCATCCTCGTCACCTGGCCGATGGACCACTGGACCTGGCTCGACAACTACGGCGCCGTGTTCGACGGCATCCCGACGGTCGCGCCCGCGGGTGTTCCGGCCGGTGGCTCCGACGACTCGCCCGCCACGCCCGAGTCGGCTCCTGCCGCGGCGGCGTCGGTTCCGGATGCTGCGGCGGGCGTAATCGCAGCGCCCGCGCTTCCCGGAGCCCACTGATGTCGCCGGTCGCCGACCCGACCCTGCGCTTCGAGCGCTCGCTGCTCCCCGAGCGCACGGGCTTCGTGATCGGCTGCGACGAGGTGGGGCGCGGGGCGCTCGCCGGACCGGTCGCGGTCGGGCTCGCGGTGGTGCGCGTGACGAACGGCACCCGCGTTCCCAAGGGGCTCCGCGACTCGAAGATGCTGTCGGAGGCGCGACGCGAGGAGCTGTCGCCGGTCGCGCGGCGCTGGAGCGTGGCGCACGCGGTGGGCTACGCCTCGGCCGAGGAGATCGATCGACTGGGCATCAGCGTCTGCCTCGGACTCGCCGGGGCCAGGGGACTCGCCGAGATCGCCGCGGCCGGCATCGACGTCAGTGCCACGACGATCGTGCTCGACGGCCAGTGGGACTGGCTGTCGGCGGCGGTGCCGCACCCGGTCACTGTGCGCACGAAGATCAAGGCCGACCGTGACTGTGCGTCGGTGGCAGCCGCATCCGTCATCTCCAAGGTGGCCCGCGACAGGCTGATGATCGAGCACCACGAGGTGCACGACGGGTACGGCTGGGTGCGCAACAAGGGGTATGCGAGCGAGGAACACCGCGATGCGATTCTCTCGCTGGGGGCCACGGAGCTGCACCGGCACACCTGGTTGTCGAAGATGCTCGCCGCCGCCGAGGCGGACGCGAGTGCTGTCGAGCTGTTCGACCTGGAAGGGCTTGCGGGCGCTTCGGGTGCGGACGTCGTCGACCCGGCGGCGGAGACCGCGGAGTCTGCGGCTTAGACTGGAGTCACGATGGACGAAGACGAATTCGAGGACTACGACCGCGAGGTCGAGCTTGCCCTGTACCGCGAGTACCGCGACGTTGTCTCCCAGTTCAAGTACGTGATCGAGACCGAGCGCCGTTTCTATCTCGCGAACGAGGTCGAGCTCAGCCGTCGTGACACCGAGCACGACTTCTACTTCGAGCTCACCATGAACGACGTCTGGGTGTGGGACGTGTACCGCTCCGACCGCTTCGTGAAGTCGGTGCGCGTGCTCACCTTCAAAGACGTGAACGTCGAGGAGCTCTCGAGCAAAGACTTCGAGCTGCCCAAGGAGCTCGCGCTCGACGAGTAGTGGGTTCCCGCGGTCCTCCCGTGTTCTCCACAGCCGGCTAGTTCTGGCGTTCCTCCACAGATTCGCCGCCCGCGCCTCGCGCTCCGCCCCGCCTCTCCAGGCTGGACGCGGAGGCAACGATGAAGGCGAAAGACGAACTGGGCCGACGGGGCGAGACCCTGGCGGCGGCACACCTCGAGCGGAACGGCTACCGGGTGGTGGAGCGCAACTGGCGCTGCCACGTCGGTGAGATCGACATCGTCGCCTACGACTGCGACTGTCTGGTCGTGGTCGAGGTGAAGACGAGGTCGTCGCCGGCCTTCGGGCATCCGCTCGAGGCCATCACCGAGGCGAAGCTGCGGCGACTGCATCTGCTGCTGCGGCAGTGGGTGACGGAGCGCGAGGTGCACCGGCCCGCAGCCAGTCGGGTCGACGTGGTGGGCATCGTCTGGCCCGAGCTCGGCGAACCCGCGGTGCGGCACCTGAAGGCGGTCGGCTGATGGTGGCGCGCACGGTGTCGGTGGCGCTGCTCGGTATCACGGGCGCGGTGGTGGAGGTCGAGGCTCACATCGCGGACGCGATACCCGGCTTCCAGATCATCGGTCTGCCCGACGCTGCCCTCTCCGACTCGAAAGACCGGGTGCGGGCGGCGGCCGCCAACGACGGGTGCCCGCTGCCGACGAAGAAGATCGTGGTGAACCTGTCGCCGGCGTCGCTGCCGAAGCACGGCTCCGCCTACGACCTCGCCATCGCCGTGGCGGTGCTCGCGGCCGAGGGAGCGGTCGACGCCTCGGCGATCGAGGGCGTGGTGCACTTGGGTGAGCTCAGCCTCGACGGGAGGGTGCGGCCCATGAGCGGGCTGCTGCCCGCCATGGTGGCCGCCCGCGCGGCCGGCTACTCACGCTTCGTGGTGCCGCGGGGCAACGAGGCCGAGGCGGCACTGGTGCCCGACGTGCGGGTCACCGCCGTCACCTCGTTGCGCGAGGCACTCATCGCGCACGGCGCCGAGCTCGAGTCTCTCCCGGTCGAGCCGCTGGTGCTGGCGTCGCGAGCCGCCGAGGAGTCGCGCGCGGGCGATCTGGGCGACGTCGTGGGCAACACCGATGCGGTCGAGGCGCTCGTCGTGGCGGCGGCCGGCGGGCACCACCTGCTCATGCTCGGCCCGCCCGGGGCGGGCAAGACGATGCTGGCGCAGCGGCTGCCCGCGCTGCTGCCCGATCTCGATGCGGAGCAGTCGCTCGTGGCCACGTCGGTCTCGTCGCTCGCGGGGCGGCCGGTGCGCGGACTGCTCACGCGGCCGCCGTTCGAGAGCCCGCACCACACCACGTCGGCGGCGGCGCTCGTGGGTGGTGGGTCGAAGATCATCCGCCCGGGTGCCGCGGCGCGCGCCGCGAACGGCGTGCTGTTCCTCGACGAGGCGCCGGAGTTCCCGGCGTCCGTACTCGATGCGCTCCGGCAGCCGCTCGAATCGGGGACGATCAGCATCCATCGCGCTCAGGCGGTCGCCGAGTTCCCGGCGCGGTTCCAGCTCGTGCTGGCGGCGAACCCCTGCCCCTGCGGGCAGTTCGGTGCTTCCGACATCGCGTGCACCTGCACCCCGATCGCCCGGCGGCGCTACCTCGCGCGACTGTCGGGTCCGCTGCTCGACCGCGTCGACCTGCAGCTGCGGGTGAACCGAGTGACGTCGGCGGCCATGCGACTCGCCGCCGACGACGGGCCGGGCGGGTTGCCGCACACCACGACGGCGGTGGCGCGAGAGCGCGTGCTGCGGGCGCGGGCCGTGAGCGCGGAGCGCCTCCGCGGCACGGGGTGGAAGACGAACGCCGAGGTGCCGGGAGCCTGGTATCGATCGGGCGCGCAACGACTCCCGTCCACCGTCACGGCACCGATCGACCGGGCGCTCGAACGCGGAACGCTCACCATGCGCGGCTACGACCGGGTGCTGCGCGTCGCGTGGACCCTCGCCGACCTCGACGACGCCGTCGGGGGAGCATCCGGCGGGTCGCCCAACGGCGACCACATCGGATGGGCGCTGTTCCTCCGCAAGTCGGTGGCCGTATGAGCGCCGATGCCGCACCGCGGCTGCACCAGCTCGACGCGACGCTCGTGCGGAGGCTGGTCGAGGGTGTGCGAGGCGGGGCCGTCGACGAGGACGAAGCCGGACTCTGCTTCGGGACGGCCGCGTGGGGAACGCTGACCGAGCCCGGCGACGCGGTCGCGGGGGCGGTGACGCAGGCGGTCGGAGCTGCCCGGGCGCTGGCTCTGCTCATCGACCGCCAGCCGGCCGAGCGGTGGCACGCTGAGCTCCCCGCCGGCATGGGCGACGAGCTGGCGGTCGGCGACCTCGCGTCGGGGATCGAGCGCTGGGCGCCGCGGCTCTCGTCGTCGACCGTGGTGTCGGCCTTCCAGTCGTCGGCCCGATTCGGGGCGCGGCTGGTGCTGCCGGATGATCCGTGGTGGCCGTCGGGGCTCCTCGATCTAGGGGTGCACGCGCCCCTGGCGTTGTGGGTGCGTGGGCACCCCGAGCACCTCGTCACCGCGGGCGGGTCCATCGCGGTGGTCGGGTCGCGCGACGCGACGTCGTACGGCGAGCACATGGCTGCCGAGATCACGAGCGGTCTCGTCGACCGCGGCATCGTCGTCGCCTCGGGTGCGGCCTACGGCATCGACGGCATGGCGCACCGTGCGGTGCTCGCGGCGGGCGGGCCGACCGTCGCGTTCCTCGCCGGTGGCGTCGACCGGCTCTACCCTGCGGCCCACCACGACCTGCTCCTGCGCGTGGTCGAGACGGGTGCCCTGGTATCGGAGCTGCCGTGCGGGTCGTCGCCCACCAAATGGCGCTTCCTGCAGCGCAACCGGCTCATCGCTGCCTCGACCCTCGCGACGGTCGTCGTCGAGGCGGGCTTCCGGTCGGGCTCTCTCAACACGGCCGGGCATGCGGCGGCCCTGGGCAGGCCCATCGGAGCGGTGCCGGGGCCTGCCACCAGTGCGACGTCGGCGGGCTGTCACAGGCTGCTGCGCGAGTACGACGCCACCTGCGTCACCTCGGCCGAGGAGGTGGCGGAGCTGGCAGGGCTCGCCCCGGGCAAGTCGGCCTCCCGTGACGGGGCCGCCCGCAGAGACGCGCTGCAGACCGCCTCCGGCGCCGGCGCCCATGGGCCCGATGGCACCCGCCTCCTCGACGCCCTCAGCCGGCGAACCGCCCGCGGCGTCACCGAACTCGCCCGCCTCACCGGTCTCGCACCGCGCTCGATCACCGCGGCTCTCGGCGTGCTGCTCCTCGAGGGCTCCGCCCGAGAGACCACCTCGGGCTGGCTGCGGGCGTGAAGTCGCGCCGGTTCAGAACGGCGGGGGTGGTGTTCACCGGGGTTTGAGACACTGAGAGGTATGAGCCAGTACGGGGAGCCCCTGCACACGATCGTCCACATCAGCGACACCCACTTCCTCGCCGGCGAGAGGCCTCTCTACGGGAAGGTCGACACGGATGCGACGCTGGCTCAGGCGTTCCGGCAGCTGGAGGCGGGTGGCATCCGGCCCGAGGCGATCGTGTTCACCGGAGACATCGCCGATCTCGGCGAGGGCGACGCGTACCGTCGGGTGCGGTCGATCGTCGACCCGGCCGCCGAGCGGCTCGGAGCCCGTGTGGTGTGGGTGATGGGCAACCACGACGACCGGGCACGGCTGCGCACCGAACTCCTTGACGAAGAGGCCTCGACCGAGCCCGTCGACTCCACGATCATGCTGGGCGGACTGCGGCTCATCGCGCTCGACTCGAGCGTGCCGGGGTTCCATCATGGTGAGCTCTCCGAGAACCAGCTCCGGCGCCTGCGGGAGGAGCTGGCTCAGCCCGCGCCCGAGGGAACGATCGTGGCCCTTCACCACCCGCCCGTGCCCACCAGCATCCCGCTCATGCCCGTGCTCGAGCTGCAGCGGCAGCACGAACTCGCCGCCGTGATCGAGGGCAGCGACGTGCGGGCCATCCTCGGTGGGCACCTCCACTACTCCACCACGAGCACCTTCGCCGGGGTGCCGGTCTCGGTGGCGGCGGCCACCTGCTACACCATGGACGTCGCCGCTGCGGGCGGCGGCGCCCTCGTCGGGCGCGACGGCGGTCAGTCGTTCAGCATCGTGCACGTCTACGACGACCGCATGGTGCACTCGATCGTCCCCATCGGCGACTTCCCCATCGTCAACGGCTTCGACCGCGACTTCGTGCAGACCCTCTACACCCTCCCCGAACCCGAGCAACTCGACCGCTTCTCCCGCCAAGTCCCCCCGATCTCCGAACCCCGCGCCGACTGACCCGAGCCGCCCTCCTCCGCTGGCGTCAGGTGGGCGGTCGCGCCCTCTCCCGCGCCCCCGTGCTCTGCCCGCGCCAGGCTCCCAGCGGGTGCTGCGTCCCGTGGGCCGTGGCGCGGGTTCCCACTACCGTGCATCCCGCCCCGCCCCGCGCCGACCCTGGCGTGGTCGGCCCCTCCCACTGGGCTCGATGTGCGCGGGCAGAGCACGCTTGCGCCCGTCGGGTCGCGTCCGCGTGAGGGTGCGCCTGCTCGCGAGCGATTGTCCTCGACCCGCCTCGCGCGCGGCATGCTTCTGCCATCATCACGCTGTGCGGCCAGGCACCGACTACAGCCGACGCTCTCAGCTACGCGCGCGTCCAACGCGCCGTGCGCTGCGCAGCGGACGCGGCGTCGAGCGGGTGGTCGCGCGGGCTCCCGCACCAGCGGGCGTACTGCAGTCATTCCGCTACGCCGGTAGGCGTCGGCGGCAACTGCCGCACTGGGGCGCGGCGCACCTGTGCGGACGAGTGCCGCACTGCGGGCGCGGCGAGGGCGGCCCGCCCGGGTGGATGGGTGCGGCGTGAGTGGCGCAGTCGGGTGGATGGGTGCGGTGTTGTGGGCGTGGCGTGGGCGCCGCGGCCGGGCGGACGAGCATGGCGCAGCGGGCGCGCCACCGTACGGGCGCCGCAGGCGCTGGAGGCGGAACGGGTGGGGGAGTGGGTGTGGGCGCAGCGCTGGGGAGCGGCGCACCCGAATGGATGGGTGTGGCACTGCGGGCGCGGCGGCGCGCGGGCGCGGCGGAGCCGGGCGCGGGTGGGGGAGGGGGCATGCTGGTGGGGTGGAGATCGGTGAGGCGCGGGGGGAGTATGAGCGGCATCTGCGGATCGAGCGGGGGTACTCGGAGCACACGGTGCGGTCGTATGTGTCGGATCTCGTGGATCTCGGCGCGTTCGCCGAGGGGCGTGGGGTGACGCGGGTCGGGGGGCTCGATCTCGAGCTGTATCGGGACTGGTTGTGGGCGGCGTCGCAGAAGTCGCTGGCGAAGTCGACGCTGGCGCGGAGGGCTGCGAGCGCGAAGGGGTTCTCGGCGTGGCTGCGCCGGTCGGGGCTCGTGGAGGTGGACGAGGCGGCGCGGCTGCGGGCACCGAAGCCCGATCGTGCGCTTCCGCGGGTGCTGTCGAACGACTCGGTCGATGTCGTGATCGAGAGTCTGCGCCTGCGGGCTGCCGAAGGTGACGCCGTGCCCCTACGCGACCTCGCGATCGTCGAGCTGCTCTACGCCTCTGCCCTCCGGGTGTCGGAGACCGTCGGTATCGACCTCGCCGACGTCGACCTCGATCGTCGAACCGTGCGCGTGCTCGGCAAGGGGCAGAAGGAGCGGGTCGTGCCCTTCGGTGGCCCCGCCCATCTCGCCGTCACCGACTATCTCGCGCGCGGCCGGCCGGGCCTCGCCGCCCAGCGCCCCACACCTTCCGCCGCGCTCTTCCTCGGCGCCAGGGGCGGGCGGCTCGGCACCCGCGCGGTCTACGAGCTGGTCGCCCGACTGCTGCACGATGTGCCCGGCAGCGGCCCGGCCGGTCCGCACGCCTTCCGCCACACCGCGGCCACCCACCTGCTCGATGGCGGGGCCGACCTGCGGGCAGTGCAGGAGATCCTCGGCCACGCCAGCCTCGGCACGACCCAGATCTACACCCACGTGACGGTCGAACGCCTGCGCAGCACCTACCTGCAGGCCCACCCCCGAGCCTGAGACACGCCAAAGGCCGCGGCCCCGCCACGCGCAGGCCACGCCCCGCCACACAACCATCACGGCGGCAACAACACCGCGCGCGGCACCCCTCCGTACAGCAACCGCGGGTTCACGTACTCGCCATCGACCCGCACCCCGAGGTGCAGGCACGCCGCGGCGCAGTGCCCGCCCGACGCCACCACACCGATCGGGTCTCCGCGCGCGACCGCATCGCCCACCGCCACCGTCGCGGTGACCGGTTCGAGGCTCGACCGGTAACCGTCCGGATGCTCGATCGCGATCACCGGCCGGTCACCCACGACACCGGCGTACGCGACCACACCCGCCTCGGGGGCCACGACGAGGCCACCCGGCGAGGCGCGGAGGTCGAGACCACGGTGACCGGCGGAGTACCGCGTCGCCGGCGCGCGGAACTCGGCGACCACGGTGGCGGGTTCGACCGGCCACGCCCAGATCGAAGCCCCCGGCGTCACCAGCACGACCGAGACGACGAGAGCCGACCATCCACAGAGGGCCCGCCAGCCACCGAGACGTCGCATCACACCGTTCCGCATGCGACGACTCTCACCACGAAAGATCCGCCGCACACCCCTCAACGACACAGATGTGGAGGAACCGTGCCAATATCGGAGTTGTGGGGGAGTGGCAGTCGCATCGGATGCGCTCCTCGACCTGGTACGAAGGAGTCCGCCATGACGTCGAATGACCCTGCCCGGGACAGGAACACCACCGGAACGACGGGAGCGGGCTCAGCCCCGCGCACCGCCGACAACCGCACCCCCGACGACCCCGCCGCCTCGAAGAAGCTCCGACGCAAGGTCATCGCCCTCTCCATCGCCGCCGCCCTCGGCGGCTTCCTCTTCGGTTTCGACTCCTCCGTCATCAACGGCGCCGTCAAGGCGATCGAGGAGGACTTCGACCTCGGCAGCCTGCCGCTGCTCAGCGGCTTCACCGTCGCATCCGCTCTTCTCGGTTGCGCCGTCGGCGCCTACGTGGCCGGCCGTATCGCCGACCGCATCGGCCGCATCCCGGTGATGCTCATCGGCGCCGCCCTGTTCCTCGTCTCGTCGATCGGCTCCGGTCTCGCCTTCGCCGTCTGGGACCTCATCGCCTGGCGCGTCATCGGCGGCCTCGGCATCGGCATCGCGAGCGTCATCGCCCCCGCCTACATCGCCGAGATCGCCCCGAAGGCCGTGCGCGGCGCGCTCGCCAGCCTGCAGCAGCTCGCCATCACCCTCGGCATCTTCGCGGCGCTGCTCTCCGACACCCTGCTGCAGGGCGCCGCCGGCGGCGCCAACGAGCCGCTCTGGTTCGGCGCGGATGCGTGGCGCTGGATGTTCATCGCCTGCGCCGTTCCCGCCATCGTCTACGGCCTGCTCGCCTGGCGCCTCCCCGAATCGCCCCGCTTCCTCGCAGGCAAGGAGCGGCGCGACGACGCCCGCGACGTGCTCGCCAGCGTGATGCCGCAGAGCGAGGTCGACTCGGCCCTCGAGGAGATCGAGCGCGGACTCAAGGAAGACCGCGAGAACGACCGCACCGCGAGCCTTCGCGGCAAGATGCTCGGCCTCCTCCCGGTGGTCTGGGTCGGCATCCTGCTGTCGATGTTCCAACAGCTGGTGGGCATCAACGTCATCTTCTACTACTCGCAGAGCCTCTGGGCCTCGGTCGGCTTCGACACCACCAACCAGAGCACGAGCTTCATCATCTCGGTCATCACGAGTGTCATCAACGTGGCGGTGACCTTCGTCGCGATCTTCTTCGTCGACAAGATCGGCCGTCGACCGCTGCTGCTCACCGGTTCCGCGGGCATGGTCGTCTCGCTCGGCCTCATGGCGCTGTCGTTCTCGCAGGCCGTGGTGACCGACGGCGGCACCCCGCAGCTGCCCGGCGCCTGGGGCCCGCTCGCCCTGGTGGGTGCGAACCTCTTCGTCATCTTCTTCGGCGCCACCTGGGGCCCCATCGTCTGGGTGCTGCTCGGCGAGATCTTCCCCAACCGCATCCGTGGCAAGGCGCTCGGTGTCGCCGCGGCAGCGCAGTGGCTCACGAACTTCGCCATCACCGAGACCTTCCCGGCGCTGTCGGGCTTCTCGCTCGCCTTCACCTACGGTCTGTACACCTTCTTCGCGCTGGTGTCGTTCTTCTTCGTGTTCTTCGCGGTGCCGGAGACCAAGGGCCGTTCGCTCGAGAGCATGGACAGCCTCAAGGTCGTGCGCAAGAACAGCAGGCAGGCCGTCGACGCCCCGAGCTAGGCGCCGCCCCGGGCGCCCGCGCCAGGTGCCGCCCCGGGCGCCCGCGCCAGGCAGAGCACCCGGGTGATATAGTTCTCGGAGCACCCCGCTCGTCGGGGTGACTTCGCGTGCCCACCAGGCAGCAGCATCCGTTCGGTCCCCTTCCCCTCGCGCGAGCGAATCGAGAACGGGCCGGATGCGCGCCGGGCACCAGGATCCGCGGCCACCGTCGCGGAAGACAACCGAGAACAGAAGGAGTACGGCCATGGCCGTCGTCACCATTCGCCAGCTGCTCGACAGCGGCGTCCACTTCGGACACCAGACCCGTCGCTGGAACCCCAAGATGAAGCGATTCATCTTCACCGAGCGCTCCGGCATCTACATCATCGACCTTCAGCAGTCGCTGGGCTACATCGACAAGGCCTACGACTTCGTGAAGGAGACCGTCGCGCACGGCGGAACCATCCTCTTCGTCGGCACCAAGAAGCAGGCGCAGGAGTCGATCGCCGAGCAGGCGACCCGCGTGGGCCAGCCCTACGTCAACCAGCGCTGGCTGGGTGGCCTCCTCACCAACTTCCAGACCGTGTCGAAGCGCCTCGCGCGCATGAAGGAGCTCGAGGAGCTCGACTTCGAAGACACCTCGAAGAGCGGCTTCACCAAGAAGGAGCTCCTCATCAAGAAGCGCGAGCTCGACAAGCTGCACAAGTCGCTCGGCGGTATCCGCAACCTGTCGAAGACCCCGTCGGCGCTCTGGGTGGTCGACACCAAGAAGGAGCACCTCGCCATCGACGAGGCCAAGAAGCTCGGCATCCCGGTCATCGGCATCCTCGACACCAACTGCGACCCCGACGAGGTGCAGTACCCGATCCCGGGTAACGACGACGCCATCCGCTCGGTCGCGCTGCTCACCCGCATCGTCGCCGACGCCGCGGCCGAGGGCCTCATCCAGCGCCACCAGAAGCCCGAAGAGGGCGAGCAGGCGGAGCCCCTGGCCGAGTGGGAGCGCGAGCTCCTCCAGGCCTCGGAGAACCCGCAGTCGGAGGCCGAGAAGATCGAGGCCGTCGACGGTCTCGTCACCGGCACCGAGAACGCTGAGGCCGTGGCCGAGGTCGTCGCCGCCGAGGTTCCCACCGAGGAGAACGACGCCGACGCCGCCGCGCAGGCCGACCTCGCCGCCGTCACCGACGAGTCGCTCGTCGTGGAGCACCACGTGGTCTCCGACGCCGAGGCCGAGGCGAAGATCGAGGCCGAGGCGACCGACGCCGAGAAGGCTCCCGCCGCCGAGTAGTCGCCCGCCGTTCATCCTCGAACGGCACGATGACATCGACCACAACCTTTTCAAGGAGTACGAAGAAACATGGCAAACATCAGCCTGGCCGACGTGAAGGCGCTGCGCGAGCAGCTCGGCACTGGCATGGTCGACACCAAGAACGCCCTGGTCGAGGCCGACGGCGACATGGAGAAGGCCGTCGAGATCCTGCGCCTGAAGGGCGCCAAGGGCAACGCGAAGCGTGCCGACCGCTCCACCAGCGAGGGCCTCGTCGCCGCGAAGCAGGGCGACGGCGCTGCGACGCTCCTCGAGCTCGCCTGCGAGACCGACTTCGTGGCGAAGGGCGACAAGTTCATCGCCCTCGCCGACGCCGTTCTCGAGGCCGTCTTCGCCGCCGGTTCGACCACCGTCGAGGAGGCCCTGGCCGCCTCCGCCGGTGACAAGACCGTCGCCGACCTCATCAACGACGAGGCCGCCATCCTCGGCGAGAAGATCGAGCTGCGCCGCATCGCGCGTCTCACCGGCGACTCGTTCGAGATCTACCTGCACAAGACGAGCAAAGACCTGCCCCCGCAGGTCGGCGTGGTCGTGGCCTACACCGGCGCCGACGCCGACACCGCCCGCTCCATCGCGCAGCACATCTCGTTCGCCGACCCGCAGTACCTCTCCCGCGACGACGTGCCCGCCGAGGCCGTCGAGAAGGAGCGTGCGATCGTCACCGAGATCTCGAAGAACGAGGGCAAGCCCGAGGCGGCTCTGCCCAAGATCGTCGAGGGTCGCGTCACCGCCTACTTCAAGCAGGTCGCCCTGCTCGAGCAGGACTACGCGAAGGACAACAAGCTCTCGGTGTCGAAGGTGCTCGCGGATGCGGGCATCCAGGTCACCGGCTTCGCCCGATTCAAGGTCGGCGCGTAACGCACAATCACGAGGACGGGCTCGGGTCGAACGACCCGGGCCCGTTTTCTCTGTAGCCTGAACACGGACACGACGAAGGGACGCACGACGGATGTCAGAGCCGGACGGCAAGCGCAGGGTACTCCTCAAACTCTCCGGTGAGGCCTTCGGGGGTGGAGCGCTCGGTGTGAACCCCGACGTGGTCTCCGGCCTCGCGAAGGAGATCGCCGAGGCGGCGAAGGAGGTCGAGGTCGCGATCGTCGTCGGCGGCGGCAACTTCTTCCGTGGCGCCGAGCTCTCGCAGCGCGGCATGGACCGAGGACGCGCCGACTACATGGGCATGCTCGGCACCGTCATGAACGCCCTCGCCCTGCAGGACTTCCTCGAGCAGGCGGGCGCCGACACGCGCGTGCAGTCCGCCATCTCGATGACCCAGGTCGCCGAGCCCTACATCCCGCTGCGGGCCATCAGGCACCTCGAGAAGGGGCGCGTCGTCATCTTCGGTGCGGGTGCCGGCCTGCCGTACTTCTCCACCGACACGGTCTCGGCGCAGCGTGCGCTCGAGATCCACGCCGACGAGGTGCTGGTCGCGAAGAACGGCGTCGACGGGGTCTACTCCGACGACCCGCGCACGAACCCCGACGCGATCAAGCTCGACACGCTCACCTACAACGACGCCCTCCTCCAGGGGCTCAAGGTCGTCGACTCGACGGCGTTCAGCCTCTGCATGGACAACGGGATGCCCATGCACGTGTTCGGCATGGAGCCGGCCGGCAACGTGGCCAAGGCGATCCGGGGCGAGCGCATCGGCACCCTCGTCGCCACGAGCCACTGAGCCACGAGCACTGAGCCGATGAGCCCCCAGGGCCACTGACTACACTTGACAGCACTGATCCACCGAAGGAGCTCCCCGTGATCGCGGATGTACTGGCAGACGCCACCGAACGCATGAACAAGGCCGTCGAGGTCACCAAAGACGACTTCTCGAACGTGCGCACCGGCAGGGCGAACCCGGCCCTGTTCCAGAAGATCCTGGTGTCGTACTACGGCACCCCCACCCCGCTGGCCCAGCTCGCCTCGCTGCAGAACCCCGAGGCGCGCTCGCTCATCGTCACCCCTTACGACAAGGCGGCACTGCGCGACATCGAGCAGGCCATCCGCGACATGCCGAACCTCGGTGCCAACCCCACGAACGACGGCACCATCATCCGTGTCACCCTGCCCGAGCTCACCGAGGAGCGCCGCAAGGAGTACGTGAAGATCGTGCGCACCAAGGCCGAAGACGGCAAGGTGTCGGTGCGCAACATCCGTCGCAAGGCCAAGGACGACCTCGACGCGCTGAAGAGCGAGGTCGGCGACGACGAGGTGGCCCGCGGCGAGAAGGAGCTCGAGCAGGTCACGAAGAGCCACGTCGACGCCATCGACGACGCCCTGAAGCGCAAGGAAGCCGAGCTCCTCGAGGTCTGACCTCGACCGTCGACGCCGCATGAGCCACGACCAGGGAGTCCCGCCGACGCCGAGGCCGTCGCCCGTGCGACGCGCGCGTCCGCTCTCGCGCGCCGACATCCAGGCCCAGGTGAAGGCCCGCCGGGAGCAGTTCGAAGAGGCCAACGAGAAGATCACCGCGCGCTCGGGCCGCAACCTCGTCTCGGCCATCCTCATCGGTGTGGTGCTGGCCGGTGTGGTGGTGCTCAGCCTCGTCGTCATCAAAGAGCTGTTCATGGTGTTCGCCGTGGTGCTCGTGGTGTTCGGCACGCTCGAACTCGCCACGGCGCTCCGGCACGCCGACATCTGGGTTCCCCGGGTGCCCGCCGCCGTGGTGGGCGTGGCGATGGTGCCGGCCGCCTACTACTGGCAGGCCGAGGGGCAGTGGCTGGTGTTCATCGGCGGCGTCGTCGTCGTGGCGCTCTGGCGGCTGGTCGAGATCGCCGTGGCCCGGAAGGGCAGGGGAGCCCTCGCCGCGCTCCGCGACCTCGGGGCCGGCGTGTTCGTGCAGGTGTACGTGTCGTTCCTCGGCAGCATCGCGGTACTGCTGGTGTCGAAGGAGGGCGGCCAGTGGTGGGTGCTCTCGTTCATCGTCGTGACGGTGCTCGTCGACGTGGGGGCTTATGCCACGGGGCTCAACTTCGGCAAGCATCCGATGGCCCCCACCATCAGCCCGAAGAAGACCTGGGAGGGCCTCGCCGGTGCGGTGGCCGCTGCGCTCATCGGGGGAGTGCTGCTCGCCCTGTTCGTGCTCGGTCAGCCGTGGTGGGTGGGCCTCGTGTTCGGCGCGGTGATCGCCGCGACGGCGACGGCCGGCGACCTCGCGGAGTCGCTGCTGAAGCGCGACATCGGCATCAAGGACATGAGCTCCTGGCTCCCCGGGCACGGCGGATTCCTCGACCGGCTCGACTCGATGCTGCCCTCGGCGGCGGCGGCGTACATGCTCTGGGTGATCTTCTCAGGCTGATCTTCGGCACAATAGACCCGTGAGCGTACCGTTTCCCCGCACCCGCACCTCGAGCCTCGGCTACGACACCGAGGAGGTCGACGACTTCCTCGCCAAGGCGCGACTGGCGTACGACGACCGTGCCGCGGGCCCCGGTGGCGCCCCGGTGCTCACCAGCGAGATGGTGCGCAGCACGGCCTTCACCATGCAGAAAGGCGGCTACTACCCGCCCGCCGTCGACGCGGCGCTCGAGCGGCTCGAAGACGCCTTCGCGCTGCGCGAGCGCGACGCCGCCTACCGCGAGACCGGCGACGAGCGTTGGTACGCCGACGCCAGGCAGCGCGCCGCCGAGATCCTCGCCCGCCTGGAGCGGCCCGAGGGCAAGCGCTTCACGAAGGCCGGCCCGCTGAGCGTCGGGTACCACCCGAAAGACGTAGACGAGTTCGCCGACCACCTGGTGGAGTACTTCCGCTCGGGGGCGGATGTGAGCGTCACGGATGTGCGCACCGTCGCCTTCCGCTCCCGCCGCGGCGGGTACAGCGAGGCGCAGGTCGACGCGGTGCTCGACGCCGTCGTCGACGTCATGCTCGCGGTGCGCTGAAGCGCGCGCGAAACCGTCGCCGCGCGACGATTATCCGCGTGAACATTTCGATCGGGTAAAGAATCGTTCTTGACCGTGGCCCCCGGTTGGGTGACGATGGCTCTTTGTGTTAGCTATGACTTCTCACAGCAACACACAACAGGAAGAGGTCATGACGGATATGTCATCCGCATTCACTCGCGCTCGGCGCGCCCTGGTCATCACCGCGAGCGGGGCGGCCTTCGCCCTCGTGCTCGCCGGATGCTCGGCCGGCTCCTCGAACGACGCACCCTCCGGTGGAGAGGCACTCATCGTCGGCACCACCGACAAGGTCACCACGCTCGACCCCGCCGGCTCGTACGACAACGGCTCCTTCGCCGTCATGAACCAGGTGTTCCCGTTCATCATGAACACCCCCTACGGCAGCCCCGACGTCGAGCCCGACATCGCCGAGAGCGCCGAGTTCACCGGGCCCACGGAGTACACCGTGAAGCTCAAGGAGGGCCTCACCTTCGCCAACGGCCACGAGCTCACCTCCTCCGACGTGAAGTTCAGCTTCGACCGTCAGCTCGCCATCGCCGACCCGAACGGGCCGTCGTCGCTGCTGTACAACCTCGACTCGGTCGACACCCCCGACGACCTCACCGTCGTGTTCAACCTCAAGAGCGAGAACGACCAGGTCTTCCCGCAGATCCTGTCGAGCCCGGCCGGCCCGATCGTCGACGAGGAGGTCTTCGCCGCCGACGCGATCACGCCCGACGAGGAGATCGTCGACGGCGAGGCGTTCGCCGGTCAGTACACGATCTCGAGCTACGACTTCAACAACCTCATCTCCTACGAGCCCTTCGCCGACTACAAGGGCGTGCTCCCGGCAGCTGAGTCGCCCATCAACGCGAAGTACTACGCCGACTCGTCGAACCTCAAGCTCGACGTGCAGGAGGGCAACATCGACGTCGCGTTCCGGAGCCTCTCCGCGACCGACGTCGAAGACCTCTCCGGCAACGACAAGGTGAAGGTCTACGACGGCCCCGGCGGCGAGATCCGCTACATCGTGTTCAACTTCGACACGCAGCCCTTCGGCGCCACGACCCCCGAGGCCGACGCGGCGAAGTCGCTCGCGGTGCGGCAGGCCGTCGCCGACCTGATCGACCGCGACGAGATCGCCGACCAGGTCTACAAGGGCACCTACACCCCGCTCTACTCCTTCGTGCCCGCGGGCCTCACCGGCGCCACCGAGGTGCTCAAGGAGACCTACGGCGACGGCAACGGCGGCCCCTCGGTCGACAAGGCCAAGGAGACGCTCACCGCGGCGGGCATCACCAGCCCGATCGAGCTGAACCTGCAGTACAGCCCCGACCACTACGGCCCCTCCTCGGGTGACGAGTACGCGCTCATCAAAGACCAGCTCGAGTCGTCGGGCCTGTTCACGGTGAACCTGCAGTCGACCGAGTGGGTGCAGTACGCGAAAGACCGTACGGCCGACCTGTACCCGGCGTACCAGCTGGGCTGGTTCCCCGACTACTCCGACGCCGACAACTACCTGACGCCGTTCTTCCTCACCGAGAACTTCCTCGCCAACCACTACTCGAACCCCGAGGTGAACGACCTGATCCTCAAGCAGGCCACCACCACCGACCCGGCCGAGCGCCAGTCGATCATCGAGGAGATCCAGGCGAAGGAGGCGCTCGACCTGTCGACGGTGCCCTACCTCCAGGGCGCGCAGGTCGCCGTCGCCGGAACCGACGTCGACGGGGTCACGCTCGACGCCTCGTTCAAGTTCCGCTACGCACCGCTCACCAAGGGCTAGCACACCGCTCTGCACGAGGGGCGGCCGGGTCGAACCGGTCGCCCCTCGTGCAGTCTGCATGATCCGACCGATTGGCAACGATGACGACAAGTCTGCTCCCGACCGACGCACCGTCGGTGGTGGCTCCGAAACCGAAGAGCTCAGGCGGTGGCCTCGGCCGCTACCTCCTCATCAGGTTCCTCCTGATCTTCCCGACCATCTTCATCCTGGTCACTCTGGTCTTCCTCCTCATGCGCACGGTCGGCGACCCCATCACGGCGGCGCAGGGCGGCAGGCTCACCGCCGAGCAGCTGCAGGAGCGCATCCACGCCGCCGGGTACGACCGACCCGTGCTGGTGCAGTACTTCGAGTACCTGGGCCAGGTGTTCACCGGCAACTTCGGCAACACCATCAGCGACAACCGGCCGGTCACCGAGGTGCTGCTCACCTACGGCGGCGCCACCCTCGAGCTCGCGTTCTACGCGCTCATCGTCGCCTTCATCGTCGGCATCCCGCTCGGGATGCTCGCGGCGGCCTTCCGCGACCGTGTGCCCGACGCGGTGCTCCGCGTCTTCGCCATCCTCTGCTACGCCACCCCCGTCTTCTTCGCCGGCATGCTGCTGAAGCTCGTGTTCTCGGTCTGGCTGCAGTGGTTCCCGGTGGCGGGCCGCGCCTCCACCCGCACCGAGCTGTCGATGCAGACCCTCGACACCAAGACCGGCATCTATTTGATCGACGCGATCTCGCTGGGCAGCCCCGCCGCGATCGGCGACGTGCTCTCGCACGCCGTGCTCCCCGGCATCGCGCTCGGGCTCCTCACCGCGGGGGTCTTCCTCCGCCTCGTGCGCACCAACGTCATCGGCACGCTCGGCACCGACTACGTCGACGCCGCCCGCTCCCGCGGGGTGGGTGAGTTCCGGCTGGTGCGGAAGCACGCCTACAAGCCGGCCCTCATCCCGATCATCACCGTCATCGGCCTGCAGATCGCCCTGCTGCTCGGCGGCGCGGTGCTCACCGAGACCACCTTCGAATGGAAGGGCCTCGGCTTCCAGCTCGCCGCCTACCTCGCCGCCCGCGACTTCGTCGCCGTGCAGGGCATCGTCGCCCTGCTCGCGGTGATCGTGGCCGTCACCAACTTCATCGTCGACGTGATAGCGGCGCTCATCGACCCGAGGGTGAGGTACTGACCATGACCACCTCCCTCGACCGCGAACCCGTCGGCGCCCTGCCTCCGACGAAGAACGGCTTCGTCGGCCGGCTCCCCGTCGTGAAGCAGCTGCGCCAGAGCGTGGGGCTGCAGCGCGGCATGCTCGTCGCCGGACTCGTCATCACCGCGATCTTCGTGCTCGTGGCGATCTTCGCCCCGCTCATCGCCCCCTACGGCTTCGCGCAGCTGCGCGACGCCCAGGGTGCCTTCGGGGCGCAGCAGCCGCCGAGCGCCGCCCACATCATGGGCACCACGGTGGGTGGGTACGACGTGTTCTCCCGGGTCATCTGGGGCGCGCAGACGGCTCTGCTCGTCATCATCATCGCCGTGCTCTGCTCGATCTTCATCGGCATCCTGCTCGGCCTCGTCTCGGGGTACATCGGCGGCTGGCTCGACCGGGTGCTCGTCGTCATCGGCGACGCCATCTACGCCTTCCCGTCGCTCCTGCTCGCGATCGTGCTCTCGATCGTCATCTCGGGCGGCCAGTCGAGCCTCTGGGGCGGTATCTTCGCCGCGGCGCTCTCGATCACCGTCGTGTTCATCCCGCAGTACTACCGCGTCATCAGGGCCGAGACCATCCGCATCAAGGCGGAGCCCTACGTCGAGTCGGCCAAGATGCTCGGGGCCTCGGCGCCGCGCATCATGTTCCGGCACGTGCTGCGCAACGCCACCCGCACCCTGCCGATCATCTTCACGCTGAACTCCTCCGAGGCGCTGCTCACCCTGGCGGGTCTCGGCTTCCTCGGCTTCGGCATCGAGCCGACCGCCGCGGCCGAGTGGGGCTACGACCTCAACAAGGCGCTCTCCGACGTCACGAGCGGCATCTGGTGGACCGCGCTCTACCCGGGCCTCGCCATCGTGCTCTCGGTGCTCGGCATCACGCTGGTGGGCGAGAGCCTGAACGACCTCGCCGACCCGCGTCTGCGCGGCCGCAAGCGGGTCAAGGCGGCAGCGGGAACGGTGTCGATGACCTCGGTCGACAGCTCGCTGCCCTCCGACGTCGAGATCCGGGAGGAGAACTCATGAGCGACCGGATGCGCGGAGCCGCCCCCAGCGCGGGCACCGCACCCAGCGAGGTCGTCGCCATCGACGACCTCACCATCTCCTTCGCCACCGACGCCGGCGCGGTGAAGGCCGTCGACGGCGTGAGCCTCCGCGTGAACCGCGGCGAGGTGCTCGCCATCGTCGGCGAGAGCGGCAGCGGCAAGACCGTCACCGCGAAGACCATCCTGGGCCTCCTGCCCGAGACCGCCACCACCGGCGGCGCCGTGCTGCTGTCGAACCGGGAGGGCACCGCCGTCAACGACGTCGTCGCCCTCGACGGCAAGAAGCTCCGGGCCCTCCGCGGCACCGATGTCTCGATGGTGTTCCAGGAGCCCTCCTCGGCCCTCAACCCGGTGTACACCGTGGGCTGGCAGATCGCCGAGGGGCTGCGCGCCCACCGCAGGCTCTCGCGGGCCGAGGCCAAGCGCGAGGCCGTCGAGATCCTCCGCAAGGTCGGCATCCCTCAGCCCGAGACCCGCGTCGACCACTACCCGCACCAGTTCTCGGGCGGGCAGAAGCAGCGCATCGTCATCGCCGCGGCCCTGGTGCTGAACCCCGGCCTCATCGTCGCCGACGAGCCCACCACGGCGCTCGACGTCACCGTGCAGGCCGAGATCCTCGACCTGCTGCGGCGGTTGCGCGACGAGTTCGGCACCGCCATCGTGCTCATCACCCACAACATGGGGGTGGTGGCCGACCTCGCCGACCGGGTGGCGGTCATGTACCAGGGCAAGGTCGTCGAAGAGGCGGATGCGCGCACCCTGTTCGCCTCACCGCAGAACGACTACACGAAACGGCTCCTTGCCGCGGTGCCGCGCATCGGCCAGGGTCGCGCCCGCACCGAAGAGCGCGCCCGGGAGGGTGCCGCCCGAGCCGCCCGCCAGGCCGCGGTCGGCACCGCTGATGGGGCCGGCGCCGCAGCACCCGTCGTCGAGGCCTCGCACCTCGCCATCGAGTACCCCGGCCGCCTCGGCCGCAAGCCCTTCCGCGCCGTCGACGACGTGTCGTTCCGCATCGCGCCGGGCGAGGTGCTCGGTCTCGTGGGCGAGAGCGGCTCGGGCAAGACCACCATCGGGCGCGCCATCGGCGGCCTCACCCGGGCGACCGGTGGCTCGCTGAAGGTGCTCGGCCACGAGATGGTGGGCTTCTCGGAGCGGCGCTTCAAGCCGCTGCGCGCCGACATCGGCTTCGTGTTCCAAGACCCGGCGGCGAGCTTCAACCCGCTGCTCACCATCGCCGACGCCGTCGCCGAGCCGCTCGTCATCCACGGCCGGGCGAAGAACCCGGCAGCGGCGCGGAAGCGCGTCGACGAGCTGCTCGAGGCGGTGCAGCTGCCGCGCAGCTACGGCGACCGCTTCCCGCACGAGCTCTCGGGTGGTCAGCGCCAGCGCGCGAGCCTCGCCCGCGGGCTCGCCCTCGACCCGACGCTGCTCATCGCCGACGAGCCCACCTCCGCGCTCGACGTCTCGGTGCAGGCGCGCGTGCTCGAGCTGTTCGCCGAGCTGCAGCGTGAACTCGGCTTCGCGGCCCTGTTCATCAGCCACGACCTCGCTGTCGTCGACCTGCTCGCCGACCGCATCGCCGTGCTCTACCACGGGCGTCTGGTCGAAGAGGGAACGGGAGCCGAGGTGCTCGACGACCCCCGCGACCCGTACACGCGCCGGCTGCTCGCCTCGCTGCCCGTTCCCGACCCCGTGGAGCAGGCGGCCCGCCGCGCGACGCTCGCCGCCCTCACCGGAACGACAGCATCCGGCAAATCCGCCGGATCGACGGAGGCGCCGTCGGCCTGAGTGGGCTAAAATCGTTCGAATCGTGGCAAAGCACTCCCTGACCGAAGCGCGCCCGAAGCCCGCACCCCGGGCTCGAGGCGCCGTCAGGCGCACCCCGAACCGGGGCCGGGTGGCCCTCCAGGTCATCGGCCTGGCCGCCGTCACCGCCTGCGCCTTCGTCACCGTCGTGGCGCCGAACCTCCAGGTGCAGCCCGCTGTCGCCTCCTTCGACGGCACCTTCGCCCAAGGTGACGTCGAGGTGCAGAACCTCGACGTGAGCGGTTCGGTCGCGGCGTCGGTGTTCCGCGACGGCTACTCCGTCACCGAGGCACCGAAGCCGGTCATCGTCGAGGTCGCCGTGCCGAAGGGCTCGTCGTCGTCCTCGTCTTCCGACGACGACGGCTGCCCCGACCCGAACGCCGCCGTCGCCGACCCGGCCGGTGCCCAGGCCGTGGCCGCCGAGCTCGCGGCGGCCCGCGGGTGGACGGGTGCACAGTTCGACGCCCTGCTCGCCCTGTGGAGCCGCGAGTCGGGCTGGCGCGTCAACGCGCTCAACAAGTCGAGCTGTGCCTACGGCATCCCGCAGGCCCTCCCGGGGTCGAAGATGTCGGCGGCCGGAGCCGACTGGCTCACCAACCCCGCCACGCAGATCACCTGGGGCCTCAACTACATCCAGGGTCGCTACGGCGATCCGCTCTCGGCCCTTGCGCATTCCGACGCGAACCACTGGTATTGAACCGATGACGCTGCTCCGAAAGTCCACCCCGCCCGCGCTCCGCGTCGGGCTGCAGGTGCTGGCGTTCGGCGTCGCTGCCTCCTTCGTGGCGCTGTTCGCCATGGAACCCCATCTCACCGGCGCCAATGCCTCCGAGGCGTATGCACCCGAGATCGTGGCCGCCGCAGGGTCGGCGCAGTCGTTCGCCGTGACGGGAACCGGCGCAGCATCCGTTCAGCGCGACGACTACACCATCACCGACCCGCCGCCTCCACCCCCGCCGCCCGCACCCGAACCGGTGGCGCAGCCGGTGGCGAAGAGCCCCTCGTCGGGAGGTGGCGGCGGTGCCGCTGCCGGATGCTCGGCGAACGTCGTGCCCACCCCCGGCGAACCCGACCCCTCGAGCTACCAGGGCATCGCCTGGACGGCGCTGCAGGGCTACGGCTTCGGCATCCAGGAGTACTACTACCTGCTCGCGCTGTGGAACAAGGAGTCGGGCTGGAACCCGCTCGCGCACAACGCCTCCTCCGGTGCCCACGGCATCCCGCAGGCGCTGCCGGGCAGCAAGATGGGCCCGGGGTGGGAGAGCGACCCCAACGTGCAGATCGACTGGGGCCTGCGCTACATCATGGGCGTCTACGGCTCGCCCTGCGAGGCCTGGGCCTCGTCGGTCAACCGCGGCTGGTACTGAGCCGCCGCCAGGCGCGCCCAGCGCGTGCCCGGCAGAGACATCCGCCCCGGGCGGAGGCGTCCCACTCGCTAGGCTGAGCGCATGAAGCCCGAGATCATCGCGGTGGTCTGCCTGATCATCCTCGTCGGGGTCTCGGCCCTCTCGCCGAAGCTCCGCCTCGCCACCCCCATCCTGTTGGTGGTCATCGGCATCGGCATCTCGATCATCCCCGGTGTTCCGCCCGTGCACGTGCCCTCGGAGTGGATCCTCGCCGGCGTGCTCCCGCCGCTGCTGTACTCCTCGGCCATCAACCTGCCGCTCGTCGACTTCCGCAAGAACTTCGGGTCGATCGCGGTGCTCTCGGTGCTGCTCGTCATCGTGAGCGCGCTGGTGACGGGGTTCCTGCTGTTCATGATCCTTCCCGATCTCAACCTCGCCGCGGCCATCGCCCTCGGCGCCGTCATCAGCCCCACGGATGCTGTGGCTGCGACCTCCATCGGCAAGCGGCTCGGGCTTCCCCCGCGACTCATCGCCGTGCTCGAGGGCGAGAGCCTCGTGAACGACGCCTCCGCGCTGGTGCTGCTGCGCACGGCGATCGCGGCCTCGGCCGGAACGATCGCGCTCGGGGGTTTCGGCGGGGTCACCGTCGACTTCGCCTACTCCTCCGTCGTCGCGGTCGCGGTCGGTCTCGTCGTCGGGTTCGTCACCGTCTTCTTCCGGTCGAAGCTCACCGACTCGGTGCTCACCACCGCGATCTCGTTCGTCATCCCCTTCATCGCCTACATCCCCGCCGAGGCGATCGGAGCATCCGGAGTTCTGAGTGTCGTGGTGGCGGGTCTCTACACGGGCCATATGGGGGCGAAGCACTTCTCGGCCTCGACCCGCATCAGCGAGCGGCTGAACTGGCGCACCATCCAGTTCCTGCTCGAGAACGGCGTGTTCCTGCTCATGGGGCTGGAGCTGAAGGACATCTTCCTCGACGCGCTCAACCCGCGGGCGTCGGCCGACGACCTCGACGCGATCGGCGCCGTGGGGCTGGGGCTCGGGGCGGCGGCGGCGCTGTTCGTCATCCGCTTCCTCTTCGTGGGCCCGCTGCTCGCGGCCCAGCGTGCCCGCGCGCACCGCAGAGACCCGCACAGCGACGAGGCGCGGGAGGCGACCGGCTGGCGGGGCGGGCTGGTGCTCACCTGGGCGGGCATGCGCGGCGTGGTCACGGTCGCCGCAGCCCAATCGCTGCCGGAGGACATCCCCTATCGCAGCCAGCTCATCCTCATCGCCTTCACGGTGTCGATCGTGACGCTGCTGCTGCAGGGCGGCACGCTGCCGTGGATCATCAGGGTGCTGAAAATCCGCGGGGTCGACGAGGCAGCCGACCACGCCGAGTTCGCGACGCTGGTCGACGAGCTGAGGGATGCCGGGCTGCAGGTGCTCGAGACACCCGAGCTGGTGCTGCCGGGCGGTGAAGAGGTGGTCGAGGGGGTCGTCGAGCGGGTGCGCAGCGACGCCGATCTGCGCAGCGAATCGGCCTGGGAGCGGGCCCGCTCGGCCGAGCCCGAGGCCGACGTCGAGCGGGGTGCACCCCATCGGCAGTACCGGGTGCTGAGGCTCGAGGTGCTGAAGGCAGAGCGGCTGGCGCTGCTGGATGCGCGGGGCCAGGCCCGCTACAGCTCACGCATCCTGGTGCGGGCACAGCTCATGCTCGACCAGGAGGAGTCGCGGCTGCAGCAGAGCGACGGTTCCGACGGCCACTAGAGCGAGCATCCGTCTCGGCCGCGGCACGGGACGACGCTCGTAGACTGGGTGCATGCCCCGCAGCAACCGACCCCGCCGCCGCGCCGGCGGGGGAGGCAGCGAGGAGGAGTCGGGGCTCGACCGCATGATCTCGGGGTGGAAGCGCGTCGAACAGCGGCGCACCGGCGAGTGGAACGTGCAGCCGGTGTCGGGTGCCGCCGCGGTGAAGGAGTACACCTGCCCCGGATGCGGTCAGGTCATCGCCCCCGGAACAGCCCACCTGGTGACCTGGCGCGCCGACGGCGTGCTGGGCGACACCAGCGACCTCGCCGCGCGGAGGCACTGGCACACCCACTGCTGGAGGATCGGAGCCTGATGAGCACTGTCGAGATCCGCGCCGGAGTCGAGCTGCCCGCCCTGCGGGAGGAGATCGAGCTCCACACCGACGACGGGCTCACGCTCGTGGGGGAGCTCGCCCTGCCGCTCTCGGGCGACCCGGTGGCCACGCTCGTCACCCTGCATCCGCTGCCCACCCACGGCGGGTTCATGGACTCGCACGTGCTGCGCAAGGCGGCCGCCCGCCTGCCGGCCCTCGCCGATCTCGCGGTGCTGCGCTTCAACCTGCGCGGCGTCACCTCGCCGCGCGGCACGAGCGAGGGCGAGTTCGACGGGGGAGACGCCGAGCGCTACGACGTGAAGGCGGCGATGGACTTCGTGGCCGAGCGGGGGCTGCCGCATCCGTGGCTCGTGGGCTGGTCGTTCGGCACCGAGCTCACCCTCAAGTACGGGGCGCAGTACCCCATCGAGGGAGCCATCCTGCTCTCGCCGCCGCTCCACCGGGCCACCGCGGCCGAGGTCGCCGCCTGGGAGGGCAACGGCAAGCGGCTCGTGGCCATCGTGCCGGAGCTCGACGACTACCTCAGGCCGCCCGAGGCGCGCGAGCGATTCGCGAGCGTGCCGAGCCTCGACCTCGTCGAGGTGGAGGGCGGCAAGCACCTCTGGGTCGGCGAGGCCCAGGTACGCCGCGTCCTCGACGAGATCGTCGCCCGCACCAACGCGCACGCCCACCCGTTGCCCACGACCTACGACCTGGGCTGACGAGCGGCTTCAGCGCTCATTCTGGATGGGGATGACGACCTGCTTGATGATGAGGAGGATGCTCGCGGCGATGGGGATGGCGATGAGCGCTCCGAGCACCCCGAGCAGGGTGCCGCCGGCCAGGGCCGCGATGACGACGATGGCGCCGGGCACCGAGACCGCCCGGTTCATGATCTTCGGGCTGAGCAGGTACGCCTCCACCTGCATGTAGACGAGGTAGTAGATGGCGGCCACCAGGGCGGTGACGGGTGAGCCGAGACCGGGGATGAGGCAGACCAGCACGATGATGGTCGAGCCCGAGATGGTGCCGACCAACGGGATGAGCGAGAGCAGCCCCGCGAGGAAGGCGAGCACCGCCGAGAACGGCGCCTGGATGATCGACAGGAAGATGAAGCTCAGGATGCCGTTGCAGAGAGCGAGGCTGATCTGGCCCACCACGTAGCGGCCGACGGCGCCCGTCACCTGCTCGCTGAGGTCGGCGAAGCGCTCGCGCTTCGTAGCCGGCACGAGGCGGTACGCGGCCCGCTTCATGTGGTTGAGCGACGCGGTGAAGTAGAGGGTGAGGATGAGCACGATGATCGTGCCGAACACCCCGCTGGCCACCCCGATGCCGACCTGCAGCGCGCCGCCCGCGAGTGCGGTGACGTTGCCGGCGTCAGCGAAGTAGTTCACGACGGCGTTGTAGACCTCGTTGACGTCGATGAAGCCGCCGAGCTGATCGGTGAGGCTGTCGCGCCAGTTCTGGTCGAGCACTTGGTTGACGATCGTGGGCACCAAATCGATCAACTGGGAGGTCTGCTCGACGATGATGGGCACCACGGCGAACACCAGGCCTGTGAAGATGCCCAGAACAGCCACCAGGACGGTGAGGATGGCGAGCCAGCGCGGCCAGCGCTTGCGCTCGAGCCAGGAGATGATGGGATCGAGGCCGAGAGCGATGAAGATCGCCACCCCGATGTAGGTGAGGATGGTCGCCAGAGACGCGACAGCGCCCAGGATCAGGAGGCCGACGCCGACTCCGAGCGTGGCGACCAGACCGAGGGTGAACGCGTTCTGGATCTTCACAGGGTCTCCCTCGGGCGTCGTCGGGCGGGACGTTGCTCAATACTATGGGGGAGGCGGAGGTCACGATCCGGTATCGACCCGGGGTTGCATCGTGTCGTGGTGAGTGCCTCCTGAACGTTCGCTGCATGGGCGGGCGGGGCGAATCGGCTATCTTTTAATGTCTTTGTCAGGAGAATCCGTGCGCTTCATCTTCGCTATCCTCGCCTTCATCATCGCGACCGCGCTGATCGGCGCCGGCATCGCGCAGAGAACCGTCTTCCTCCCGCCCAACACCGTGTCGTCGTCGGTGTCGATCGAGGGCTCCGCGCCCTACGTCATGATCGACTCCGACGCCCTCCGCGCCCACGACGGCCGGCAGACGCTCGAGCTGAGCGGCAGCGACACGATCTTCGCCGCCTATGGCCGCACCACCGACGTCGAGGCCTGGCTCGACGGCTCCTCGTACGACAGCGTCGGCTACGACGCCGAGACCGACGAGCTCGTCTCCACCGTGGTCGACGCGAACCCCGACGGCGCCGACAACGTCGCGAGCGGCTCGGCCAACCCGGCGGGCAGCGACCTCTGGCTCGAGCAGTTCTCGGCCGACGGCGCCATGTTCCGCACCCTGAACCTCCCCGCCGGCTACTCGGTCATCGTCGCCTCCGACGGCACCCAGCCCGCCCCGAGCGAGGTCAAGCTCTCCTGGCCCATCGCCAACGCCACGCCGTGGGTCGGCCCGCTGCTGACGGCGGGTGTGGTGTTCCTCCTCGCCGGCCTCGTGCTGCTCGTGCTCGGCCTCCTCCACATGCGCCGCTCGCACCGCCCGCGCCGCAAGCCACCGGCGCTGCCGAAGGGCAAGCGCTTCTCGCCGTCGCGCACCAACGCCATCGAGTCGGGCATGAAGCGCGGCCGCCGCTCCATCGCGCCGCTCGTCGCCGCTCCCGTCGTGCTGGCCTCGGTGCTGGCGGTGAGCGGATGCTCGGCCGACTACTGGCCGCAGGCCGCCGAGCCCGTCGCCACCGACGGGGCCACCGTGGCCGCCACGGCGACGCCCGACCCCTCGGCCACCCCGGGCTCCGAGACCGAACCCACGACCGCCGTCGACGACGACACCCCGAGCCCCGCGGTCACCGAGGCCCAGCTCGAGTCCATCGTCAGCACCATCTCCACCGTGACTGCCGAGGCCGACGCCTCCTCCAACGCCGACACGCTTGCTCAGCGCTTCTCCGGCCCCGCCCTCGAGCTCCGCACCGCCACCTACGCCATCCGCGGCGGCTACCCCGAGTACCCGGCCCCGCAGGCGATTCCGTCGGGTCCGCTGCAGGTCGCGCTCCCGCAGGCCTCCTCGGTGTGGCCGAAGACCGTCTTCACGGTCGTGCAGGGCGACGACACCTCGGTGCCGCCCGTGGCCCTCATGCTGGTGCAGGAGACGCCGCGCTCGAACTACAAGGTGTACTACGAGATCACGCTCGAGCCCGACACCAGTCTGCCGCCGGTCGCCGCCGCGAGCGTGGGCACCACGAAGCTCGCGCCCGACACCAAGCTGCTCAAGATGACCCCCGACGAGCTCAAGACGGCCTACGCCGACATCCTGAGCGTGGGCGATTCCAGCCAGTACATCGACCTCATCGATCCCGACGGCGACACCCTCCGTACCCAGGTCGGCGTCGACTACAAGAACACCAAGAAGGGCGCACTCCCCGCCACCGCGTCGCTCGACTTCGCGCAGGTCGCCGCCGATGGCCAGAACATCGCGCTCGCCACCAGCGGCTCGGGAGCCCTCGTGGCAGTCGAGCTCCGCGAGTCGGAGACGGTGAAGCCGGTCGAGTCGGGCGCGACGGTGAGCCCCGAGGGTGCGGTGAAGGCCCTCTCGGGCGTCACCGAGACCGCCAAGGGCGCCGAGGCCGTCTACGACTACCAGCTGCTGTTCTACATCCCGCCGTCGGGTGACGCCGGCAAGGCGGAGCTCCTGGGCTTCACCCAGGGCCTCATCCAAGCG
Source organism: Herbiconiux sp. SALV-R1 (assembly GCF_013113715.1). Classification (GTDB taxonomy): domain Bacteria; phylum Actinomycetota; class Actinomycetes; order Actinomycetales; family Microbacteriaceae; genus Herbiconiux. Next base: position 822,745 of record NZ_CP053344.1, read on the forward strand.
AAGGAGTTGCCGTGAGCATGCCCCCGCCCCCCGCAGGAAGCCTCCGCGGAGCCGTCGACCTGTCGTCGCTCGTGAACCGCGCCAACACCCCGGCACCTGCGCCGGGTGCCGGCGGGGGAGCGGGCGGGCCCGCGGCGGGCGGCGTGCCGTCGCTCGTCATCGAGGGCAGTGACGCGAACTTCACGCAGATCATCGAGCTGTCGAACTCGGTGCCCGTCATCGTCGACCTCAAGGCCGACTGGGCCGAGGCGAGCGTCGAGCTCACCGCCGTGCTCACGAAGCTCGTCACCGAGTACCGCGGGCGCCTCGTGCTCGTGGGCGTCGACGCGCAGGCGAACCCGCAGCTCGCCCAGGCCTTCCAGGCGCAGTCGGTGCCGACGGTGGCCGCGATCGTGGGCGGGCGCCCGGTGTCGCTGTTCCAGGGCTCCTACCCCGAAGACGAGGTGCGTGCCGTGCTCGAGCAGGTGCTGCAGCTCGCCGCCCAGAACGGGGTCACGGGCACGGTTCCCGTGGGCGACACGGATGCTGCGGCCGGCGACGAGGCGGCGCCGGTCGAAGAACCCCTGCCCCCGCACCACGCCGAGGCCTACGAGGCGATCGAGCGCGGCGACTACCAGGCGGCCATCGCCGAGTACCAGACCGCCATCGCGCAGAACCCGCGCGACGCCCTCGCGGTCGCCGGGCTCGCCCAGGTGAGCCTGCTCGCCCGCCTCGACGGGAAGACTATGGACGAGGTGCGCGCCGCCGCGGCCGAGAACCCCACCGACCTCGACGCCCAGCTGCTCGTCGCCGACCTCGACCTCTCCGGCGGCCACATCGACGACGCCTTCGGCCGTCTCCTCGACCTCTTCCCCACCCAGACCCCCGACGCCAAGACCGCCATCCGCACCCGCCTCCTCGAGTACTTCGAGGTCGTCGGAGCCGAAGACCCGCGCGTCGCCGCAGCACGCAGGCGCCTGGCGGCGCTGCTGTACTAGTTCCCGCAGGGGCCGTGCTGCGCGCGGCTCCTGCGGCCGTCGCCGGTCCTCGCCCGGCGCCGGGCGACATGTTCGCGTGCGGTCGCTGGCGCGGCCGCGCGCTCACCCTGGTTCGTCGAGAAGGGCCCGCAGCTTTCGGCCCCGCACCTCCGTGTCTGGCGAGGGGCCGCGACCGTCGCTACTGGGTCTTGTGGGGGCGGAGGTAGAGGGCGGCGAGTGGGGGGAGGGTGAGCTCGACCGAGGCGGGGCGGCCCGACCAGGGGACGTACTCGGCCTCGACCGAGCCGTAGTTGCCGACGCCTGAACCGCCGTACTCGACAGCATCCGTGTTCACCAGCTCGTCCCAGCGACCGCCGAACGGCAGACCCACACGGTAGGGCCCCACGGGCTGGCCCGAGAAGTTCATGAGCACCGCGATCGGGTTCCCGGCGGAGTCCCACCGCAGGAACGACACGAGGTTCTGCGACGACGATCCGCCGTCGATCCACTCGAACCCTGCCGGCTCGTTGTCGAGCGTCCAGAGCGCCGGGTTCTCCTTGTAGACCGTGTTGAGGCGCGACACCAGGCCGAGCAACTGCTGGTGCACCGGCTGGTCGAGGATCCACCAGTCGAGCCCCCGCTCCTCGCTCCACTCCGACGGCTGACCGAACTCCTGCCCCATGAACAGCAGCTGCTTGCCCGGGTGGGCCCACATGAAGCCGAGGTAGGCGCGCAGGTTGGCGAGCTTCTGCCAGTGGTCGCCCGGCATCTTCGCCAGCAGCGAGCCCTTGCCGTGCACCACCTCGTCGTGCGAGATCGGCAGCATGAAGTTCTCGCTGAACGCGTAGAGGAACGAGAAGGTGATCTCACCGTGGTGGTACTGCCGGTACATCGGGTCGGTGGAGATGTAGCCGAGGGTGTCGTGCATCCACCCCATGTTCCACTTCATACCGAAGCCGAGCCCGCCCCGATCGGTCGGATGCGTCACGCCCGGCCACGAGGTCGACTCCTCGGCGATCATGACGATGCCCGGGTTGGTCTTGTACGCGGTGGCCGTGACCTCCTGCAGCAGGCTGATCGCCTCGAGGTTCTCGCGGCCGCCGTACTGGTTCGGAATCCACTCGCCTTCCTTGCGCGAGTAGTCGAGGTAGAGCATCGACGCCACCGCGTCGACCCTCAGTCCGTCGATGTGGAACTCCTCGAGCCAGTACAGCGCGTTCGCCACGAGGAAGTTGCGCACCTTGCTGTTGCCGAAGTCGAACACCAGCGTTCCCCAGTCGGGCTGCTCGCCACGACGCGGGTCGGGATGCTCGTACAACGCCTCGCCGTCGAAGCGGGCGAGCGCCCACTCGTCTTTGGGGAAGTGCCCCGGCACCCAGTCCATGAGCACGCCGAAGCCCGCCTGGTGCAGCCGGTCGACGAGGTAGCGCAGGTCGTCGGGGTGCCCGAACCGCGAGGTGGGCGCGTAGTAGGAGGTGACCTGGTAGCCCCACGACCCGCCGAACGGATGCTCGGCGAGCGGCATGAACTCCACGTGCGTGAAGCCGAGGTGCTCGAGGTAGGGGATGAGCTCGTCGGCGAGCGAGCGGTAGTCGAGCCCCGGCTTCCACGAGCCGAGGTGCATCTCGTAGACGCTCATCGGGCTGGTGTGGGGGTCGACCGAGGCCCGGGCGCGCATCCAGTCGCCGTCGGACCACTCGTACGAGGAGGTGCCGATCACCGAGGCGGTGAGCGGGGGCCGCTCGGTGTACCGCGCCATCGGGTCGGCGCGCTGCACCCACCGCCCGTCCTGCGTGAGGATCTCGAACTTGTAGTTGCTGCCGGCGCCGAGGCCCGGGATGAACAGCTCCCACACACCGGTGCCGCCGAGGCTGCGCATGGCGTGCCGCACGCCGTCCCATCCGTTGAAGTCGCCGATCACGCGCACCGCCTGGGCGTGCGGCGCCCACACGGCGAACGCGGTGCCCGCCGTGGCGGCGTCGACGCCCCATTTCTCCTCGACCCGCGAGCCGAGCACCTCCCAGAGCTTCTCGTGCCGGCCCTCGCCGATGAGGTGGAGGTCGACCTCGCCGAGGGTGGGGGAGTAGCGGTAGGGGTCGTCGGCGGTCCAGACGGCGCCGTCGGCGTAGCGCGCCTCGATCTGGTAGTCGTTGAGTCCGGTGAGCGTGAAGCCCTGCCAGATGCCGCCCCAGAGGTGGGTGAGCTGGGCGCGCGCCCCGTTCGAGAGCACGGCGCTCACCTCGTCGGCGAGCGGGCGGAGGGTGCGGATGACCGTGATCGGGTCGCTCACCCCCTCGGCGTGCACGAGGTGCTGGCCGAGCACCGCGTGCGGGTCGTAGTACGACCCGGCGGCGACTCGCTGCAGCACGTCGAGCGGGATCTCGGGGAGGGTGAGGGCGGTGGAGCCGTCGGGGCTGGGCATCAGGATGCGCCGCCTTCCTGGGGGGTGACGTGGAGGATGTGCGCGGGCTGGGTGAAGGAGTCGAGGCGCACGTAGTCGTGCTCCGACCACTCCCAGACGCCGTCGCCGAGGAGGTCGGTGACCGTGAAGGTCGAACCGGGCGCGAGGCCGAGCTTGGCGAGGTCGAGGTGCACCGTCGTCTCCCGCGCCGAGTGCGGGTCGGTGTTCACCACGACGATGATCGTGTCGGCGACGCCCGTGGGCGAGAACTCGGCGGCGAGGTGCTTGGAGTAGACCACGATCGCGTCGTCGTCGCTGCCGTGCACGTGGAGGTTGCGCAGCTGCCCGAGGGCGGGGTGGGCGCGCCTGATCGCGTTGAGCCGCGTGATGTCGCCCGCGATGGAGCGCCCCTCCGCCTCGGCGGCGGCGAAGTCGCGTGACTTGTACTCGTACTTCTCGTTGTCGATGTTCTCCTCGGCCCCGGGGCGCGCGACGTTCTCGATGAGCTCGTAACCGGAGTACACGCCCCAGGTGGGCGCCCCCGTCGCCGCCAGCACCGCACGGATGCGGTAGGCGGGCACCCCGCCGAACTGCAGGTACTCGGTGAGGATGTCGGGGGTGTTCACGAACAGGTTGGGGCGGAAGAAGGCCGCGGTGTCGTGGGCGAGCTCCGTGAAGAACTCCTCGATCTCGGTCTTCGTGTTGCGCCAGGTGAAGTACGTGTACGACTGCTGGAAGCCGACCTTCGCGAGCCCCTGCATCGCCGCGGGGCGCGTGAACGCCTCGGCGAGGAAGATGACCTCCGGATGCGCGGCGTTCACCTCGTGGATGATCCACTCCCAGAAGTTCAGCGGCTTCGTGTGCGGGTTGTCGACCCGGAAGATCGTGACGCCGAGCGAGATCCAGTACTCCAGCACCCGCAGCGCCTCGGCGCGGATGCCCGCGGGGTCGTTGTCGAAGTTGATCGGGTAGATGTCCTGGTACTTCTTCGGCGGGTTCTCGGCGTAGGCGATCGAGCCGTCGGGCAGGGTCGTGAACCACTCCGGGTGCTCCTTCACCCAGGGGTGGTCGGGCGAGGCCTGCAGCGCGAAGTCGAGGGCGAGCTCGAGCCCGTTCTCCTTCGTCGCGGCGAGGAAGGCGGTGAAGTCGTCGACGGTGCCGAGATCGGGGTGGATCGTGTCGTGACCCCCGGCCTCACCGCCGATCGCCCAGGGCGACCCCGGGTCGCCGGGCTTCGGGTCGAGCGTGTTGTTGCGGCCCTTGCGGAACGCCTCGCCGATGGGGTGGATGGGCGGCAGGTAGAGCACGTCGAAGCCCATCGCCGCGACGGCGGGCAGCCGGTCGATGGCGGTGCGGAAGGTGCCGCTGGTCCAGCTGCCGTCGTCGTTCTGCACGGCGCCCACCGAACGCGGGAAGAACTCGTACCAGGCGCCGACGCCCGCCCTGGCCCGCTCGACGCGGAGCGGGTGCCAGGCCGAGTACGTCACGAGGCTCTGTGCAGGAGTGCGGCGGAGCGCATCCGTCACCTCGGTCGAGTAGGCAGGAGCGAGACGCTCGGGTACGGGGCCCGCCGTCTGGCCAAGCGAGGTGGCGACCCGGGCGAACAGCTCGCGGTCGGTGGCGTCGCGCTCGGGCTCCGCGGCGAGCCGGGCGAACAGCTGCTCGCCGATGGCGAGCATGAGCTCGACGTCGATGCCGGCGGCGATCTTCACCGAGGCGTTGTGCTCCCAGGTGGCGTAGTCGTCGGAATACGCGCGGATGCGGAAGCGCCACGAGCCCTCGGAGGTCACCTGGGCGAGGGTCGTCCACTCGTCGGCCCAGCTGAAGGTGCGGGTGAGCGGCCGGTCGGTGACGGTGCCGTCGGGGGCCCCGAGCTCGAGGTGGGCACCGACGGCGTCGTGGCCCTCGCGGAACACCGTCGCACCGAACGGGATGACCTCGCCGACGAAGCCCTTCGCAGCCCAACGCCCGCCGTCGACCTGCGGGAACACGTCGATGATGGGGATGCGGCCGATCTCGGGCTCGAACGGCTGCTGGGGCTCGACGGCCTGGTTCGGCTCGGCGGCCTGTTCGGGCTCGGCGCTCGTCTCCGGCTCGAGTGGAGGTGCGACCGGCTTCACGACCGGAGCGGATGCAGATTTCTTTCGCGTGGCTGCCACACCTCAGACCCTACCCACTCCGTGCGGGGCTGCAACGGTGCGAAGGATGCTGTTCACCCGGCCGAAACGCACCTGGCCTAGGCTGGCGGGGTCGATCGGGCACACCGTTCCTGAAGGAGTCACCAGCGTGAAGGCAATTCGCAGATTCACCGTCCGTTCCGTGCTTCCCGAGTCGTTGGGAGCGCTCGGCGAACTCGCGGCGAACCTCCGGTGGGCATGGCACGAGCCCACCCGGCAGATCTTCGCCCACATCTCGCCCGACGACTGGAAGGCCACCCTCGGCGACCCGGTGGCCCTGCTCGGCGCCGTGCGGCCGGAGCGGCTCGAGCAGCTCGCCGCCGACCCCGGCTTCGTCGCCTGGGCGAACAGCCTCCGCGACGACCTGAACGCCTACCTCACCGAACCGCGCTGGTACCAGGGTCTGGAGGGTCCGCGCCCCGGCAGCATCGGGTACTTCTCGCCCGAGTTCGGTATCGCCGCAGCCCTCCCGCAGTACTCCGGCGGACTCGGCATCCTCGCCGGCGACCACCTCAAGGCCGCCTCCGACCTCGGCGTGCCCATCATCGGTGTGGGCCTGTTCTACCGCTCGGGCTACTTCTCGCAGGCCATCTCGCGCGACGGCTGGCAGGAGGAGAGCTACCCGGTGCTCGACCCCGACGGCCTGCCGCTGTCGGTGCTGCGCCAGGCCGACGGCACCGCCGCGCAGATCGTGCTCGCCCTCCCCGGCGGGCGCGCTCTCTACGCCCGCATCTGGCAGGCGCAGGTGGGCCGGGTGCGGCTGCTCATGCTCGACACCGACATCCCCGACAACGACGACGACCTCCGCAGCGTCACCGACCGGCTCTACGGCGGGGGTGGCGAGCACCGCCTGCTCCAGGAGCTGCTGCTCGGCATCGGCGGCGTGCGCGCGCTCGAGGTGCTCGCCGAGCTCACCGATTCGCCGATGCCCGAGGTGTACCACACCAACGAGGGGCACGCCGGGTTCCAGGGGCTCGAGCGCATCTCGAACCTCATCGGCGGCGGCCTCTCCTTCGACGAAGCGCTCCAGGTCGTGCGGGCCGGCACGGTGTTCACCACGCACACCCCGGTGCCCGCCGGCATCGACCGCTTCGAGCGCTCGCTCGTCGAACGCTACTTCTCGACCGACATGCTGCCGGGGCTCGAGGTCTCGTCGGTGCTCGCGCTCGGCGCAGAGGACTACGAGGGCGGCTCCTCCGAGGTGTTCAACATGGCCGTGATGGGGCTGCGCCTCGGGCAGCGCGCCAACGGCGTCTCGAAGCTGCACGGCGACGTGAGTCGCGGCATGTTCGCCGGGCTCTGGCCGGGATTCGACAAGGCGGATGTGCCGATCACCTCCGTGACCAACGGCGTGCACGCCCCCACCTGGACGGACCCTCTCCTGCAGGAGCTCGCCCGCACGAAGCTCGGCACGGGCGACACCACCACCGCCGACTGGGCCTCCGACGCCGTCACCGACGCCGAGCTCTGGGCGGTGCGCGGCGACATGCGCCGCCAGCTCGTGCACGACGCGCGCCGGCGCGTGACGGAGGCGTGGCGCGAGCAGAACCCCGACAGCATCCCGCCCGCGTGGTACCAGGGGCTGCTCGACCCGCAGGTGCTCACGATCGGCTTCGCCCGCCGGGTGCCGACCTACAAGCGCCTCACCCTCATGCTGCACGACCCCGTGCGGCTGAAGTCGATTCTGCTGAACCCCGATCGGCCGGTGCAGTTCGTGGTGGCCGGGAAGTCGCATCCGGCCGACGAGGAGGGCAAGCGGCTCATCCAGAAGTTCGTGCAGTTCGCCTCCGACCCCGAGGTGCGGCAGCGCATCGTCTTCCTGCCGAACTACGACATCGGCATGGCGCAGCTGCTCTACCCGGGAACCGACGTGTGGCTCAACAACCCGTTGCGCCCGCTCGAGGCCTGCGGCACCTCGGGCATGAAGGCGGCGCTGAACGGCGGGCTCAACCTCTCCATCCTCGACGGCTGGTGGGCCGAGTACTACGACGGCGAGGACGGCTGGGCCATCCCCACCGCCGACTCCGCGGGTGACGGAGAGGAGCGCGACGCCCTCGAGGCCGAGGCGCTCTACGACCTGCTCGAGAACCAGGTGGCGCCGCGCTTCTACGACCGCGACGCCGACGGCATCCCGGAGCACTGGATGCAGTCCATCCGCCACACGCTCGCCACCCTGTCGCCCGAGCTCAGCGCCGAGCGCATGGTGCGCGAGTACGTCGAGCGGCTCTACGTGCCCGCCGCCGAGGCGGAGCGCGCCATGACCGCCGACGACCACGAGGCGGCGCGCGAGCTGTCGCTCTGGAAGGAGCGCGTACGCGCTGCCTGGTCGGGCGTCTCGGTGAACCACGTCGAGTCGGGCGGGCTCGACGACACCCCGCAGGTGGGCGACGTGCTGCACGTGCGCGCCCACGTCGGGCTCGACGGGCTCACCCCGCACGACGTGGCGGTCGAGGTGGTCTACGGGCACGCGGTGCACGGCGACGACATCTCCGACGCGGCGACGGTGGAGCTGACCACGTCGACGCCGTCGTCTTCGACGTCCTCGTCTTCGTCTTCGTCGGAGGCGGGCGGCGACTACGTGTACTCGGGCACGGTCGAGCTCGCGCGGGCGGGTTCATTCGGGTACACGGTGCGCGTCGTGCCGAAGCACGCGAACCTCGCGTCGCCCGCCGAGCTCGGGCTGATCGCCGTCGCGCACTGAGGTCGCGGCCGCCTGCTCGCGACCGACGCCCCCGCTAGGCGCGGGGTGGCGCGCCAGTGCGCACGGGCGGGTGCGAGGCGCGCACGAGGTCGAGCTTCTCAGGGAAGACCGAGGTCATGAGCTCCCGCACGTCGGGGTCGGTCTCGAAGTCGTCGAACATGCGCACGCCGAGCACCACGTTGGCGAGCATGCCGCCGGCGAGGAACCCGTTCGCCTGCTCGGGCGTCATGCCGGCCTCGTCGCGCAGCAGGCGGTACACGTCGAGGAACCCGCAGCGGGCGGCGGGGCCGATCACCGGGTCGGCGCCGAGCGCGAAGGCGTGCATGAGGCAGAGCAGGATGCCGCGGTCGGCGGTCAGCTCGAAGTAAGCGAGGCCGAGGCGCCGCTCGAGCGGCACCTGGGGGTCACCCGCGATGGCCTCGCGGAAGGCCGCGAAGATGCGCTCGAGCCCGCGGCCCAGCACGTCGAGGAAGAGCTGCTCCTTGGTACCGAACATGCGCACCACGTAGGGCTGGCTCACGCCGGCGGCGCGGGCCACGGCGTCCGTCGTCGCGCCGTAGTACCCGGCGTCGCCGAAGACGGCGGTCGCGGCGTCGAGGATGAGCTCGCGGCGCTCGTCGGCGGGCATCCTCGTCTTCTTCTCGCTCACACTTGACATGGTATCAGCCGATTACTTATCGTGCTGCTAAGTAATCATTCGATTACCACTGACTTCCGAAGGAGTTTCCATGGCTCTCATCGATTCCCCGCCGGCGTCGCCGGCTTCTGCTACCCCGGCGAGGCCGGGCGCTCGCCGCCGCATCCCGGTGTGGCTCGCCGTCGTCGCCGCCTCGGTGCCCATGTTCATGGCCACCCTCGACAACCTCGTCGTCACCAGCGCCCTGCCCGTGCTGGGCCGCGAGCTCGACGCCTCGGTCGAGCAGCTGCAGTGGTTCGTGAACGCGTACACCCTGAGCTTCGCCACCTTCATGCTTCTGGCCGTCGCCTTGGGTGACCGCCTGGGTCGCCGCCACGTGTTCCTGGCGGGCATCGCCCTGTTCACCGTCGCCTCGGCGCTCTGCGCGATGGCCCTCGAGCCGTGGATGCTCATCGCCGCCCGCGCCGTGCAGGGTCTCGGCGCGGCAGCACTCATGCCGCTGTCGTTGACGCTCCTGGTCGGTTCGGTGAGCGAGCGGATGCGCCCGCTCGCCATCGGCATCTGGGGTGGCATCTCGGGGCTCGGTGTGGCGCTCGGTCCACTCATCGGCGGGGCGGTCATCCAGGGCTGGAGCTGGGACGCGATCTTCTGGCTCAACGTGCCCGTGGGCATCCTGAGCATTCCGCTGGTCCTGATCGCCCTGCCGAACTCGTTCGGTGCGCGGTTGCGGGCCGACCTGCTCGGGGTGCTGCTCGCGGGCGGCGGAGTGCTCGCCGTGGTCTACGGCATCGTGCGCGGCAACGACGCGGGCTGGGGGAGCCTCGAGGTGACCGGCACACTCGCGCTCGGTGCGCTGCTGCTGGTGGCGTTCATCCTGTGGGAGCGGCGGGTGCCGAACCCGCTGCTGCCGCTGCGGCTCTTCCGCGACCGCAGCTTCTCGGTGGCGAACGTGGTGGGGCTCGTCTTCAGCTTCGGCATCTTCGGATCGGTGTTCATCCTCATCCAGTACCTGCAGATCGTGGGCGGGGCGACACCGCTCGAGGCAGGAGTCATGACCATGCCGTGGACGCTCGCGCCGATGGTGGTGGCGCCGCTGGCGGGGCTCGTCGCGTCGCGGGTGGGCACCCGCGCGCTCATCGTGGCGGGGCTGCTGCTGCAGGCCGCCGGGGTGGGGTGGCTCGCACTCACCCTGTCGACGACGCTCGACTACGCGGCGCTGGTTCCGGCGTTCGTGTTCGCGGGAGTCGGCATGGGACTCGTCTTCGCGCCCTCGTCGACGGCGGTTCTGGCGAACATGTCGGCCGACGACAACGCGAAGGCCTCCGGCACCAACTCGACGCTCCGCGAGATCGGTGTGGCCCTTGGCATCGCGGTGCTCACCGCCGTCTTCACCGGCGCGGGCGGCAGCTTCACCCCCACCGGCTACGTCGACGCCGCCATCCCCGCCATCTGGGTCGGCGCCGCCGCCCTCCTCGCCGCCGCTCTCACCGCCCTAGCCCTCCCCGCCGGCCGCGCCCGCGCGGCCACAGCGTCGGCAGGGCGGCGGTAGACGCGGCACAGCTGCGGGCCGCGCTCAGACGACCCAAGGTGAGTGGGTGGCCGCGCCAGCGACCGCCCACTCACATGTCGCGCCGCGCCGGGCGAGGACCGGCGCGGCCGGCCGGAGCCGCGCGCAGCACGGCCCCGGCCGCAGCTCACACGGCGCGGTAGAGCTGCAGCGAGGCCGCCGCCACCGACACCACCTCGCCCGGCGCGAAGCGCGGGAGGGGGGCGTCGTGGTGGTGGGTCTCGGGCACGTCGACCGAGGAGTCCCAGAGCAGCTCGTAGGCCTCGACGCCGTCGTGAACGGGCAGCGTGATGTCGATGGGCGACTCGACGCCGTGGATGACGGTGAGGATGCGGTTGAACTCCTCGTGCTCCGGCGTCGACGCCGCCACGTACTGCAGCGTGCGGTTCTCGGGGGAGTTCCAGTCGCTGATCGACATCGACTCGCCGGCGGCGTCGTACCAGTCCATCTGGCTCGAGCTCGGGGTGCGCTCGCCGAACACCCCGTAGCGCACGGGCCGCAGCGCGGAGTTCTCGCGCCGCACCCGCAGCAGGTGCTGGGTGGTGCGCCACAGGTCTTTCTGCCAGGTGCGCCTGTCCCAGCTGATCCAGGTGAGCTCGGAGTCGTGGCAGTAGGCGTTGTTGTTGCCCTTCTGCGAGCGCCCGAACTCGTCGCCGGCGGTGATCATGGGCACCCCGGCCGAGAGCAGCAGCGTGCCCATGAGGTTGCGCATCGCGCGGCGCCGCGCCTGCTCGATCGTGCGCGACGTGGTGGGGCCCTCGATGCCGTGGTTGTACGACATGTTGTTGTCGGTGCCGTCGCGGTTGGCCTCGCCGTTGCCCACGTTGTGCTTGACGTTGTAGGCGGTGAGGTCGGCGAGCGTGAAGCCGTCGTGCGCCGTCACGAAGTTGATCGAGGCCAGCGGGCCGCGCTGCTGCGCGAAGGTGTTCGACGATCCTGCGATGCGGGTGGCGAGCATCCCGACCCCGTCGCCCGGGTTGCCGTTCTCGCGGATCGACTTGATGTCGCGCAGCCAGAACTTGCGCATCCGGTCGCGGAACCGGTCGTTCCACTCCGACCACCCGGCCGGGAAGTTGCCGGTCTGCCACCCGCCCATGCCCACGTCCCACGGCTCGGCGATCATCTTCACGCCCGCCAGCTCGGGGTCGTTCACGAGCGCGGTGAGCAGCGGATGCTGGTTGTCGTAGTAGTGGTCGGCGTTCCGCCCCAGCGTGGCGGCGAGGTCGAAGCGGAACCCATCGATCTGCACCTCATCGGCCCAGTACTTCACCGAGTCGAGCACGAGCCGCGCCACGGCCTCGACCGAGGTGTTCACCGAGTTGCCGCATCCGGTGACGTCGACGTAGTCGCCCTGCGCGGTCTGCCGGTAGTAGTGGGCGTTGTCGATGCCGCGGAAGCTCGTGGTCGGGCCCATCCGCCCCTCTTCGGCGGTGTGGTTGTACACCACGTCGAGGAACACCTCGAGCCCGGCCTCGTGCAGCAGCTTCACCATGCCCTTGAACTCGCGCAGCACCGCGCCGGGGCCCTCGGCCTGCGCGGCCTTCGAGGCGTAGAGGGGGTGCGGGGCGAAGAAGCCGAGCGTGTTGTAGCCCCAGTAGTTCGTGAGCCCCTGCTTCATCAGCCGCTGCTCGGAGACGAAGGCGTGAACCGGCAGAAGCTGCACGGCGGTGACGCCGAGGCTCTTGAGGTACCCGATGCTCTTCTCGTGCGCGAGGCCCGCGTAGGTGCCGCGCAGGTTCTCGGGGATGCGCGTGTTGATCTTCGACAGGCCCTTCACGTGGGCCTCGTACACGACGGTGTGGTCGAGGGGCGTGTTCGGCTTGGTCACGCCGTTCCAGTTGAACTCCTCGTCGACGACGACGCTCCGCCACTGCTCGTGCCCGGTGCGCGCGAGCCCCTTCGCGTAGGGGTCGAGCAGGGGGAGGCTCGGGTCGAAGGCGTTCTGCGGGCCGTCGGGCCCGTCGACCTTCAGGCTGTAGCGGCGACCGGGAACGAGACTGCGGGTGCGGCACGACCAGACGTCGTTCGCATCCTTGGTGAGGGGCACCGTCTTGTAGACCCAGTTGGGGTCTTTGTGGTCGTAGAGACAGAGCTCGATACTGGTCGCCGTGGCCGACCACACCCTGAGCTCGCCGCCGCTCGAGGTCTGGCGAACACCGAGGCGGGCGAGGGGGTCGGCCTGAGTCATGAGACATAGAGTAGTTGCACCGTCGCACACGTCTGTAATCGGTTCCACACCCCGATCGTCCTTGAGGATCATGCCCGTCTATCTCGATCACGCGGCCACCACGCCGATGCTCCCCGCGGCACGCGACGCCTACGTCGACGCCCTGGGGCTGGTGGGCAACCCGTCGTCGATCCACTCGCAGGGGCAGCAGGCGAAACGGATGCTCGAGGAAGCCCGCGAGGTGGTCGCGGCCTCGCTCGGGGCCGAGCCGATCGAGGTCGTCTTCACCTCGGGCGGCACGGAGTCGATCAACCTCGGGGTGAAGGGGCTCTACTGGGCACGGCAGAAGGACGCGGCCCGGCCCGTCGTGCTGCTGCCGGGCGGCGAGCACCACGCCACCGTCGATGCCGTCGAGTGGCTGGAGCGGCACGAAGGGGCGCGTGTCGTCTCGCTGCGCGTTGACGAGGTGGGGCGGCTGCTGCCTTCGGTACTGGAGGAGGCGTTGGCGGTGCACGGAGCATCCGTCGCTCTGGTGACGCTGCTCTGGGCCAACAACGAGGTGGGCACCGTGCAGCCGGTGGCCGAGCTCGTGGCGGTGGCGGAGCGGTTCGGGGTGCCGGTGCACCTCGACGCGGTGGCGGCGTACGGCTACCTGCCGATCGACTTCGGCGCGGTGGGGGCCGCCGTGCTGAGCGTGTCCGCGCACAAGATCGGCGGGCCGGTGGGCATCGGGGCGCTGGTGGTGGGGCGGCGGAGTGAAGTGGAGCCGCTCATCCACGGCGGGAACCAGCAGCGGGTGCGGTCGGGCACGCAAGACGTGGCGGGAGCGGTGGGGTTCGCGGCGGCGGCGCGGGGGGTGCCGGCGGCTGTCGGGTCTGGTGCTTCGGGGTCACTGTCTTCTGATGGGTTTCTGGTAGGGCTCGCCGCGCTGCGCGACCGGCTCGTGGCCGGCGTGCGGGAGGCGGTGCCCGAGGCGGTGCTGCGGGGCGACCCGTCGCCCGAGGGGCGGCTGCCGGGCAACGCGCACGTCACCTTTCCGGGGTGCGAGGGCGACTCGCTGTTGTTCCTGCTCGACATGGCGGGGTTCTCGGTGTCGACCGGGTCGGCCTGCCAGGCCGGGGTGCCGGAGGTCTCGCACGTGCTGACGGCGATGGGGGTGCCGGAGGCGGAGGCCCGCGGCGCGCTGCGGTTCACGCTCGGGCACGGCACGACGGAGGCGGAGGTCGACGCGCTTGTGGCGGCGCTGCCGGCCGCGTACGCGGCGGCGCGCAAGGCGGGGTTCGCGGATCGGGTGGTGTGAGGGGCCGGGCCGCGACTGGGCTGCGGCGGCTCGCTCAGAGGTTGAGCGTCGTGACGAGCGCGAGGTGGTCGGAGTCGCCGGCCCGCATGGTCTCGTTCGAGACCACGTCCATGCCGCGCTGCAGCAGGTGGTCGGGCCGCGTGACGGGAGCCGACGCGGGCCAGGTGAAGCCGAAGCCGCCGCCGTTCTGGTTCGGCTCGCGGAGCTGATCGGTGAGCCCCGTGAGGTTGCGGTCTGACGAGCCCGCGTTGAAGTCGCCCACCATGATGAGCCGCTCGTTCTCGTCGCGCGGCACGAAGTCGGCGAGGTTCGCGAGCATCTCGTCGCGCGTGGCGTGGTCTCCCGGGCGCGCCGAGGCGAGGTGCACCACGTAGATGCTCACCGCTCCGGTCGGGGTCGAGAGGTCGGCCGCGATGCCGCGCTGCCAGCCGAGCCCGAGGTCGAGCGCCTGCGCGTTCTCGATCGGATACGTGCTCCACATGCCCACCGTGCCGATGCCGTAGGAATAGGGGTGGCTCTCCGAGAGCACGGCCTCGACCTGCTCGCGCGCGCCGGCGTCCATCTCCTGCAGCGCGATCACCTGGGCGCCGGTCGCGGCGAGAGCGCTCGCCGACTCGGCGGCGGTGCCCGATCCGTCCTCCACGTTCTGGCTCGCCACCGTGAGGGTGGTGTCGGATGCGGTGGGTGCGCTCCACGACAGCGGCACGATCGCGGGCACGAAGAGCACGGCCCAGACCAGCGCAGAGGCGAGCGCCGAGCCGATCGCCGCCTTGCTGCGGCTCACCAGCGCCGCGATGAAGACCACGGGAATCGCGAGCCCGAACCAGGGGAGCGCGGAATCGATGAGCAGCCCGGCCCCGAACAGGTCGGGGAGGAAGCGGTGGAAGGCCAGCAGCCCCGCGAGGAGCAGAGCCAGAACGGTCACCAGGATGGCGAGACCCGTGCGGGCGCGAGGTCGGCGGCGCGCACTCTGCGGTGCGGCCTGGCGGGGCGGCTCGAGCAGTGCTGACATCGCACTCATTGTGCACCCGCACGCTGAGGGAATCCCCGAACCACCGTGTGAAGAGACCGGGTCGCGTCGTGTCGTCGCATCGTCTGCGGGGGCCGACGATAGCCCCCGTCCCGCTGTCGGTGGCCGCACGTATGCTGGACGGCATGAAGGTTCTCGCAGCGATGAGCGGTGGCGTCGACTCCGCCGTGGCGGCGGCGCGCGCGGTCGACGCCGGCCACGAGGTGGTGGGGGTGCACCTGGCGCTCAGCCGCATGCCGGGCACCCTGCGCACCGGCAGCCGCGGCTGCTGCACCATCGAAGACTCGATGGATGCGCAGCGTGCCGCCAACAAGATCGGCATCCCCTATTACGTGTGGGACTTCTCCGAGCGCTTCAAGGCCGACGTGGTCGACGACTTCATCGCCGAGTACTCCGCCGGCCGCACCCCCAACCCCTGCATGCGGTGCAACGAGCGCATCAAGTTCGCGGCCCTCCTCGAGAAGGCCCTCGACCTCGGTTTCGACGCGGTGGCGACGGGCCACTACGCCACCCTGACGACGGATGCGCGGGGCAACCGCGAACTGCACCGCGCGGCGGCGTGGGCGAAAGACCAGTCGTACGTCTTGGGGGTGCTCACCGCCGAGCAGCTCGAGCACTGCCTGTTCCCTCTGGGCGCGACGCCGTCGAAGGCCGAGATCAGGGCCGAGGCCGCGGCGCGCGGCTTCTCGGTGGCGAACAAGCCCGACAGCCACGACATCTGCTTCATCCCCGACGGAGACACGAGCGGTTGGCTCGCCGACAAGGTGGGCACGGCGCCGGGCCCGATCCTCGATCGGGAGGGTTCCGTCGTGGGGTCGCACGAGGGCGCGCACGCCTTCACGGTGGGGCAGCGCCGCGGTCTCAAGCTCGGCACCCCTGCGCCCGACGGCAAGCCGCGCTTCGTGCTCGAGGTGCGGCCGGTCACGCGCGAGGTCGTGGTGGGGCCGAAGGAGGCGCTCGACATCGCCGAGATCGCGGGGTCGCGGTTCACCTGGGCGGGGCTCGCACCTGAGCACCCCGAGCTGGAGTTCGACTGCGAGGTGCAGATCAGGGCGCACGCCGACCCGGTCGAAGCTGTCGCGCGGGTGAGCGAGGGCGCCGACGGCCCCGAACTCGTCATCACCCCGGTCACGCCGCTGAACGGAGTGGCCCCCGGGCAGACCGCGGTCGTCTACGTGGGCACGCGAGTGCTGGGCCAGTGCACCATCGATCGCACGGTGAGCGCCGTGCCCGTCGGGGTGGCGGGCTGATGGCGCGGGGTGGGCGCGGGGCGGGCGCCGCGGGCGTAGGCGCGGCTTCGGGCGAGGCGCTGCCGAGCGAGACGCCCAGCGATCTCGAGGCGGCGAAGGCCGAGGCCGAGCAGCTCACCTCGCGCATCCTCGAGCTGCGCGACGAGTACTACGAGAACAACGCCTCCACGGTCTCCGACCAGGAGTACGACCTCATGGTGCGGCGCCTCGACGAGCTCGAGCGAGCGCATCCGGAGCTGCAGTCGCACGACAGCCCCACCCAGACCGTGGGCGGCCGGGCCGTCACCACCATGTTCACGCCCGTCACGCACGCCGAACGCATGCTGAGTCTCGACAACGTGTTCAGCGAGGAGGAGCTCGACGAGTGGGCCGCGAAGGTCGTGCGCGACTCCGGGTCGTCGACGGTGCGCTTCCTCAGCGAGTTGAAGATCGACGGGCTCGCCATCAACCTGCGGTACGAGAACGGCGTGCTCGTCACCGCCGCCACCCGCGGCGACGGTGTGGTGGGCGAAGACGTCACCGACAACGTGCTGAAAATCGCCTCCATCCCGTCGAGGCTCGCGGGGTCGGGGCATCCGCCGCTGGTCGAGGTGCGCGGCGAGATCTTCTTCCCGGTCGCCGCCTTCGACGACCTCAACGCCGCTCAGGAGGCTGCGGGCGAGCGTGTGTTCGCGAACCCGCGCAACGCCGCGGCGGGCTCGCTGCGGCAGAAGAGCGAGGGCAAGAACGAGAAGCAGCTCGCCCTCGTGAACGCCCGCCTCTCGGCGCTGCGGATGCTCGTGCACGGCATCGGGGCGTGGCCGAACCCGCCCGTGTCGGCGCAGTCGGAGGTGTACGGGCTGCTCGCGGAGTGGGGGCTGCCCACCTCGACCCACTTCAAGGTGTTCGACACGGTCGCAGAGGTGGCCGAGTTCATCCGCTACTACGGTGCTCATCGGGCGTCGGTGGAGCACCAGATCGACGGCATCGTGGTGAAGG
Organism: Herbiconiux sp. SALV-R1; assembly: GCF_013113715.1. GTDB lineage: Bacteria > Actinomycetota > Actinomycetes > Actinomycetales > Microbacteriaceae > Herbiconiux. The sequence continues at coordinate 839,909 of NZ_CP053344.1, forward strand.
TCGACGACCTCGCGCTGCACGACGAGCTCGGGGCCACCAGCCGTGCTCCGCGCTGGGCGACCGCCTTCAAGTACCCGCCCGAAGAGGTCAACACGAAACTGCTCGACATCGTGGTGAGCGTGGGGCGCACCGGGCGCGCCACACCGTTCGCGGTGATGGAGAAGGTGGAGGTCGCCGGGTCGGAGGTGCGGCAGGCCACGCTGCACAACCAAGACGTGGTGAAGGCGAAGGGCGTGCTCATCGGCGACACGGTCGTGCTGCGCAAGGCGGGCGACGTGATTCCCGAGGTGCTCGGCCCGGTGGTGGAGCTCCGCGACGGCAGCGAGTACCCCTTCGTGATGCCCGAGAACTGCCCGTCGTGCGGCACGAAGCTCGCGCCGGCGAAGGAGGGCGACGTCGATCTGCGCTGTCCCAACGCGCGCAGCTGCCCGGCCCAGGTGCGCGGGCGCGTCGAGCACGTCGGCTCGCGGGGTGCGATGGACATCGAGGTGCTCGGCGAGGTGAGCGCCGCCGCCCTCACGCAGCCGCTCGAGCCCGAGGTGCCGCCGCTCGTCACCGAGGCGGGTCTGTTCTCGCTCACTATGGAAGACCTGTTCCCCATCCGTGTCGTGGTGCGCGACTCCGAGACCGGGCTCGAGAAGCTCGACAAAGACGGGTCGTCGCCGAAGGTCGTCGCGCCGTTCCGTCGTAAGCGGCAGAAGTCCGACCCGCCGTACGACCCCGAGGCCATGGGGGCCGACTTCGCGGGCGACGAGGAGTTCGTGCCGTCGTCGAACGCGATCAAGCTGCTCGACGAGATCGAGAAGGCGAAGACGAAGCCGCTGTGGCGCATGCTCGTGTCGCTCAGCATCAGGCACGTGGGGCCGGTCGCCGCCCGTGCGCTCGCCGACTACTTCGGCTCGCTGGACGCCATCCGCGCCGCGAGCCGCGACGAGCTCGCCGCCGTCGACGGCGTCGGCGGCATCATCGCCGACGCCCTCATCGCCTGGTTCGAGGTCGACTGGCACGTCGAGATCATCGAGCGGTGGGCCGCGGCGGGTGTGCAGTTCACGACCCCGGGTCACCCGGGCCCCGGCGCAGCGGTAGGTGCGGGCGGCGTGCTCGAGGGTGTCACCGTGGTGGCCACCGGCTCGCTCGAGGGCTTCACCCGCGAGGGCGCGCTCGAAGCGATCATCCAGGCGGGCGGCAAGGCGGCCTCGAGCGTCAGCAAGAAGACCGACTTCGTGGCCGCCGGCCCCGGGGCCGGCTCGAAGCTCACAAAAGCCGAGGCGCTCGGCCTCCGCATCATCGACGCCGCCGAGTTCGCGCTCCTCGTCACCCAAGGCCCCTCGGCCCTGGCCCCCACCACCGAGGTGGAGACCGTCGAGGACATCGAGGGCGACGCCCCCGAGGCCGCCGCCGGCGACCCCGCCTCCTGACGGGCGGCACCTCGCGATGAGTGTGGTGAAGCGGCTTGCCGTCGCGGCGGGTGCCCTCGCTGCGGTCGCGGGCGCCGTCGCGGTCGTGCTGCGGGCGACGCCGTGGCCGTCGGTGCTCGTCATCCGCAAGGCGTTCGAGCGCGGGGCGGTGAGCAACACCGCGCAGCTGCGGCGGCACCCGCCTGCCCGTGCGGTCGAGGTCACCACCGGCATCCCCTACACCCACGCCGGGGCGCCCACCTTCGACCTCGTGCTCCCCGCGGGCCACCCGCGCGACGAGGCGCTGCCCGTCGTCGTGTGGGTGCACGGGGGCGCCTGGATCTCAGGTTTCGCCGCCGACAACGTCCCCTACCTCGAGCACCTCGCGGCAGCGGGTTACGCCGCCGTCGCCCTCGACTACACCGTCGCGCCCGAGGCCAGGTACCCCACGGCCGTGCGCCAGCTCGACGAAGCACTCGGCCACCTCACCGAGCACGCCGCCGAGCTCGGCATCGACCCCGAGCGCATCGTGCTCGCCGGCGACTCGGCGGGTGCGCAGCTGGCCAGCCAGCTCGCGGCCCTCACCGTCGACCCCGAGTACGCCAGGGCCCTGGGCCTGCGCGCCTCCCTCCGCCCCGAGCAGCTGCGCGGCGTCGTCCTCCAGTGCGGCGTCTACGACATCGCCGCCATGGCCGACGTGCACGGCATCGCCGGCTGGGGCTTCAAGGCGGCACTCTGGGCACTCACCGGCGAGAAGGACTGGTCGCACAGCGGCGCCGCGAGCACCATGTCGACGATCGACGTCATCGGCCGTACCCCGGAATCCACCGACGGCGACGACTCCGAGCATCCGATCGCCCCCTTCCCGCCCGTCTTCATCTCGGGCGGCAACGGCGACGCTCTCACGAGCATCCAGTCGCTGCCGATGAGCGAACGGATGCGCGCCGTCGGCATCGACGTCACCACCCTGTTCTGGCCGGCCGACCACGAACCCCCGCTGCCGCACGAGTACCACCTCCACCTCGACCGCCCCGAGGCGCACGATGCCCTCCGTCAGACCCTCGACTTCGTGCGCAGGGTCACCCGCAGAACCACCGAATAGAATCGACGCACACCCCTCGCGAACAGAACACCGGAGCACCATGTCCGAAATAACCCAGGAGCAGGTCGCGCATCTCGCGAACCTCGCCCGGATCGCCCTGACGCCCCAGGAGATCGAGAGCCTCACCAGCGAGCTTGCCTCGATCGTCGACAACGTGGCCAAGGTGTCTGAGGTGGCGACGGCCGACGTGCCCGCCACCAGCCACCCCATCCCGCTGCAGAACGTCTATCGCGACGACGTTCCCGGCACCACCCTCACCCCCGAGCAGGCACTCGCCGGCGCGCCCGACCACGACGGTTCGCGCTTCCGCGTCACCGCCATCCTGGGGGAGGAGCAGTGAGCCACCACGAGCACGAGATCGTGCGCCTCTCCGCCTCCGACCTGGCCGCCAAGCTCACGGCCGGCGAGGTTACCTCCGAAGAGGCGACCCGCGCCCACCTCGACCGCATCGGTGCGGTCGACACCGACGTGCACGCGTTCCTGCACACCGATCCCGAGCTCAGCCTCGCCGCTGCCGCCGCGATCGACGCTCGCCGCGCTGCCGGCGAGGAGCTGCACCCGCTGGCGGGCGTACCCATCGCCATCAAAGACGTGATCGTCACGAACGACATGCCGACGACCTCCGGCTCGAAGATCCTCGAGGGCTGGATCCCGCCCTACGACGCCACCGTCATGCAGAAGTTGCGCGCCGCCGGCCTCGTGCCGATCGGCAAGACGAATATGGACGAGTTCGCCATGGGCTCCTCCACCGAGCACTCCGCCTACGGCCCCACCCGGAACCCCTGGGACCTCGAGCGCATCCCCGGCGGCTCCGGCGGTGGCTCGGCCGCGGCCGTCGCCGCCTTCGAGGCGCCGCTCGCCCTCGGCTCCGACACGGGCGGCTCCATCCGCCAGCCCGCGCACGTCACCGGCACCGTCGGCGTGAAGCCGACCTACGGCGGCGTCAGCCGCTACGGCGCCATCGCGCTCGCCTCGAGCCTCGACCAGATCGGCCCGGTGAGCCGCACCGTGCTCGACTCGGCGCTGCTCCACGACATCATCGGCGGTCACGACCCGCTCGACTCCACCTCCCTCACCGACAGCTGGCCGAGCATGGCCGAGGCCGTCAGGCGAGCGGATGTCGCGGGCCTGAAGATCGGCGTCATCTCCGAGCTCGACGGCGACGGGTTCCAGCCCGGCGTGCTCGAGTGCTTCCGTGAGGCGCTCGACCTGCTCGCCGCGAACGGCGCCGAGATCGTCGACGTGAGCCTGCCGAGCCTGGAGTACGCCATCTCGGCCTACTACCTCATCATGCCCGCCGAGGCCTCCTCGAACCTGGCGAAGTTCGACTCCGTGCGCTTCGGCCTGCGCGTCAACCCGCCGGGCGGCGGCACCGTCGAAGACGTCATGTCGGCGACCCGCGAGGTGGGCTTCGGCGCCGAGGCGAAGCGCCGCATCATCCTCGGCACCTACGCGCTGAGCGCCGGCTACTACGACGCCTACTACGGCAGCGCCCAGAAGGTGCGCACGCTCGTGCAGCGCGACTTCGCCGCCGCGTTCGCCGGCGTCGACGTGCTCGTCTCGCCGACCGCCCCGACCACGGCGTTCAAGCTCGGCGCGAACGACGGCGACCCGATGGCGATGTACCTCAACGACATCGCGACCATCCCCGCGAACCTGGCGGGCATCCCCGGCATCTCGCTGCCAGTGGGTCTCGCCCGGGAGGACGGACTGCCCGTCGGCATCCAGTTCCTCGCCCCCGCCCGCGAAGACGCCCGCCTCTACACCGTCGGCGGCGCGCTCGAGCGTCTGCTCGAGGAGAAGTGGGGCCACACGCTGATCAGTCAGGCACCCGATCTCGCCCCGGGCGAGATGAGCGCCGCGCAGGAAGGGGCCGTCTGATGGCGAAGGCCAAGCTGATGGACTATGACAAGGCACTCGAGCTGTTCGAGCCGGTGCTCGGCTTCGAGGTGCACGTCGAGCTCTCGACGAAGACCAAGATGTTCTCCTCCGCCCCGAACTACTTCGGCGGCGAGCCGAACACGAACATCACGCCCACCTGCCTCGGCCTCCCGGGTTCGCTGCCCGTGGTGAACGGCCAGGCCGTGCGCTACTCGATCAGCCTCGGCCTCGCCCTCGGCTGCTCCATCGCCGAGTCGAGCCGCTTCGCGCGCAAGAACTACTTCTACCCCGACCTGGCGAAGAACTACCAGATCTCGCAGTACGACGAGCCCATCGCCTACGGCGGCTCGGTCGACGTCGAGCTCCCCGACGGCCGCGTGTTCACCGTGCCGATCGAGCGGGCGCACATGGAGGAGGATGCGGGCAAGCTGACCCACGTCGGCGGCTCGACCGGCCGCATCCAGGGCGCCGAGTACTCGCTCGTCGACTACAACCGGGCGGGTGTGCCGCTCGTCGAGATCGTCACCGACATCATCTACGGTGCCGACAAGGACGCGCCGGAGCTCGCGAAGGCCTACGTGTCGACCATCCGCGACATCGTCATCGCCCTCGGCATCTCGGAGGCGCGCATGGAGCGCGGCAACCTGCGCTGCGACGCGAACATCTCGCTGCGCCGCCGCACCGCGCCCGGTGAGGAACCGGCGCCGCTCGGCACCCGCACCGAGACGAAGAACGTGAACTCGCTGCGGTCGGTGGAGCGGGCCATCCGGTACGAGATCCAGCGGCAGGCGCAGATCCTCGACGACGGCGGCACCATCATCCAGGAGACGCGCCACTGGCACGAAGACACCGGCACCACGTCGGCCGGCCGCCCGAAGTCCGACGCCGACGACTACCGGTACTTCCCCGAGCCCGACCTGCTGCCCGTCGTGCCCTCGCCCGAGCTGATCGAGGAGCTGCGCGCCGCTCTGCCCGAGGCACCTGCTGCACGGCGCCGACGTCTGAAGAGCGAGTGGGGTTTCACCGATCTCGAGTTCCAAGACGTGCAGAACGCCGGGCTGCTCACCGAGGTCGCCGCGACGGTCGAGGCGGGCGCTTCACCCCAGGCTGCGCGCAAGTGGTGGTCGGGTGAGATCTCGCGCATCGCGAACGCCCGTGGTGCCGAGGCGTCGGCTCTGGTCTCGGCCTCCGACGTCGCGGCGCTCGTGGCGCTCGTCGATTCGGGGGCGCTCAACGACCGCCTCGCCCGCCAGGTGCTCGAGGGCGTCATCGACGGGGAAGGCACCCCGCAGGAGGTCGTGGATGCGCGCGGACTCGCGGTGGTCTCCGACGACGGTGCGCTCATCGCCGCCATCGACGAGGCGCTCGCCGCGCAGCCCGACGTGCTCGCCAAGATCAAAGACGGCAAGGTTCAGGCTGCGGGCGCCGTCATCGGCGCCGTCATGAAGGCCATGAAGGGCCAGGCCGACGCCGCCCGCGTGCGCGAACTCGTGCTGGAGCGCGCCTCGGCCTCGTAGCGCGCGGCCCGGCGGGCGGCCAGGCCCGCCCGCGCAGCGCCCGGGGCCCCGGGCGCTGCGACGCGGCGCGCCGGCGCCGCGTCAGCGGCGGTCGTCGCGTCCCGTGAGGGCGAGCAGGCGCGACTGCAGGGGCGCGTCGTCGGCAACGGGCACCGGCGAGGCGAAGAGGCCGCTGGCCTCGAGGGTGTCGCGCTGGGGCTCGAAGACGGTCCAGACGGCGGCGACGAGCTCCTCGTCGAGATTCTCCTCGGCGCCCACGGCTCGGGAGAGGTCCCAGGTGTGGATGGTGACGTCGGCCACCTGTTCCTTGAGGTACTCGATGGTCGTCACGGTGTCCGACGCGAGGTTCACCTCGGCCTCGGGCCGGGCGTCGTGCCAGGCCGTGGTGGCGGCGAGCGAGTAGATGCGCCACTCGTGGTGGAGGTCGGACGAGAGGGGGCGCAGCCTGCTCTTGGCCTGTCGCGTACTGAGGCCCGAGAGCAGCCACGGCACCCACTGCTGCTCCTCGATGACGTGGCTGACGAGGTCGCGCACCGTCCACTCGGTGTCGGGTGTGGGGCCGTCCCAGTCGGAGACCGCGGCGACGCGGGCGGAGAACTCGCGGTGCGCGCGCTCTTGGAGTCGCAGCCAGGTGCTGGCTTCGACGAGGGGCAGGGTGGCGTCGGTCATCGGTGCTCCTTCACGATCTCTCATGACAAGGATGGCGTGCCCGCCCGCATTCCTCACGCGCACGACGGATGCGCGTGGTCCGCGCACAGCGAACACACCGCATCCGGAACCGCGCCCGCTAGGCTCCTGACGTGAACCAGAGCGCACCCGACCTCGTCCTCCGTCCGCTGACCCCCGCCGATGTTCCGGCGCTGGTGCTGCTCAACCGGGCGAGCGTTCCCGCCGTGAACGACATCGACGAGCGGGAGATGGCGGAGCTCGTGGCCTGGTCGACGACCGCGGTCGGTGCGGTCGTGCCCACGCATCCGGATGCGGTGCTCGGCTTCGTGCTCGCCCTCCCGCCCGGCCTCGACTACGCCAGTGAGAACTACCGGTGGTTCAGCGAGCGCGGTGCCGACTTCAGCTACGTCGACCGCATCGTGGTGGCCGAGGGGCAGCGCGGGTCGCGCGTGGGGGAGCGGCTCTATCAGGCGGTGTTCGAAGGTGCCCGCGCCGCCGGCGCGACCGAGGTCGACTGCGAGGTCAACGTCGAGCCGCCGAACCCGGGGTCGCTCCGCTTCCACGGCCGGCTCGGCTTCGCCGAAGTCGGGCGGCAGGCGACCAAGGGCGGCAGCGTCGTCGTCGCGCTGCTCGCGCGGCCGCTCGAAGCGAGCGACGCCACCGCCCCCGCGCCGTTGCCCTAAGGCCGCGTCTCGGGCGAGACCGTGAGCGCGGCGTCGCGCTCGGCGAGCCCGCCGATCGCCTCGTCGATGCGGTCGAGCGCCTCCTGCGGAAGCGTCACGCCCGCCGCCTTCACGTTCGACTCCACCTGCTCGGGCCGCGAGGCGCCGATGATGGCCGAGGCCACGTTCTCGTTCGCGAGCACCCAGGCGATGGCGAGCTGGGCGAGCGTGAGCCCGAGCTCGTCGGCCACCGGCTGAAGACGCTGCACGCCTTCGAGCACGTCGTCGCGCAGGAAGCGCTTCACCATGTCGGCGCCGCCCTTCTCGTCGGTGGCGCGGCTGCCCTCGGGCACCGGCTGCCCGGGCTTGTACTTGCCGGTGAGCACACCCTGCGCCACCGGAGACCAGACGATCTGCGAGATGCCGAGCTCCTCCGAGGCCGGAACGACCTCGCCCTCGATGACGCGCCACAGCATCGAGTACTGCGGCTGGTTCGAGATGAGCTGCACCCCGAGCTGCTGCGCCAGCGCGTGGCCCTGCCGCAGCTGCTCCGCGTTCCACTCGCTGACGCCTATGTAGAGCGCCTTGCCCTGGCGCACGACGTCGGCGAAGGCCTGCATGGTCTCCTCGAGCGGCGTCTCGTAGTCGAAGCGGTGGGCCTGATAGAGGTCGACGTAGTCGGTCTTGAGGCGCCGGAGCGACCCGTCGATCGACTCGAGGATGTGCTTGCGCGAGAGCCCCGAGTCGTTCGGCCCCTTGGGTCCGGTGGGCCAGTACACCTTCGTGAAGATCTCGAGCGACTCGCGTCGTTCGCCGGCGAGCGCGTCACCCAGCACGACCTCCGCCGCCGTGTTCGCGTAGGCGTCGGCCGTGTCGAAGGTGGTGATGCCGTTCGAGAGCGCGGCCTTCACGCACTCCTTGGCGATGTCGTTCTCCACTTGCGACCCGTGCGTCAGCCAGTTGCCGTAGGTGATCTCCGAGATCTTGAGTCCGCTGCGTCCGAGGTATCGAAATTCCATGCTCGCCACGCTACCCCCGCACGCCGCGCGCTCACCCCCTGAGGAGCGCGCACTCATCTCACGCGGAGCGCGCGCACAGCCTGCCTCGTCGAGGTGGTGGGCAGATAGGCCCGGCCGAGCGCGTAGCCGATGCCGGGAAGGGCGAGCGGGTCGGGGCAGCAGAGGTAGAGCGGCCGGTGCTCGGGCCGGAACTTCGCCTTGAAGCGCATGAGCGACCGGAACCCGTACACCGGCTCGAGCACCCGGCTGAGGTAGCTCAGCACACCAGGCGCGTCGTCGCCACTCGTGGCGAGGGGCGCCGCCGAGAGGCTCACGAACGACACCCCGTCGAGCTGCGCCTGCTGGATGGTGCGGGCGATGAGGAACTCCATCACCCCGTTCATGCCGTCGGGCCGGCGGCGCATGAAGTCGAGCGTCCAGCCGGTCACCTCGCCCTCCTGGAAGGTCGGCAGCCAGCTGGTCACCCCCTGCACACGCCCTTCCGCGTCGACGGCCACCATGAGCCGCACCTCGGGGTCGGTCAGCTCGTCGACGCCGCCGAGGGTGAACCCCATCTCGGGCAGGCCCTTCTCCGCCACCCAGAACTCCGAGATCTCGGTGATCTGGGCGCGCGTGGCGGCGCCGAGCTCGCCGAAGCGCACCCACTCCGCGTGCACTCCCTCCCGGTCGGCCCGGTTGATCGAGCTGCGCAGGTCCTGCATCCGCTTGCCGTCGAGCGACCAGCCGGCCGTCGAGACGACCGTGTCCTCCGCCACCTGCAGCGACGACCAGCCGGCCTCGCGCAGGGTGCGGCGCACCGCATCCGTCGCCGAGTAGAACACCGGGGTCCACCCGTGCTCGATGCAGTAGGCGGCGAAGCCCAGGGCGGTCGACGGATGCGCGGAGCGCGGCCCGAACGGATCCCCCGTCGTGATGGCCACGGCGTTCACCACCCGGTACGCCACGGCGCCGCCCGCCGGGGAGAACCAGTAGTGGTGGCCCGGCCAGGTGACCATCCAGCTGAGGGTGGAGGGGGCGTCGGCCGCGGTCGACCCGTCGCCGGCGTGCAGGAGGGAGCGCACGCGTGAGTCGTCGCTCTCGCCGCCGCGCGGGCGGTGGGGCCGCATGCCGAGGAGGGCGATGGCGATCACGCCGATCCAGAACAGCGGGCCCACCCACTGCGTCGCGATGACGGCCACCGGCCCCTCGGGCAGGATGTCGGCGGGCTCGAGCGCGAGGAAGCTCGTGGGCACGAAGCGCTCGGGCAGGTCGAGCAGCAGGTCGCCGAGACCCGCGGTCGGCGTGAACTGGTCGCGGGCGAGCGCGGCCACCACGAAGTACACGGCCGCGACGGCGACGAAGAGCGCGGTCACCCGGGCGAGGAAGCGCAGCGCGCCGTCGCTGCCGTCGGAACGCGCCGGGAGCAGGCGCCTCGACGACACCAGGAGCACCGCGATGACAAGCGGCACCGCGGCACTCACCACCTCGAACGCGAGATGGTCTTCGGCGAGGCGTGCGGGAAGCCCCGAGCGCGAGTCGGAGGCGACGAGCGGGATGAACCCGAAGTAGACCGCGGCGAGCATCGCCTCGACGAGGTTCACCCCGATGCCGAGCCACAGGGCCACCCGGTGGCCGCGCTGGATGCCCCACGCCGCGATGAGCAGCGCGAGCAACGGCAGCAGGGTGAGCAGCACCGCTCCCGGGCCGTCGAGGCGGGAGAGCGCGACGACCTCGGCGCAGTGCTTGGTGAGCGTCACGTTCTCGCAGCGCACCGCCGCCACCGCGTAGTCGCGCAGCGGGTCGCGGAAGAGCACCCCGAGGGGGTTCAGGATGCCGGGGCCCGAGGGCGACACGATCGAGACCAGCGGGCCCAGGGCGGTGATCGCCACCACCGCGGCGAGCAGGGTGCGGGTCTCCCGGCGGGTGGCGCGGGGCACGACACCGGGGAGAACGGCGGCCGCTGCACGGCCCGTCGCCGCCCGCCGCAGCACCATGCCGAGCACGAGCCCCGCGATCGCCGCGAACAGGCGGTAGAGATCGGAGGGGTGCCCCGAGTAGAGCACGAACACGAGCACCGCCGAGAACCCCACGACGCGCACGCGGCGGCGCAGCAACGGCCCGGCGAAGGCGCTCGCCGCCATCACGACCCCGACGACCGCGATCACCGGGTCGACGGTGCGATAGGTGCGCGTCACCTCGGCCGCGTAGAGGTCGAGCCCGAGGCCGAGGGCCTGGGTGGCGAGACCCAGCAGGATGCCCACCACGGTCACGATCACGAACGCCACGATCGTGCGCAGATGGCCGAAGCGTCGTTCCGCCCAGCCCACACCCACGAGCACGACCACCGCGACGACGGGCAGTGCCGCCAGCGCGCGCACGAAGAACACCGAGGTGAGCGTGGAGGCCCAGTCGTGGTGCACGAACACGGCGTCGTACCCGGTGGCGACGAAGGCGTCGATGCCGCCGCGGGCCTTGCCGGGTTTCAGCGCCAGGCGGGTGACGCTCGCCGCGACGACGAGGCCGGTGACCACCCAGGCCACCGGGATGCTGCGTGCCAGGCGCAGCATCCGCTCGACCAGGCGGGACGCTCTCTTCAGGGCCGGCCGGCGCTCGCGAACGACGTCGTGAGCGCCGCGGCCGCCGGGTGCCGCTGTCACCGGTTCAGGCCCCAGTGGTCGGCGACGATGCCGAGGCCCTGCTTGAACACCGCCGACCACGTGGTGGCGTCGTGGGCGCTCCCCGGCACCTCGATGTAGGTGGCGTCCATGCCCGCGGCCTGCGCGTCGGCGTAGAGCCGTTGCACCCCGGGCTTGAAGGCGTCGTCGGCGCTGCCGACACCGAACACCGCGATCGTGTTCGGGTAGGGCGCCTTCGCCGCCATGATCGCTGCCGGATGCGCGGCGGCGTACGCGGCGGCGTCTCCGCCGAAGCCCTGGTCGATGGTCTTCTGCTCGTCGCCGAGGGTCGGGAACTCCTCACCCGAGGCGTCGATGATGGCGCTGAACAGCTCGGGGTGCGCGGCACCGAGCTGGATGGAGCAGGTGCCGCCCTGGGAGAGACCCCCGACGCCCCAGTACTGCGGGGAGGGGAGCACGGGCAGGTTGGCGCGGATCCAGTTCGGCACGTCGACGGTGAGATAGGTGGCGGAGTTGCCGATCGGCGAGTCGACGCACATCGGGTTCACGGCCGGGTCGGTGAGCTGGTCGGGGGAGACCACGATGGGCGCGAGGCCCTTGTGGGCTGCCGCGTAGGCGTCGAGGCTCTCCTGCAGGTGATCGGTGGTGAGCGGGTCGTCGGGCGTGCCGGGCTGCCCCGACATCATGATGAGCACGGGCAGCTTCGGCGGGTTCGCGGTCAGGGCCGCCGGGGGCAGGTACACCACCGCAGGGCGTGCCTTGAAACCGGATGCGGTGGCCGGGATGTCGACGGAGCTCACCGAGCCCTGTGCCGGCATGCCGGCAGGGGGCGTCCAGTCGGCGAGGGCAGCGGTGGAGTCGGCGCCGCCGTCGGCTCCGTCGGTGGGCGCCCCGCTCGCGTCGGGGCCGAAGGTGGGCAGGGCGTTCCCGGCGAAGGCGCTGAGGCCGAGCGCGCTGCGCACGGTGGGGTACTGGCCGAAGTCGATGTTGATCGACATGGCCGTCGTGGTGGCGAAGAGCACGATGGCCAGCGCCGCGGCGACGGCGCGGAGCGGGCGGGGGCGCCAGAGCGAGGCGGCGGCGACGGCGATGGCGGCGAAGCCGACGGCGATCCAGGTGCGCACGACGGGCGTGAGCACGGCGCCGAACAGGTCGAGCTGATCGGAGAGCAGCCAGGTCAGCCCGAGGCCGAGGAGTGCTCCGGCGACCGCCGCGACGGCGGCGGTCAGCAGCCACCCGCGGCGCGACCAGCGCGGGCCGGGTCGACGCACGACGAGCAGCACGAGTGCGGCGGCCGCGAGCAGGTACACGGCGATGACGAGCGGTCCGGAGAGGATGCCGAGGTCGAGCAGAGCGTTCACGGGTGACTTTCGGATCCGGGGGCCGCGAGCGCGGGCATCGCACAGTCTTTTCCCGTCGTCTGTGTGAATTCTGAGAGCACGCGGTGGGCCGGCCGAGAGCGGGGTCTGCCGATGTCGGTGGTGGCGCTTAGGCTCTCAGCATGGAGCCCAGTCCGCCCATCCTGCACGTCGACATGGATGCCTTCTTTGCCTCCGTCGAACTGCTCGAGCGGCCAGACCTCAAGGGCAAGCCCGTCATCGTCGGCGGGCGGTCGGCGCGCGCCGTCGTGACGAGCGCCACCTACGAGGCGCGCGCCTACGGCGTGCACTCGGCGATGCCCGTCGGCGCGGCGCTCCGGCTGTGCCCGAAGGCGATCGTGCTCGAACCGCACATGGAGCGCTACCGCGACGCGTCTCGGCGGGTGATGGCGCTGTTCCGCGAGGTGACGCCGCTGGTCGAGCCGCTCAGCATCGACGAGGCGTTCCTCGACGTGGCGGGGGCCAGGCGGCTGCTCGGCGAGTCCGACGTCATCGCCACCGCGCTGCGGGCCCGCGTGCTCGCCGAGACGGGGCTCACCTGCTCGGTGGGGGTGGCCCCCACGAAGTACATGGCGAAGCTCGCCTCGGGGAGGGCGAAGCCCGACGGCATGCTCGTCATCCGCCCGTCGGAGGTGCTGGCGTACCTGCATCCGCTGCCCGTGCGGGCGCTCTGGGGCGTGGGCGGCAAGACCGCCGAGCACCTCGAGCGCTACGGGCTCATGACCGTGGGCGAGCTCGCCGCCGCGCCGCTCGGCACCGTGGTGGCGGCCGTCGGCGAGGCCGCCGGCACGCGGCTGCACGAGCTGGCGAACGGCATCGACCCGCGCGAGGTCGTCACCACCTCGCAGGAGAAGAGCGTCGGGCACGAGCGCACCTTCGACGTCGACGAGCGCTCGCCCGAGGTGCTGCGCCGCGAACTGCTGCACCAGTCGAACCGGGTGGCGGCGCGGCTGCGGGCGGCGGGGCTCGTGGGCAAGACGGTGGCGCTGAAGCTGCGGTTCTCCGACTTCACCACCATCTCGCGCTCACGCACCCTCGCCGAGCACACCGACCTCGGCAAGCGCATCTACGACGAGGTGTCGAGCGTGCTCGAGGCCGCGTGGAAAGACGGCGCCCCCGTGCGGCTCATCGGCGTGCGCGTCGAGCAGCTCACCGAGGCGGGTGAGACCCTGCACCAGCCGTCGCTCTGGGCCGACGAGACCGTGCCCTCCGAGGGGTGGCACGATGCCGAGCGCACGATCGACAAGGTCGCCGCGCGCTTCGGCACCGACATCGTGCGCCCCGCCTCCCTCATGCGCTCACCCGCCTCCGGCGAGACCGCCGAGCGCAACGGCACCCGCCGCTGACGGGTGGGGCGGAGCCCCGACCCTAGGGGAGGGCCGTCACGATCACGCTGTGGGGGGCGATGTCGAGGGGGCGGCCCGCGTGGCGCGACGGGGGTGCCGGGTGGAGGAGGGCGTGGGTGTCGACGAGCACCTCGCCGGCGCCCGGTGCGATCGTCGCGAGCTCACGCGGCTCGTCGGAGAAGTTCACGACGAGGGTGATGGTGGGCCGCGTGAGCACGAGCCAGCGCTCCTCCTCGCTGAACTCCACCGCGATCTCGGCGAGCCGGAGCTCGTCGCCCGGCGGCAGCGTGGCCCGCACCCGCGCAAGCGCCCGGTAGACCTCGAGCATGGCCCGGTGCTCCGGATGCGCGGGGTCGTCGAGCTCGTGCCAGTCGAGCTTCGAGCGGGTGAAGGTCTCGGGGTCTTGGGGGTCGGGCACGGCGCTCTCGTCCCACCCCATGCGCTCGAACTCCGCGATGCGCCCCGTGGCGGTGGCCTCGCCGAGCTCGGGCTCGGGGTGCGAGGTGAAGAACTGCCACGGCGTCGACGCCGCCCACTCCTCGCCCATGAACAGCATCGGGGTGAACGGGCCGAGCAGGGTGAGCGCCGCGGCGATGGCGAGGTCGTCGACCCCGAGGGTCGCCGTGAGCCGGTCGCCGATCGCCCGGTTGCCGATCTGGTCGTGGTTCTGCGACGCGACGACGAGCCGCCAGGGCGCCGTCGCGGCACGGTCGAGCTCGACGCCGTGCTCGCGCTCGCGGAAGCTGGAGTACGTGCCGTCGTGGAAGAACCCCTTCGTGAGCACCTTCGCGAGCGCCCCCACCGAGTCGAAGTCGGCGTAGTAGCCCGAGGTCTCCCCGGTGAGGTTCACGTGCACGGCGTGGTGGAAGTCGTCGCTCCACTGCCCGTCGAGCCCGTAGCCGCCGTCGTCGCGCGCCCGGAACATCACCGGGTCGTTGAGGTCGGACTCGGCGATGAGCATCCGCTGCACCCCCGTCGAGGCCGACAGCTCCTCGACCTCGGCCGAGAGCTCCGCCAGCAGGTGCACCGGGCCGTCGTCGACCAGGGCGTGCACCGCATCCAGCCGCAGGCCGTCGACGTGGTAGTCGCGCAGCCACATCAGCGCGTTGTCGAGGATGAAGCGGCGCACCTCGGCGCTGCCCTCGTGGTCGAGGTTGACGCTCGTGCCCCAGGTGTTGCTCGAAGCGTCGTTCAGGTACGGGCCGTAGAGCGGCAGGTAGTTGCCGCTCGGCCCGAGGTGGTTGTAGACCACGTCTTGGATGACGGCGAGCCCCGCCGCGTGGCAGGCGTCGACGAAGGCGCGGTAGCCCTCCGGGCCGCCGTAGGCCTCGTGCACGGTGAACCAGGCGACCCCGTCGTACCCCCAGTTGTGCACGCCGTTGAAGCCGTTCACGGGCAGCAGCTCGACGTGCGTGACGCCGATGGAGCGCAGGTGGTCGAGGCGCTTGCGCGCCGAGGCGAGCGTTCCCTTCGGGGTGAAGGTGCCGACGTGCAGCTCGTAGATGACGGCGCGGTCGACGGGCAGCCCCGTCCACGAGCCGTCGCTCCACTCGAACGTCGCGGGGTCGTCGGTGCGCGAGAGTCCGTGCACGCCGTCGGGCTGCCGGCGCGAGCGCGGGTCGGGGTAGGGCCCCTGCCCGTCGAGCAGGTAGCCGTAGTCGACGCCCGGCTTCCAGGTGACCGCGCCCTCCTCGGGCCGCCACCACCCGTCGTCGCCCTTGTGCAGCGGAACGGTACGGATGCGCGCAGCACCCGCCCCCGAACCGGCACCCGCCTCACGCAGCAGCAGCTCCACTCGCGCCGGTCGTGGCGCCCACACGGCGAAGTCGTTCTCGGTCATCTCGTTCAGTCCTCGTCGTCGACGCGCTGCAGCAGCGCGACCGGATAGTGGAACAGCAGGTCGCTCACGCTCACGGGCCCGGCGCTCACGAGTCTGCCGGTGAGCGCGTCGACGTAGCCGTTGCGCGCCGCGGGCAGCTCCAGCGTGGTGTCGCGCCAGCCGCCGCTGCGGGCCAGCCCGATCGGCAGGCGGGTCGCGACGGTGATCGCGCCACCCCGGTCGAAGGCGATCAGGTGCGAGGCCGCGGGGCCGGTGGCCTCGAGCCCGCGGTACCCGGTGAACAGCTCGGGCCGATCGCGACGCAACCGCAGCGCGACCGAGACCACGAGCAGCTTGGCGGCGCCGAGCTCGTCGAGGGCGGGTGCCTCGCCCGCGTCCTGCTGCTCGAGCAGCTCGGAGCGCTCGCCGAAGTCGACCGGCCGGCGGTTGTCGGGGTCGACCAGCGAGTAGTCCCAGAGCTCCGTGCCCTGGTAGACGTCGGGCACCCCGGTGGTGGTGAGCTGCACCAGCTTGGCCGACAGGGAGTTGCTGCGCCCCGCATCCGTGATGGTGGCGACGACGCTCTCCACGAGTCCGCGCGCGACCGGGTCGGTGAACACCTGGTCGATCGCCGTCTCGAAGCGCCGCTCGAAGTCGTCGGAGGGGTCGAGCCAGCTCGTCGAGACGCCCGCCTCGCGCGACGCCTTCACGGCGTAGGCCTTGGCGCGCTCCCGGGAGATCGGCCACGTGCCCACGATCGCCTGCCAGAGCAGGTTCTCGAACGGCCCGTCGCCGAGGGGCAGCAGCGAGCGGATCTTCGCCAGCGCACCACCCCACCCCTCGCCCAGCTCGGCGAGCACCGAGATGCGGGCCCGAGCATCCTCGGCCCGCTTCGTGTCGTGGGTCGACAGCGTCGTCATGCTGCCGGGGAGCGTCTCGAGCCGCCGCTTCTGCGCCTCGTGGAACTCGGGCACCGTCACGGCGAAGTGGTCGGGGTCGGCCCCGACCTCGGTGAGCGAGGTCAGCCGGGTGTAGCGGTAGAAGGCGGTGTCTTCGACACCCTTCGCCATCACCATCCCCGAGGTCTGCTGGAACCGGATGCTCGGAGCCGTTCCCGTGCGACCGAGCGCCTCCGCGGTCTCCCGCAGCACGCTCTCGAGCTCGGGCCGGTGCCGCACGGCCAGCTCGAGCGCCTCGTCGAGCTTCTCGCGGCCCGCGGGGAGATACGAGCGGTAGACCGGGAAGCAGGTGAGCAGTTCGGCCACGGCGTCGCGCAGCACCGCGGTGTCGGTGGGGGTGGGCACCCCGCCGGCGCGCTCGAGGTCGCGCACGATGCGCCGCACCTCGGCGTTCAGGATGCCGTCGGCGATGCCGCGCTTCGTGCCGTGGATCATCTCGGCGTAGTCCTCGACCGGGAGCCCGCTCGAGATGCGGAGCTCACGGTCGAGCTCGTCGAGCGCCGCCTCGCCGTCGGGGTCGACGAACACCCGGTCGATCAGGGCGAGTGCGTCGTATCCGGTGGTGCCGGCCGAGGGCCAGTCGGGCTCGAGCGGCTCGTCGCCCTCGAGGATCTTCTCGATCAGCACGTAGCCGCCGCCCGTGAGCTCGGCGAGTCGCTCGAGGTACCCACCGGGGTCGGCGAGCCCGTCGGGGTGGTCGACGCGCAGACCGTCGACCAGACCCTCGTCGAACCAGCGCTTGATCTCGGCGTGCGACTCGTCGAACACCCACGGCTCCTCCACCCGCACGGCGGCGAGCGAGGAGACCGCGAAGAAACGGCGGTAGTTGAGGTCGGTGCTCTCGCGCCGCCAGTTCATGAGCTCGTAGTGCTGCCGCGAGTGCACCGTCTCGGCGTCGGCACCGTCGTCGGCGGTGCCGGGGGCGATGGGGTAGCAGTGGTCGTAGTACGCGAGCATCGGCTCGCCGCCGCCTCCGTCGCGCTCGATCGTCAGGGCGTCGAGCGAGTCGTCGCCGAGCACCGGGATGCGCAGCCTGCCGCCCCCGGCGTCCCAGTCGACGTCGAAGGCGTCGGCGTAGCGCGAGCCCCTGCCGTGCTTCAGCAGGTCCCACCACCACGGGTTCTGCGACGGGGTCGCCACCCCCACGTGGTTCGGCACGATGTCGACGAGCACGCCGAGCCCCGCCTCGTGGGCCGCGGTAGAGAGGGCGCGGAGCCCGTCGGGGCCGCCCCGCTCCTCGTCGACCCGCGAGTGATCGGTGACGTCGTAGCCGTGCTGCGAGCCGCGCTCGGCCTGCAGGATCGGCGAGAGGTACACCCAGTCGACGCCGAGACGCTTCAGGTAGGGAACCAGTCGCGCCGCATCCCACAGGGTGAAGTCGGCGGTGAGCTGGAGTCGGTAGGTCGACCGGGGCACGCGCATCCGGTGGTCTCCTGTTCGGGTTGAGGTCAGCCGACCGAGGGGGTGGTGGGGATGACGATGGCGGAGGTGTCGGCTTGCGCCGAGAGCGAGGCGGCCACCGAGTGGTCGGGCTCGACCTCGGGCTCGCGGTGGAGGCGCAGCACCTGGAGCGAGCGGCCTCCCACGGTCAGGCTCGACGAGGCGGGGAGCGCCTGAGAGTCGGCTGCTCCGCCCGCGGTGTCGATCACGACGTCCCATGACTCGGCGTACTCAGCGGACGGCAGGGTGAAGTCCTGGTCTTCGTCGTGTGCGTTGAAGTAGAGCAGGAAGTGCACGTCGGTGAGCTGCTGTCCCCGCGCATCCCGCGCCCTGATGCCGTTGCCGTTGAGGAACACCCCGACGGCGCGCGAGAGCGGGGAGTCCCACTGCTCGGGCTGCATCTCGGTGGCGTCGGAGTTCAGCCAGACGATGTCGGGCAGGGGCTCGCCCGCGCCGCGCTTCACGGGGCGGCCGTCGAAGAAGCGGCTGCGCCGGAAGGTCGGATGCTCCTTCCGCAGACGCAGCACCGCGGCGGTGAACTCCACCAGCGGCAGGTCTTCGCTGTCCCAGTGCACCCACGACAGCGGCGAGTCCTGGGCGTAGGTGTTGTTGTTGCCCTCCTGGGTGCGGCCCAGCTCGTCGCCGTGCAGGAGCATCGGCACACCCTGTGAGAGCATCAGCGTGGCGATGAAGTTGCGCTGCTGGCGGGCGCGCAGGGCGAGCACCTCGGGGTCGTCGGTGGGGCCCTCCGCGCCGGAGTTCCACGAGCGGTTGTGCGATTCGCCGTCGTTGTTGTCTTCGCCGTTGGCGTCGTTGTGCTTCTCGTTGTACGACACCAGGTCGCGCAGCGTGAAGCCGTCGTGGGCGGTGACGAAATTGATCGACGCCACCGGGCGGCGGCCGGAGTGCTCGTAGAGGTCGGCCGACCCGGTGAAGCGGCTCGCGAACTCGCCGAGGGTCGACGGTTCGCCCCGCCAGAAGTCGCGCACGGTGTCGCGGTACTTGCCGTTCCACTCCGTCCACTGCGGGGGGAAGTTGCCCACCTGGTAGCCGCCGGGGCCGACGTCCCACGGCTCGGCGATGAGCTTCACCTGCGACACCACCGGGTCTTGCTGCACGAGCTCGAAGAAGGTGGAGAGGCGGTCGACGTCGTAGAACTCGCGTGCCAGGGCGCTGGCGAGGTCGAAGCGGAAGCCGTCGACGTGCATCTCGGTCACCCAGTAGCGCAGCGAGTCCATGATGAGCTGCAGCGAGTGCGGGTGGCGCACGTTGAGGGTGTTCCCCGTGCCGGTGTAGTCCATGTAGTACCGCTGGTCGTCTTCCACCAGACGGTAGTAGGCGGCGTTGTCGATGCCGCGGAAGCTGATGGTGGGGCCGAGGTGGTTGCCCTCGGCCGTGTGGTTGTACACCACGTCGAGGATGACCTCGATGCCCGCCGCGTGCAGCGACTTCACCATGCCCTTGAACTCCTGCACCTGCTGGCCGCGGTCGCCGGCGGAGGCGTAGGTCGACTGCGGTGCGAAGAAGCCGATGGTGTTGTAGCCCCAGTAGTTGCTGAGGCCTTTGTCGATGAGTGTCGAGTCGTTCACGAACTGGTGGACGGGCATCAGCTCGATGGCGGTGATGCCGAGCTTCAGCAGGTGCTCGATGACCTTCGGATGCGCGAGGCCCGCATAGGTGCCCCGCTGTTCCTCGGGCACGTCGGGGTGCAGCTCGGTGAGGCCCTTCACGTGGGCTTCGTAGATGACGCTCTGGCTGTAGGGGATGCGCAGCTTGCGGTCGCCCGACCAGTCGAAGAAGGGGTTGATGACGACGCCGTAGGTCATGTGCGCCGCGGAGTCGTCGTCGTTGCGGGAGTCGGGGTCGCCGAAGGTGTACGAGAACAGCGACTGGTCCCAATCGATCTCGCCGCTGGTGGCCTTCGCGTACGGGTCGAGCAGGAGCTTGTTCGGGTTGCAGCGCAGACCGTTCTCGGGGTCGTAGGGGCCGTGCACGCGGTACCCGTACCGCTGCCCGGGCTGCACCTGGGGAAGGTAGGCGTGCCAGACGAAGGCATCGACCTCCGTCAGATCGACGCAGGTCTCGGTGCCGTCGTCGTCGAAGAGACAGAGTTGCACGCGCTCCGCCACCTCGCTGAAGAGGGCGAAGTTGGTGCCGCTGCCGTCATAGGTGGCGCCGAGCGGGTAGGCCGATCCTGGCCACGATTCCATGGGGTCTCCTGTCGATTCTCCGATCACCGTACCCGGTTAGCGCCGCGCGGCCATCGGCTGGGAAGGGGCTTGTGCAGGGCTGTTCAGGGCGACCCGTTCGCGGTAGCGTGTCGCCATGGCCAACCTCGTGGAAACCCTCACCGACGCCACCAAGTCCATCGGGGTGAACGCCGCGTACGGCGCCCCCGTCGAGATCGACGGGGCGAGCTTCGTTCCGGTCGCCCTGGTCTGGGCGGGCTTCGGCGGCGGCAACGGCAACGCATCCTCTCCGGGAGCGACCGAGAAGAAGATCGGTGCGGGTGACGCCGGCGGCGAGGGCTTCGGCGGGGGCGGCGTGAGCGTGCCGATCGGCGCCTACGTCACGGGCCCCGACGGCAAGGCCACCTTCGAGCCGAACCTCATCGCGCTGCTCGCGGTGTCGCTGCCCGTGGTCGTTGCGACCGGGTGGGCGCTGTCGCGGTTCGTGCGGGCGCTGAAGAAGTAGCGCCTCTGGGCGTATACTCGGTGCCACACGGGAGTCCGGTGAGCCGGGCTGAGAGGAAGGTTCTCAACCTTCGACCGTCGAACCTGATCTGGATCATGCCAGCGCAGGGAGGCATCTCTACGCCGCGACAGCGGTGTGCTCGCGGGTCGCGCACCAGCGCGCCTGTCGATCGCGCCGCCTGACGGCCAACCCGTGCCCCTTCCACCGAACGAAAGGGCACGACCAGTGCATTCCACCGTCACCACCAGTTCCACCACCTCCGCCCAGAAACCCGGCCGTCGCCGCAGTCTTCGCTGGCGGGTCGTCGACATCGTCGTGGCCAGCGTCATCGGCGTGGCAGCCGGGCTCATCTTCTGGGCCTGGGGCATCGGCTACACCCCCATCGCCACGCCGCTCGAGGCGCTCCTGCCCGGCGCCCAGTCGCTCACCGGCGGCGTGTGGCTGTTCGCCGGCGTGCTGGGCGGGCTGATCATCCGCAAGCCGGGCGCGGCGATCTACACCGAGCTCGTCGCCGCCGCCGTCTCCGCGCTCGTCGGAACGCAGTGGGGGCCGCTCACCCTGGTCTCCGGTCTCGTGCAGGGGCTCGGCGCCGAGATCGTCTTCGCCGCCTTCCTCTACGCGAACTACCGCGTCTACGTGGCGGTGCTGGCCGGTGCCGGGGCGGGGCTCGCCCTCGGCCTGAACGACTCGATCCTCTGGTATCCGGGGCTCGGCACCGCGTTCTACGCCGTGTACATCACCTGCGCCGTCATCGGCGGCGCGATCGTCGCCGGCCTGCTGTCGTGGGTGATCGCGCGGGCACTCGCGCGCACCGGGGCGCTCAACCGCTTCGCCGCGGGTCGTGAGGTGACGGCGCGCGCGTGAGCGGCGAGGCGCGCGTCGGCCCTCCGGGCCGGACGGGAGGGGCGGCGAGCCCGGGCGACGACCCGGGTGTCGCCGCCGACTCCGTCGCGCCCGCCGGGTTGCGCGCCTCCTCGTGGGGGTGGCGGCACGCCGGCCGCGAGGCGTGGGCGCTGCGTAGGGTCGACCTCGTCGTCGAGCCGGGGGAGCGGGTGCTCCTGCTCGGGGCCTCCGGCGCCGGCAAGTCGACCCTGATGCACGCCTTCGCGGGGGTGCTCGGCGGTGCCGACGAAGGCGAGGAGGAGGGCGCCCTCGAGGTGGGCGACACGGATGCGCGGCACGCCAGAGGCCGCGTTGGCCTGCTGCTGCAGGACCCCGACTCGCAGTTGGTGCTCGCACGGGTGGGCGACGACGTCGCCTTCGGCTGCGAGAACCTCGGGGTGCCGCGCGAAGAGATCTGGCCCCGCGTGGAGCGGGCGCTCGACTCCGTCGGTCTCGGCGACCTCGCCCTCGACCATTCCACCTCGGCGCTCTCGGGCGGGCAGAAGCAACGGGTCGCGCTCGCCGGGGTGATGGCGATGCTCCCCGGCGTCGTGCTGCTCGACGAGCCCACCGCGAACCTCGACCCCGAGGGGGTCGTCGAGGTGCGCGACGCCGTGGGGCGCGTGGTCGAGCAGACCGGGGCCACCCTCGTGGTGATCGAGCACCGGGTCGACGTGTGGCTCGACGTGGTCGACCGGGTGGTGGTGCTCGAGCCGGGCGGCGGCGTCATCGCCGACGGCACGCCGCAGCGGGTGCTCCGCGATCGCGGCGCGGAGCTCGCGCGCGACGGCGTCTGGGTTCCGGGCATCGACCCGCTGGGCGGTCGCCGCGCGCGCCGCGGCGCGGCGGGTACCGCGGTCGCGGAGGTGGCGGCCGGTCGCGGCGTCACGGCGTCGGGTGCCGGCGTCGGCACGGCGGCAGACGGTGCGGCGGGAGCCAGCGAGGCGGAGGCGGTGGCGGCGAAGGCCGGCGCCGGTGTGGCCGACGGGGCGGAGCTGCTCGCCACGCGCGGGCTCGCGGTGACGCGCGCGCCTGAGGCGCCCGTGGCGGCGGTCGACGACACCGTCGTCGCTGCCGCGCGCGCGGTCGCGGTCACGGGGCGCAACGGTGCGGGCAAGTCGACCTTCGCGCTCACCCTCTCCGGGCTCCTCCTGCCCGCGGCCGGCGAGGTGCGAGCCTCCGAGCTGCTGCGAGGCGTCGACGGCGATCTGCCGGCGGTCGATGCCCGGCCGGCCCGGCGCATCCGTTCGCTGCTCGGCCGACGGCGGCGAGCATCCGTGCCGGGGGTGCACCCGGGCGACTGGGGCTCGAAAGAGGTGCTCACGCGCATCGGCGTCGTGTTCCAAGACCCCGAGCACCAGTTCGTGACAGGATCGGTGCGCGCCGAGCTCGAGGTCTCGCTGCGCGCACTCGGTCTCTCCGAGGGCGAGATCGCCGAGCGGGTGACCGAGGTGGCGTCGCGCCTGCGCCTCGACCGGCTGCTCTCGGCCAACCCGTACACGCTCTCGGGCGGAGAGAAGCGCAGGCTCTCGGTGGCCTCGGCGCTCGTCGCGCGCCCCGCGGTGCTCGTGCTCGACGAGCCCACCTTCGGGCAGGACTCGCGCACCTGGGCCGAGCTCGTGCTGCTGCTCGGCGCCCAGCTCGATCGCGGCACCGCCCTCGTCGCCGTCACGCACGACCGCGCCTTCGTCGAGGCGCTCGCCGACCACGAGCTGGTGATCGGGTGACCGCCGTGAACCCGGTGGCGAAGCTCGCCGCCTCGCTGCTGCTCAGCGCGCTGCTCATCGTCACCATCGACTGGGTGTCGGCGGCCGTCGCGCTCGCTCTCGAGAGCATCCTGTTCGTCTGGGCGGGGTTCACGCCGCGCGCCTTCTTCAGGCGCACCCTGGCGATCTGGATCGCCGCGCCCCTCGCCGGCGTCACCACGCTGCTGTACGGCGTCGCCTCGGGCACGAGCTACGTCGAGTTCTGGCTCGTGCACGTCACCGACGGGTCGATCGCGCTGGCGATCGCGACGACCTTGCGCATCCTGGCCGTGGGGCTGCCCGCCGTGGTGCTCTTCGCCACCATCGACCCGACCGACCTCGCCGACGGACTCGCCCAGGTCTGGCACCTGCCCAGCCGGTTCGTGCTCGGGGCGCTCGCCGGCATGCGCCTCATCGGCCTGTTCCTCGACGACTGGCGACAGCTCGAGCTCGCCCGCCGCGCCAGGGGCCTCGGCGACCGCGGGCGGCTGCGCCGCTTCGCGGGCCAGGCCTTCGCCCTGCTCGTGCTCTCCATCAGACGCGGCAGCAAACTGGCCACGGCCATGGAGGCGCGGGGCTTCGGCGGCACGGCGACCCGCACCTGGGCCCGGGAGTCGGTGTTCGGTGCCGGGGACTGGATGCTCGTGGCGGCCGGCGTGAGCATCGGCGCGGTGGCGCTCGCCGTGTCGATCGCGACCGGCTCGATCAACTTCATCATCGGATGAACGGGGCACGCCGACCATGACCGTCATCCTCATCGACGGCCCGAGCGGATCGGGCAAGACCGCACTCGCGCACCGCGTTCTCGCGGAGTGGAGCGGCGCCGACCGGCCGACCCTCGTGCACCTCGACGACATCTACCCCGGCTGGGACGGACTCGACGCCGCCAGCGCCCACGTCGCCGAGCACCTGCTCCGACCGCTCCGCGCCGGGCTGCCCGCGCGGTGGCAGCGCTGGGACTGGGCCGCCCACCGGCCGGCGAAGTGGACCGAGGTCGACCCCGCGCATCCGCTCGTCATCGAAGGGTGCGGGGCGATGAGCGCGGACAACGCGGCGCTGGCCGACCTGTGCATCTGGGTGGAGGCCGACGACGGGGAGCGCAAGCGGCGCGCGCTCGCCCGCGACGGCGAGCTCTACGCCCGCGAATGGGACAGGTGGGAGCGGCAGTGGCGGCGCTTCGTGCAGCGGGAGAACCCGCGGGCTCGAGCGACGGTGGTCGTGCCGACCTGAGCCGGGTCGTCACGTTTCGGGCGCGTCACGCTTGGGTGCCGGCTTCAGTCGTGCGCTCTCAGCCCTGCGCTCTCAGCCCTGCGCTCTCAGCCCTGGGTGCGGGAGTCGATGAACGCGGTGATGACAGGCACGGGGTTGAGCAGGCGCCAGATCGGTCCCGGGTCGCCGATGCGGCCGTCGAGCTCGAGGCGCACGGTGACCGGGCCGTCGGGGGTCGTCACCGTGACGCTGCCCACCTCCTCGCCCTTCGACCCCGTCGAGAGCTGCTTGGCGTCGACCTGGTACTCGAGCGGGGTCGTCACCCACACCAGCTGCGACTCGGTCGAGGTGGCGACGCCGTGGGCGGTCTCGCCCCACGGGGTGGTGTAGGTCACGAAGCTCTGGCCCTCGCTCACCACCGGCGTGGGTGCGACGGTGCCGGCGGCGGAGGTGGCGAGGGCGGCGAGGTCGGAGTCGAGGGTGTCCCAATCGGGTTCGCGGAGGAAGGCGCCGTAGATGAGGGCGGGTTGTGCCGTATCGTCGCCGGTGCCGGTCGCAGCGCTGGCGTCGCCGTCGCCCGCCTCGCCGGCTGCCGCACCGCCGCTCGGGTCGAGGGCGAACAGGAAGCACACGCCCGCCTCGTCGGTGTAGCTGCGCGAGATGCCGGTGTAGCCGAGCTCGGGCTGGTACGCCGCGCGGTTGTCGACCGAGCGGCCGCCGGGCAGCGAGGCGGTGTCGAGGGCCATGATCTCCGAAATCGACGCCTCCGAGAAGGCGAGCGCGCTCACCCGGGCGAGGTCGGATGCGGTGCCCACGTCGTCTTCGTCAAGGCCGTTGGTGTCGACGAGGGTGATGCCGTCGAGGCCGCGGGCCGCCAGCCAGGCGTCGGCCGCCTCGAGGTAGGCGTCGACGGACCCGAAGGCCCACTTCGCGAGCAGATCGGCGTGGTTGTTGCTCGAGCCGAGCAGCATCGCCTCCATCACCTCGCGCTGCGACCACCACTCGCCGGCCGAGACGGGAACGGCGCGAGCGCTCTCGGCGACGAAGCGGTTGTACTCGGAGACGTCGGCTGCGGTGATCGGAATGTCGGGTCCGTCGCTGCCGGCGAGCAGGGGTCGCTCGCTCAGTACGACGAGGGCGGTCACGACCTTGGCCGTTCCGGCGATCGGCACGGGTTCTTCGGGGCCGCCGGTGGCGAGCACGGCGGTGGCGACGTCGGCGACGACGGCCGAGGCGCCGGTCTCGGGCATCGCCGGTGTGAAGGCACCGCTCGCTTCGTTCGGTGCCTCGGCGAGGGCAGCGGATGCGGTGGGCAGCGGCCCGACGAGGGTCGCCGGCCCGTAGACGCCGATGCCGAGGATGACGACCACACCCACGACGATGCCCAGTGCGCGCAAGGCCTTCCGGGCCGCCGAGGTGTCCGCCATGCCTTCCAGGCTAGGCGGTGGGGTGGGTGCCGCCCCAGAGCGACGCGGTGACGAAACGGTATCGGTGGGGCGGCGCCTTGCGAGCGCTGCTGTTCTCCCGTGTCGCGCATCCAGTGTCGCCGTAGCGCGCATCCGGTGTCTCGAGCTTGGCGGTCAGCCCCAGCCGAGTTCGTGGAGGCGCGCGTCGTCGATGCCGTAGTAGTGGGCGATCTCGTGCACGAGGGTGATGTGCACCTGGTCGCGCACCTCGTCGACGTCGTCGCAGAGGGCGAGCAGCGACTCGCGGTAGAGGGTGATGCGGTCGGGCATCTCGCCGAAGCCGTACTGGCCCCGTTCGGTGACGGCGACGCCGTCGTAGAGGCCGAGCAGGTCGAGCGAGCCGTCTTCGGGCCGGTCTTCGACGACGAACACGACATTCTCGAGACCGTCGAGCATGTCGTCGGGGAGCTGGTCGAGTTCGTCGGAGACGAGTTCTTCGAAGTCGTCGGCCGTCATCTCGACCATGGCGACCTCCGGGTCGGTGGCCCTAGGCCACCCGTGGGGTGAATAACGGGACTCGAACCCGCGACATCCGGCACCACAAGCCAGCGCTCTACCAACTGAGCTATATCCACCATGTTCACCTCGTGACGTGAATCACGGGGCAACGAGAGAACAGTCTAATACATCGCCGGGCTATTACAAACGCGAGGCGAACTCCGACACGACGTCGGCCGAGACCGCCTTCAACTCGGCCGAGGTGGGGCCGGGTTCGGCGATGAAGACCGCCTTGCGGTAGTACTGCAGCTCGCGGATCGACTCGAGGATGTCGGCGAGCGCGCGGTGCCCGCCGGCCTTCTCGGGTGCGTTGAAGTAGACCCGGGGGAACCAGCGGCGGGCGAGCTCCTTGATCGAGGAGACGTCGATGCTGCGGTAGTGCAGGTGCCCGTCGACGCGGGGCATGAACTTCGCGAGGAAGGCCCGGTCGGTGCCGATGGTGTTGCCGGCGAGGGGCGCCTGCTGGGCGCCGGGAACGAACTTCAGGATGTACTCGAGCACCTGGTACTCGGCGTCGGCGAGACTCACCCCGTTCGGGATCTCTTCGGCGAGGCCACTGGTCTCGTGCATCGTGGTGACGAAGTCGTTCATGTTCGCCAGCGCGGAGTCGTCGGGCTTGATGACGATCGCGAACCCGGGGTCGACGAGGTTGAGGTCGAAGTCGGTCACGACGACCGCCACCTCCACCAGCTCGTCGACCTCGAGGTCGAGCCCCGTCATCTCGCAGTCGATCCACACCAGACGGTCGGAGGGAGCACTCATGCCACGAGTCTAGGCCGTGCCCCCGACGCCGGCCCGCTGCGGGCGGCTGCGGCAGCCGTGGGCGGCGGTGCCTAGACTGGCGGCGATGATCACCACACTCGCCATCCTCCTCTTCGTCAACGCCGGCTGGAACGCCCTCGTCTGGCCCCAGTTCTTCAAGCGCATCTCCCGCGACCCCCGCGCCCACGACGCTCAGGGCAAGCCGACCCGTTTCCTCGTCGTGCACGTCGTGCTCATCGCCGTCTCCCTCACGATCGCCCTCGCCTCCCTCCTCGCCGGCATCGCCGCCCTCACCGGCGCCTGGTAGCCGCGGCCCGCCGCGCCCATTAACGAGAAGACCCGGCGCCAGAGGCGCCGGGTGGTGGGGTGTCGTTCCTGTGCCCCTGGCTGGATTCGAACCAGCGACAAACGGATTACAACCGCGCAGGTTCGACGCCGGTGGTCACCCTCAGCACCTACCGTGCCGCGTCGGGACGCTGACTCTGTTCCCACTCCGGCGCCAGCCCATGCGCCAGCTCATCCGTTCCCTCCCGGCCTCTGCGGGAAAGCTCATCCAGAAGCAACCTGGTGGGGACGAACTTCAGTCGGTTCTGGACGTCCCGCTGCACGTCGTCGATGCTCATGATGCCGGCGCAGACGAGACCTACCACGATGTCGGCGTTGTAAGCGCGGGCACACTCGACCACGGCTCGGGCGGGGGGTCGGTTTGTCCGGAACCACGTGGAAACACTTGTCGGGCTCGCACCAATTTTGGACGCCACAGAGCGAACGGATTCTCCTCCTGACGCCTGGTCGACCCATTCGCGCCAAGTGATCATGGGACTGACTATCCCAATCCCCCCTGAATGGGGTTCACAGGATAACTACTACTGAGGTGTCCAGTTTGCCGCACACGGTAGTTGCGGGAGGCAGGGGGCGTATCTACGCTTCCGGAACTCACAACACGAGACAGGGGGAAAGACATTGCAACATGACACACCGCGACTGCATCTCGTTTCCGCACTCGACTTCTGGGAGTCCTACCTCAAAGCAGAGGGATCATCCGAGGGGTCAATCCGGCAACGTCTCATCCTGCTGCGCGCGCTCGAGCGACGTGCAGGGAAGCCGCTAGCTGAGATCACGCGACTGGATCTGATCACCGACCTGGGTAGGACAGGGCTGTCCGCAAGCACCAGGGCGAACTACAAGAGCCTGTACCACACGTTCTTCACGTGGATGCAGGATGAGGGTCTGAGGCCCGACAACCCGGGGGCGCGCCTCCCGAGAGTGCGGCTCGCGGCGGTGGAAGCGAACCCCACCAGCACCGACGACATCCAGGTTCTCCTGAACAGCGGTATCTACGCGCGGACGAGGATGTTCGTGCTGATCTACGCCTACCAGGGGTTCAGGGCTCAGGAGATCGCTGCCGTGCGTGGCGAGACGATCGACTGGCAGAACCGGCGCATCCTTTCGAAGGACGGCAAGGGTGGCAAAGAGGTATGGAGGCCCATCCACGAGATCGTATGGGAGGAGCTGCAGAAGTACCCCAGGCGGGGTTTCCTGTTCCCGTCGCCATACCGTGAGGGCCAGCACGTGACCGCTCGCAACGTGTCGAACGTGCTCGGGAAGGCCATGCGTCGCGCCGGTATCGCTCACCGGCCCCACCAGATGCGGGCCTGGTACGCGACCGAGATGATCGACGGGGGAGCCTCCACGGTGGTCGTGGCGGCTGCAATGAGACACGCAGACATGCAGTCCATCCAGCACTACGTGCGCGTCTCAGACGAGTCCATCGCCGCCGCCCACGACCTTCTCCCGCGGGTAGTTGTTCCATCGAAGTCAGGACGGCGTAGGGCTGCGTAGTACCCTTTCGTGGGTAGCCTCCGTAGCTCAGTGGATAGAGCAGCAGCCTTCTAATCTGTCGGTCGCGAGTTCGAGTCTCGCCGGGGGCACCATGCCCCACCAACGCCTGAAAGCCCCGCACAGGCCCGTCTAGGGCTCGTGCGGGGCTTCTGCGTGACGGACTAGTTAAGGCAATCTTGAGATTCGAGCACACCGGGAGTTGCAGCGTCGAGTCCGCTCGGTTCGAACGTTGAGAACGTCTCGGCGACAGCCTCAGCGGTCTGGTATGGGACAGCTTCCTCGGTAGATGGGTCGCGCACAGTGAACCACACACCTACCGCCGGATCATCCTCGAATCCCGGAGCGGTGAACGACGCGGCCACAAACCACGATCCGTCGGTGGCAGAGATAGCTGCGATGTCGACTATGGAAGTACCCAGTTGAACGCCATCGAGACCTCGCTGGACTCCCTCTCGAGCGCCATCTGTGACGTCGAGGCAGGTCACGGCGTCGGTGGGCGTCGGGTCCGGCGGTGGTCCCGGGATTGGACGAGAGCTCGGCAGCGCGCATCCAGTGAGCACGAGAACAGATGCGATGCCGCACGCCGCGAAGGCGCTTCCCCTGCGATTCATGCGCGCGAGCTTATCGGTTCTGCGTCCGATCGGGCGAGCTTATATCCGGCACTTTGAAGCTGTGGGCTAATGCCTAAGCGGCGGCGAGCTCAAACGGCTGCGGGTGAGTCGCTTCGGCGGCGCCGGTGGATAGCCGGAAGGTGGCGGAAGAGACGCCTTCATGCTTCTTGAAGTACGCCTCGATGTCAGCGACTGTGCCGTTCTCTTCGAGGGTGACCGGCAGCTGCGCGATGTTGCCATTGCGGGTGGCTTCGGTGCTCATCACGATGACCGCCTGCGGATGCGCCTCGCCGTGCGAGACGAAGACGGTGGCCGTGCCACCCAGCGAGCGGATGGCCGTCATGACAGTGGATATCCGATCTCCGGGGAACGCCACGAGGAACGGCTTGCGACCCGCTTCGTTCACGTAGATCGGTGCTTTCACCTGGGCGAGAGCACGCGCAAGAGACGCCGTCAGCTTCCGCCGGTTCGATTCATCTGCCATTTCGCCACATCATCTCGTGCTTCGACATGTCCTCCAGGATGCGGGAGTCAGACTCATAGTAGCCATCGTCTATGTCCTTCTGGCTAGAGATGAACCGGATGACTTCGCGTTTGACGTCCTTGCCGTTGCTGCGGGCCTTCACGTGGAGGTGCACATCTTCGTGCTGCAGCGAGGAGTCGGCCTTCGCCACGGTCGCGTTTTGGCTTCCGTCGCGGATCTCGTGGATGATGGCGAAGTCCACGAACCGTCGCTTCCACATTGCGGTTCGGTAGATCAGGACGTTCTCGGGTGCAGACAGGTCGGGGACGGTTTCGTAGCGCTCCTCGGGATCCCATTCGACCCGCGGGGGCCTCTCCCATACTGGCTCCCGGCCCGCCTCCGCTATGGCGCGTTCAGCTTCCCGTCGCGATTCGCGGTCCTTCTGCTTCCCGTACGCCATGAGAGTGAACTATAGCTGTCGAGCACGAGCGGCTGTCACCGGTCTTCTGTACGATCGTGGCTTGCGCGGGCCGGCGTGCTTCTCATGGGAGGGGCAGGATGCTCGGGGATGGGCCGATCAGAGTCGGGCAAGACGAATGGGTGCTGATCCGCAACGACCCCAGAGTTCCTGCAGCAGTCGTCCGGCGCATGCACGCGGGCACGGAGCTCGAGCACTACCGGGTGGTCACGTTCGACATCGACCCGGAGAATCGTCGCCTGGTCGGCCGCTACCGGACGTTGGACGCGGCTGATCGTGCGGTGCGGTTCGAGGTACCTCAGGGGAACATCCGGGCTGCACTGAACTACACGCCGAAGGGGGCGTGGGGTTAGCCTGGGCGGGTGATCGTGCGTGCCGGGTACCGTGTCGGAGAAGACGTCGTCGAGGACACCGCGGAGGGCCCGGATTACGAGGCGGCGAAGGCTGCTCTGCCTGTTCGGGATGAGCAGCGGATCTGGATCAGCATCGACCGCTGACACGACGAAATGCCCCCGCACCCTCTCCGAAGAGAAGACGCGGGGGCGTTAGGGGCGGAGTGGCGGAAGCGACCCGCACCAGGATTCAGGCGGCGTGGTCGCCCTTCGTCGGCACGTTCGGCGACGTGACCGTCAGCTGGAAGATGCCGAACAGGCCAGCGATGATGATCGCGGCCGGGCCGGTGATGTCCGAGTAGTTGATCTGCTCGATGGCACCGTCGACGAGAGTCGCGATCGACAGCACGAGGGTCGCTCCTGCGAGGGTGTTGCCGACGACCTTGCGGACGACGGGGTTCTGCACGATGACGTTGGGGGTTTCGGTGGGGATGCTCATGATGCTCCTTCGGTTGGCCTCAGCGAATCCACTGCGGCGGGATGGTGTCTTCGATCTCCGCGATGTCCGCGGGGTCGAGGTTGGGGCCGCGACTGTCCCCGGTCCACTGGGCGGCGATGGCGCGGAGGATGCGGGTGAAGGCGCTGGTGCGCTTCTTGTCGCGTTCCTCGAACTCGTCGAGGCGCGCGTACACGCGGTCGAGCTCGGCCTTCACTCGGGCGTCGATGCGGGCGTCGAGCGCGGTCTTCGCGTCGGTCTTCGTCTTTCCCCGGGTGCCGAGGAAGGTGGCGAGGACAGCGACGAGAGAGACGACCACGCCGGCGAGGGTGAGTACCTGTTCCGGGGTCATGCGTCACGCTCCTGTTCGGCGTGACGCTCCTTCCACTCCTCACCAAGGAGGGATAGACGGAACATCGCCAGCGGCAGGCCGAAGCCGAGCATCGCGAACACGAACCAGTTCGGTGACTCGTTCGGGACGGTCGGGTAGAACACGATCGCGGACATGTACGCCCCGATCATGCCGACGAGTATCACCTTGCCGACGATCTCGACCAGCCACAGTCGGGGGAACATGACCCCGAGGAGGCACACGAGTGCGACCCCGGTGAAGACGATCCCGACGACGTCGAGCAGGGTGCCGTCAAGGAGGCGGTTCAGGAGCCGCGACCCGAACACGACCGCGCAGATGCCCGCGGCGATCGCGAAGAGGTCGTAGATGGGAAGCCAGAGGCGTTTCAGCCACCGGTACTTCCACTCGTCGGGTGGGATAGCTCCGGGTGCCCAGATGGATGCGGCGAACAGTCGGCGCATGAGTCCCCCTCTCCGGGGTGGAGAAAGGGTCAGGCGACAGCTCCGGACCACTGCGCCTTGTTGAAGATGTTCGTGAGCCCGATCAGGATCTGGGCGCTGAACGTGCCGTCACGGTAGGGGATGCCGAAGCCGCCCTCTTCCTTCGGCTTGGTGTGGAGGTGGATGGCCTCGTCAGTGGGCAGCCACCGGTAGGTACCCTCGGCGAGGTTGATGAGGAAGACGTTCGACTTCCCCGTCCGGATGTCTTTGTTGAACGCTTCTTTGGTGTCCCAGTCGACGCGGGCCACCAGGCAGTACTTGTCCATCGTTTCTTCCTCCTCGAGGGGTCGGGCGTTGGTGTAGTCGTCCGGGTGGACGAGCATGTCGATCGCGATGCGGTACGGGGTCAGGTCGAGCTGGCAGGCGCCCCACAACTCGAAGTGCCACGACTCCGAGGGGATGGTGCGCTTCATGCCGGCCAGGCCCATCCAGTAGGCGCGGCGCTGCATCGAGTAGTCGTTGGGGGCGTTGCAGTCCATCGCCCGCCCACGCGTGTGCTGGGAAGCGAGCGGACCCATGCGGGGGTCAGCCGCTGAGGGTGTCTCTCCCCGCTCAGCGCGTCCCCACTGGTACCAGACCGTGGATCGCCCAGAGAACGTATCGGATGCGCGGCGGGCGTACCTGTCGCTCTCGACTCCGTACGGGCGACCGGCCTCGTTCCAGTAGATGCTGGCCCGTTCGAGGGTCATGTTCGCTTCGATCGCCATGCAGCGCGCGAGGAGCTCCATGCTGTCGTCGTTGAGCGGGTCGAACAGGCAGCCGCTCCACTCGATGAGGTCGAGTCCATCGACAAGGCTCATGGTTTCCTCCTGAAACGACGAAGGCCCGCCGAAGCGAGCCAGATGAGGGTGTGTGATTGGCGGGGTCAGGCGGTGC
This sequence comes from Herbiconiux sp. SALV-R1, assembly GCF_013113715.1. Taxonomy (GTDB): domain Bacteria; phylum Actinomycetota; class Actinomycetes; order Actinomycetales; family Microbacteriaceae; genus Herbiconiux. The sequence continues at coordinate 872,920 of NZ_CP053344.1, forward strand.
CGGTGATGCTCTCCACGTAGATGTCGGTCACCCCGAACAGGGCCGACGCTCCCGTTGTGAAAGCCACATACCCGCCCGATGCGACCTGGTTGTTCGTTACCGTCTCTTTCGTGACGAGGTTGCGGATCAGGCTGATCTTGTCGTCGATGGCGCGGATAGCGAGTCGGTCACCCACCGACACCGGGTAGTCAGCGGAGATCGCGGTGATAGTTCCCGCGATGCGCTTGTTCAACCGGGCGATCAACGCACCCGACACGTTCTGGACTTGCAGCCGGTAGCAGGTTCGGGAAGACGCCCCACCCGCAGGTTGGTTCAGTCGAATGTCGAGGTTGATCTGGTGGCCGGACGTGACCGGGCCTGCGGTGAGAGTGAAACCGACCTCCACGTTCGTGTTCGTGTACGTGAACTCCGCTTCTGATGCGCTCGTCGCGGAACCCCGGATCAGGTTCCCGGCACCATCGGTGGCGAACACGTTCGCGACACCTACAGCCCACGCCATGCCCGTGCCACCCAAACCGGCGTCAGAGACCCTCCCCCCGATATCGGCTGCCGCCGCACCGCTGAAACGGTCAGACGTTACGACGGTCGCGTACGGGGGTTCATCAATGGTGGGGACACCAGGGTTCGCTACCCCAGCAGAACGAATCGTTGTGAAACCGGACATTAGGCGGCCAGCCTTCCTGCGTAGCGAGAGAACTCACGGGCGTGGATATCGATGACGACCGCGGCGACTTGGTGGCCGAGCGCCGTCAGATGAGTGGATGATGCTGATGCGCGAAGCGACGGCGGAACCGTGCCTGCGTTCGCCGCTGTGACGTCATCCGTGGTGGGAGTGAAAGACGGTTGCAGGGTTTGGGCGAGCGCAAGGCCGCGGGGGGAAGCGATGAACTGCCGCAGCTTCACGTACTTCGACTGGAACGTGGTGTCGAACCACGTCTCCAACCGGAGGATCAGGTCACCCATCTGGGTGCCGGGCCTGTCCGCGTACCCAGCATCGGAAACACCAAGCACGAACACTTCCCCAGCCACCGAGGACACGTACCGGAGGAACCGTGCCTTCAGGTCGTCTTCGGTGAGGGTTCCCGCGATGACCTTGTCGAGGTCGTTGATGCCCATCGCGAGGAAGTGAGTGAAGTTGCGGTATCCCTGCCCGGTCACGGAAATGAACCGCAGCGTGGTCGCAGCTACCGCCGTCCCTGGGGTTGACCGGGTGAATGAGGCTGCTGCGGAGGTGGTTCGGGTGAGGACCCCAGGGATGCGCAGACCGTCGTCGCGGATACCGATCACGTTCAGCGATGACACGGTGGCGGACGAGCGCATGGGGAACACGTCGAACCCGTTCACCGTCACCGAACCAGACGCCGGCACGGTGCCGCCCGAGATCGTGCCTGTGAACTCGGACGCGCCGAGGATCGCGTTGACTTCCTCCGTGACAGAACCGGGCTGTGCCAGGACCGACACCGGCACCCCCCATTTGGTTGCGAGGAGAGCCGCGTACCTCTCAGTGGAAGGGTTCGTGAGGTCAGCGCCCGCAGCGGTGGACGTGCCCGTGACCACGAACCCTGCGAAGTTGTCGGTGGGTTGCACGTACAGGGTGCCGTCGGCTCGGCGCAGATCCCAGTTCTTGTCGAAGTACGCGCCGATCTTCTTGTTGTCGTCCGCGAACGTCACAATCCACGGGAACCGGCTGCTGGTCTCTGCTCGCGTGTCCGTGCCTGAAGCGAGCCTGCCGTCCGCGGTTCGGAGTTTCCAGTTCGCGTCCCAGTACGCGCCGATCTTCTTCTGCGCATCCGAGAACGGCACCAGGAACGGGTACTTCTTCGGGGTGGTTCGCGACACAACACCCAGCGCGTTCCCAAACGCTGACAGGGTGGTTGGGCTCGTCAACGCAGCAGTTGTGGCAGCCGCAGCTGCCGCCTCCACGCCGGGGAGGGAGCCAACGATCTCGCTACCCTTCGCGAGGATGCGTGCGTCGATTGCGACTGCGAATTCACGTTCGGCCCAGACGAGGTCGGCGGCGCCCTCGTCTGAGAGCATGTCGAACGTGCCGTAACTGACGAGGGCCATCAGATGCCTCCATTCGCGGGGCCGTACAGTTCCGGCTTGGGTCCGGACATGTCGACGTAGAAGGTGTTGACGAACCACTCGGGAGGTGCACCCATGCCGCGGGCGATGATGAGTGCAGGAGGTGGGGCGATCACGAGGTCGCTGAAGTGCCCACCGGACGGTGGAACGTGCAGCTGGAACTGGGGCAGGTCGATGAGGCGGTACTCGGCGCCGGGGTCTCGGACGCCGAGCTTGATCTTGTAGTAGACGACGCGACCGTCGGCCCGCATCGTCGTCGACGGGATCAGATCACCGTCGAAGGCTCCGTCCGACTGGATTTGCACGCGGCGGTCGAAGGAACCCACGAAGGTTCCGTCGAGTGCGATGCCGGGCTGCGACAGGGTGAAGATTATGATCGGGTCCCGGTTCAGCGGGAGCGGGTCGCCGAGGATGTCAGCGACGTTTCCGTCGACTTGAGCGGTCGCAGCGGCCATTGGGTTTCCTCCAAGGTGGGGGTATTAATGGGGCGGGCTCGCCGCTACACTTCGGGGCATGAGAAAGCTCGGGGGTGTCGCGGTCCTGGTGGCCGTTCTGGCGGTCAGCGGATGCTCGGCGGGGGCAGAGTCCACTCAGACGGTTTCGACAGCTGAGACGGGCGCACAGCCCTCCGCAGCGCCGATCACGATGGAACCGCAAGCGACTCCGACAGAGAGCGCATCGCCGTACGGGGAATACACGCAGGACGAGTTCTTTGTCAGAAGTGTGAGCGCCTTGTGGGTCGGCGACCTGCCCGATGATGGGGCGATCGTCGCGGCCGGCGCGGAGGCTTGCGCCCAGCTATCAAGCGGCACGGCAAAGGACGCGGTTCTCGTGGTCACCGGGGACGATCCGAACGCTGCGGACAACAACTTCCAGGTCGTGAAGTTCGCGATCAACGTCTACTGCCCAGAGTTCGACAGCTAGATGATGAGCTTGAACGACTTCGATGCGTTGTCGAAGTAGACGTTCGATGTGACGCCTGTCACGGTGTCGATCCCGGGGTTCTTCAACGCCCCACCGACCTCCACATCTCCAGTCGTCCCGACATCACCCGTCGCGATGATGCCCGCTGGCAGGACTGCCAGAACCGTCGAGCCGGCCTGCATTGATGCGAGCCCGTCGACCGCGGTCACGGCCGCGTTGTTCGCGGCCATCCGCAGACCAGCCGCGAACCCCTGAAGCTCACCACCGGAAGCGAACGTGAGCACGCCGTTCTGCATCACCAGCGGAATCGTGCCCGTGAGGATGATGCGACCGCCGGCAGTGACGGTGAAGTCCGCCTCCTGAGTCGTCGCACCGCGCAGCCGCGTCCCGGCGGTGACATCGAGGGTGGACGTGATTTGTGTCGCCCCGCCCAGCGTGGTCTCAGCAGTCACCGTCAGGGTGCCGTCTGCACCCGTGATCGACACTGACCCGTCGAACACGCTCGGGCCGGTCTGGAAGAACTCGCCGATGAACCGGACGATGCCCGCCCAGTCCATCGTGCCGTCCGAGTTCAGCGTCCCACCGATGCCCTCAGGGCCGACACGGAGCCGTTTCCCGGGCCGGGTGATGGACGAGTCACCCAGAGGCGTGCGAGCCGCCAGACGGCGGTTCTCGCGCTTCCTGACCGTAGATTCACGATCCCCAGACGGGCCGAGGTAGTTCACCTTCACGGCGTCACACCCCCTGCATCTGCAGCTTTATCGTCTCGTTCAGATCCCCGGTGAAACCGACGCAGTACCGAGAGGTCCACCCGTCGTCGAGCCACATGTCGTCCTGATCCCAGATATCGATCGTGGAACCGACTTGCCCGTCAGGGAAAAAGTCACGGGCCAGCACATCACCAGCGAGCTGCTTCGTCGGTTCCTTCGCCGCAGCGGTACCCGCAACAGCGAGCGCGGTGAGGCGCTCGAGGTCGTCGATGTTCGTGAACTGGTCGACCACGTCGAGCGACGGGTAACCGCCCGGAACGGCGACGGTCGCTGCTTCCCCGTGGAGGATGTCTTCGTCGGAGCCTGACCCGAGCGCCATGGTGCCGGTACGCATCGGGGTGCCGTCGCCGGCCTCGGTGACGTTGAAGATGTCGATCGCTTCACCGGCCGACATGTACTGCTTCACCGCGCCGGTGAGACGCGGCCCACCAGCGGTGCCGCCGATGCGGACAAGCCAGTCGCGTTTGCCGGTGTCATCGTGACGGCGACCCTGCCAGTGGACGTCGGGCCCGCCAGCGGTGTTCTGCCAGTCGGAGATCAGCTGCTCAGCGTCCTCGAACAGGTAGTTCCAGTAGGTCGACCCATGGATTCCGGACTCTTGGAAGAGCTCGAACTCGAAGGGCATGTTCCACACGACCGAGAGGTTCCCCTGGGTGGCGTACCAGAGGATCTGCTTGATCATCCCGGCGATGCTCTTCTCGGTGATGACCCGAGTGCCGATGCCGTAGGTGCCGACTCCGAAGAGCATGCGACGGGTGAGGATCGTGCGCGCCTCAGCGGATGCGACGCTCATCTGCCCGGTGTTCTTGTCGTAGTTCCAGCCCATGATGAGGCCGGAGTGGGGCAGCAGCGGGGACAAGATGCCTGTGGTGTCGTCGCGCCATCCGACGTCGACGGTGCGGCGCCACGGGTCGATGAGCTCACGCCAGTCGGCTCGTGTGAGGCCTCCGCCGATCGCGCGCGTTTCGAAGGTGGTCTGCCCGGTGTCGAAGCCGTTGATGCGGGTACCCCACGTGCACGCCGATGGTGCCTCGTCCCCCGTGAACGCGAGGAGCGCGTCGCCGGACTGGGTGTCGCTGATGGTGACTTCGTACATCAGTTGTAGGTGTTCGGCAGCGCGATTGATGCCGTGCCGCTCCCTGACGGCGTCGAGAGCGTAATGCCCACGGGTGTGGCGCCCGGGATCACGAAGGGTCGGAAGCTGCCGCCCACGGCCCGGAGTCGGCGCACCCCGTTCTGCCACACCCACCCGGTCGCGAGGTTGACGGTCACCACCGAGCTCGACGAGACCGGAAGGTTCACGGTGATACCTGCACCGCTGGGGCCTGCGAGCCTCCATCCGGTCGGCATGTTCCCGGTGACGGTGGCGACTGCAGCGGCCTCGAAGTTGCCATCGTGCGAGATGTCCACCGATCCACCCGAAGCCACCGTGAAGGGGCTCAGCGGGTTCTCCCCGTACAGCTGCGGTTTCGGGAACTCGAGCGGGATGCTGAGGCGAGCCTTCCGTCCGGTGCCGTTGTCGACGAACTGGATGCCGGTGGTGCCGATGTACCCGTCAGCCCACACCTGCAGCCCGCGGAACTCGAACGCGGTGCGGAACATGCCACCACGTGCGCCGAGCGACTTCACTGCGATATTGAACTGCTGCAGGTCGTCCTCGTCCCGGGCGACACACCAAGCGTCGATCGGGACGACACGCTCCTGCAGCTTCCCGGGGAAGGCGTAGATGCCGTGCCCGTTCGGGATCTCCATGCGGGTGCGGCGCGTCGCGACCTGCGACTCGAGGCCGAGGAAGCCGTCCTTCGCGACGTAGAGGCCGCGGGCTTCCTCGGCCATCGGGTCGGGCCTACCGAGAAGTTCGAGGTGTGCAGGACGGATACGAAGCATCAGCCATCCACCTTGTCTCTCCAGTTGACCCACTCAGCAGCAGCACGCCCGATCGCGACTTCGTCCTTGCCCTGTGCTGGGTGCACGTTGATCGTCGCTCCCTGACGCGGCACACCCGACACACCAGCGAGTGCCGGCGCAGCAGGCGCGGACGGTCCGCCACCGTACGAGGGCCCGCGGCCACCGAACGGGTCGGGACCGTCTCCGAATCCGTCGCTGAACTGGGTGATGATCGCCTTGCCCGACTCCTTCAGAGCCGTCCACCCCGACCCCGAGAACGGACCCCGCTTCGCAGGCGAATTCGGGAAGAACCCACCCACGAAGTCCATGAGCCCACCTACCGCGGTGTCGAGCCCTGGGAACATCTCGTTGATGCCGTCGATGAAGCCCTGGACAAGCGCCCGACCCGACGAAACAAGACGAGAGCCGAGGTCACCTAGCCCGTCTTCGACTCGCTGCGGGATGCCGATGAACGTCCCGACGACGTCGTTGATCTGAGACCGCACCGTGGTCGCGAAGTTCACGATGTTCGTGTTCGCCTGCGACAGGAACGTCGCGAGCCCCATGACCATGTCGAAAACGCTGCCACCGAGCCCCTGGAATTCGGCACCAACCTTCAGAAGCGAGGTGTCCCCGTCCAGCAGCGCGAAGAACGCGTTCAGCGCGGTCATGATGCTGGCCGTGTTGGTCGCCCAGTCGATGAGCAGCGGCGAGATGAGTGTCAGGAATCGAACCAGAGGAGGCAGTCCCTGAACCGCGAGCTGCACCAACTGCGGCAGCAGAGGCGTCAACGCCAAGATCAGATCCTTGACGGCCGGCGCAGACTCTACAAGGGCGCTCGAGAGCTCGGGCCCCACCTCATCGACGACATCATTCAGAACCGGGATCAGTTCCTCATTGGCAAGCTTCGTCAGCTGCGTGATCGTCGGCAGAAGCGCCGTACCGAGCGCAGTCTGCGAGTTCATCAGCTCGGCCTGCAGACGAGCCTGCTGGCCCGCCGCGGTCGAGGCTTCACGCCCGAACGCACCCTGCGCATCCGCCGTCTGCTTCGTCAGCAGCGACAGGGTCGCCTGCGCCTTCTGCTGCGCGGTGATCTCGTCCGTGCTGCCCGCCATCGCCGTCTCAAGTGACGACTGGGCACTGATCAACGAAGCCTGCGCAGACAGCGCCTGCGTGGAGTCCTCACCGTAGGCCTCGATGGCGTCGTTGTACTTCCGCTGTGCGACCTCCGCGCGAAGCTGAGCAGCCTGAACATCCTCGGCGTTCTGGGTGACGCCCACCAGACCGAGTGCCATCGCCTCGGCCGAGACGGCGGCCTCGTTGAACGACACACCGTAGCGTTCGATCGGGTCACGCTCGCCACGCAGCAGCGACGACAGGGCACTGACCGCGTCAGCGGTCGAACCGCCGTACTGTGCGGCGAGGTCGGCACCCAGGCTGATGATCGTGTTGGTCTGATCCGCCACCTGATCGAGAGGCAGGCCGAGGTTCTTCAGCTGCGAACCGACGATGGTCGCGAAGTCGTTGTACTGCTGCTTCGACAGACCAACGCCCTGCGCGGCAGCCTCAGCCCACTTGTTGATCTCGTCGGCTTGATCCTTGAAGACCGCCGACACACCACCGACGGACTGCTCGAAGTCGGACGCTAGACCGACCGACTCGGTCACGTATCCCGCAGCAGCCCGCAGACCGGTGGACACCGCATCCTGGATGCCCGCGGCAATGCCGAGACCAGCGATCGCGACCGCGATGGGTGCGGCGAGCTTCCCGACCCCAGCGACGAAGCTGGACCCGAACCCGCGAGCTCCGCGGCGACCAGCGTCCGCCATTCCCTCCGACGCGCTGTCCGCCGAGCGCGCCAGACTGCTCTGCGCGTCACGAAGACCGCGAGTCGAAGACGCTGTACCGTCCTGAGCCGTGCGCAAGTTCCTCGTGGCCGACGCGAGACGTTCCTCGGCCCGAATGACCTGCGACGAGTCTGCAGCGTACTTCCGGCGAACCTCACCAAGCTGCGCTTCCGCAACACGGGCCTTGCCGGCCGCGTCCTGCTCCTTCAGACGTGCAGCGGAGAGGGCCTTCGCAGCCTTCGCGACGTCCGCCTCGAGCGTCTTCGTGGCCTTGGTCGAGAACCCCGATACGGAGCCCTCGAACGCCGCCTTGAAGCCCTTCCCGGTCGACTGGCCCGCCTTCTGCCCGGCGTTGTCGAACGAGCGACGGAACCCCTTAGAGGCGCTGTCAGCAGCGCCCTCAGTCTCCTTATCGACGGCCTTCCGGAACCCCTTGAAGACTGGGAAGATCGCTACCTGACCGGAACCGACTTCACTTGCCACGTCGGCCTCCTATGGTCAGTGCGCGAACGCTGAGCGCCGCTCCAGCTCCGCGCGCAGAGCAGCACGCCGCTCGGGTGTCACATCCGCGTTCGGGTTCGCCTTCCCCCACGGGCCCGGCAGCTCGATGTCCTTCTTGTGCCGCTTCCGGTCCAGGTGGACGTTGATGTACCACTCGGCGAGCTGGATGCCCGCCCGGTCAGCGTGGGAGCCGGCGAACCGCAACTTCGCGAGATCCGCGTGAAGATGCGACCCGCTCTCGCGCATGAGCTCGATACACAGGCGGTAGGCCTCACCGAACGTGATCGACTCCCCAACCTCATCGAGCGACAGACCCGGGAACTGGTGCCGGAAGTCGAACGTGAGAGCTGGCTCGTGGTCGTCGATCAGTTCGAGGAGGCCCGCGATTCCCCCGTGGTGGCTCGCTGCTGCTCACCGAACGCCTTGAAGAACTCCATGACCAGCGGGGTGGTCTCTTCGACGAAGTCGAGTTCGTCGATCACGGCCAGCGTGTCGAAGTCGCCGAGCGCGTCGATGATGTAGAAGAACTGGTCGAGCTCGTCGCCCTGCCCGTTCTTGATGTCGCGGGCGGCGCGGATCAGCTTGGTCTTGAACCGAAGCGGGAGGATGATCTCACCCTCCGGGGTCTGCGCGTGCAGTTTCCCGTCGACGACCTGGTACTTCGGCTTCTCAGAGGTGCGGCGTGTGGCCATGGTGGATGTGTCCTTTCAGGCGTGGATGTGGGTGGATGTGAGAGAGCGGGACCGGCGACATCCACGAACACCGGCCCCGCTCGATCGGGGTGCTACGCGACGACCACGTCGGGGTTTGTGCCGCCGGTCAGCGAGTTCGCCGCGGTCAGGGTCTCTGCCGACGGCAGGGTGACCACGATCGGGCCCGTGCCGGTCGAGGTGATGCCCGTGATGCCGGTGACACCCGACAGGGCGTTCAGGGCTGCGGTGACCGCGGACGCGTTCGCGTTGTAGGCCAGCGGCGCGGTGGCGAACCCGTTGAGGATCAGCGTGAATGTGCCGCCCGTGGGGGTTCCGCTCACGGTCACGTTCCACGTCGTCTTCGTGTCGGCCGCGTCGAGAGCGGGGATGACCCACTCACCGAAGTGCTTGTTGCCGACGGCCGGGTGACGGGCGATGGTGAAGGACAGGGCGTTGCCCATCACCTCACCGCGGGTCGACTGGTCCTCGGCTGCCGATGCAAGCGACACCGACGGGGCCTGCCGGCGGCGGATGGCGCCGTTCTTGAAGATCTCCTCGGTGAACACCACCCAGCGGAGGTCGTGACCGCCGCCGTCGTGCTCGAGGTACCCGTACTGGTCGGGGGTGACACCGGAGATGATGCGACGCACGTGATCTGAGAGCGCCTGGGCGGCGGTGATCGAGAGCCCCACGTTCGCGAGCCCGGAGGGGATCGAGTAGCCCTCCTGCCAGAACTCGATCGGGTCGCCATCGGCTTCCCACGAGAACTGGGGGCCGCCGTCGTCCTTGATCAGACCGATCTTGACGAACGCCGGCGAGAGGGTCAGGGAGCGGGATGCGCCCTGCTGGGGGGTGAGGAGGGGCGTCCCGTAGGGGGCGAAGCCGATGTTCCCGTCAACGGGGACACCAACAGCGCCGATGTCGTTGCCCTTCACGTCAGCAACCATTTGCTGTCTCCATTCATGAGAAAGGCCCCAGCAAGTTGCCGGGGCCAAGGGGTGGGGTGGAAAGGATCAGGGGGCGGGGCTACCGCTTCTTCGTGCCCTTCAGGGCCCGCGCGAGATTGCCGGTCTTCGATTCGATGAGCATCGTCTTCGGGTCGTCAGCGACCACGAGCGCCACCGTGCGGGTCTTCCTGTTCGGGATGACCTCAACGTGGATACTGTCGCGGTACGCGCCAGAGTCGACAGGTGCCGTGGCTCGCGCGGTAGCGGCGACGTCCTCGGCAGCCTGCTTCACCAGGTCGACGACGCCGGCCGAGTTGCCGAGCTCCTCGAAGAACGCGTTGTTGAACTTCACGACGCCTCCACCCCGACCGTGATGTACTCGACGGTCAGGTAGCGGCGGGCGACGTCAGCGTTCTCCGTGATCGGATACGGGCCGTTGCAGCCGTCCCAGACGATCGACGCGATGGGGCTGCCGGGGGCTTGTACGATCGCGTCGTCCATCAGCACAGCTGCCAGCCAGCGGGCGAGGTCGTTCGCGGGCTGATCGTTCTGCTTCGACCACCCGAGGACCGAGACGCCGACAGAGCGATCAAAGGTGGGCAGCTCGAGGCGTTGACCGGAGTCGTCGCGGATGACGATCAGTGGCCTAGCCAGGGGGGCGGTCAGGTTGGACGGTTCCTTGTTCGTGACCGTGACTGTCTTGCCCTCGACAAGGGCGATCGCGCGGACGTACTCCGTGAGGAACAGTTCTAGGTCGGGCGGTGTGATGCGCACAGCGCCCTCCTGTCAGCCGACGTAGCGTGTCAGCGGGATCTCACGGGGCGGCGTCCAGTCGTCCCACGGATGCTGATCCGGTGCCGGCGGAATGCCGTCGATCGTGTAGACGTAGGCGCCGTCTCGGACGCGGTTGCCCCTCCGGATGTCGACTCCGCTGCCGTCATCGAACAGCGACTTCGACTCGGAGGCCTGCTCACGGGTGGCCGTGGCCAGCATCGCGGTGGACGGCACGTCGACCCACGCATTCGGGATCGGAATCTCTTCCACAGGCTCTGACCAGTCCTCGCCCGTCTGCTCGTTCGAGTACGGGTCGATGATCGGCCTGGGCCGCTGCAGGAACAACGGCCTGGCGTTGATGGGTGCGAAGTCGCTCATGACGTATACGTCTCCGGCCACAGGCGGCTGACAGGGCGCTCAGCAGGGAACGAACCGGCAGGAAGACCCGCGACGGTTCCTGAGCCGCACAGCGCCCGCAGAGCGCGCGTGGCATGCCCTTCGAAGGCGGACTGCACGTCCGTGTACTCGATCGACGCTGACCCTTGCCGCTTCGACTTCACGTAGGGCGACCCGCGCCCCACGATGTTCTTCATCACCCGCTTGAGGATCGCGAGTGCGTTCTTGAAATCCTCCGTACCGGTGACGAAGGATTCGATGCAGGGGGCGATGTCGTGTGCGATGAGAAGCACCTCGCGTGCGAGGTCTTCGTCTCCGCCAAGATCACCAGGTGTGATGGCCACGTCACCGCCCCCTTTCTCGTTACTTGCCAGCCGCGTCAGCGGCCTTCTTCAGCTCGGCGGCGATGACCTCGAGCTTCTCCGGCTTCGTGTTCGGCCCGGTCAGGTCGATGCCCCGCTTCTCAGCGAACGCGTCGATCTGCGCGACGTTCCACTGCATCGTCGGGTCACCCTCGGGGATCTCCACCGGCTCAGGGGCCGGCTCCTCGACGACGTCCTCGACCTCGGAGATGAAGCCGCCGTCGCGGAGACGCTTGAGCTCGCCCTTCGCGAGACCATCGCCGACCGACGCTCCCTGGTACAGGTAGACGTCAGAGCCGTCCTCCTGCTTCGCGATGACCAGAGGCACCGACACGACGGCGGTCATGCGCCGATTCCCGTCAGCTTCCAAGCCGCAGCGGGCTCGAGCACCACCGGGACGGTGACACGGCGGGCACGGAGACGCCAGGAGTCGGTGTCTTCCTTGCGGATCGACTTGACCTCGACGCCCACGTTGTTCACCGACGCGTAGCCGGGCCCGCCGAGCTTCTCGTCGGCCATGCCACCGAGCGAAGCCGAGTCGAGCACCAGGGCGGTGTTCGCGGTCGGCAGGTTCGGGGTGACCAGCCAGCGGAGCCCGTTGATCGTCGGGAAGTTCCCGGTGATCGCCGGGTTGTCGGCGTCGGACTCGCGAGCGAAGTAGCCGGCGGCGACGAACGCGGACAGGGCGTTGGCCCAGGCGATGTCCGACACCACGACGGTGTCGGGGTCGTATCCCTGGTTCAGGGCGACGATGCTCGCCTTCGCGAGCGCGACGTCCTTGAAGATCTGCGCCGCGGTCGCACCGGTCCACGCCGCAGCTGCAGCACTGGTCTGGGTGACAGCGGAGGAGATCGCGGACAGCGCGACCGAGTCGACGTACTTCACGTTCTGGTTCGCCAGCTTCGTGAGGCCACGCTCGACCGGGTTGAAGCCCTGACGCTTGATCGCCTCGTCGGTGATCTTCGCGTCCTGACCCCACTTGACCGTCTTCGCGATGGAAGCGGTGCCGGTGCCGAGACCCGTGAGGGAGTACTCGCTACCGGGCGCCACCGCGCGCGGGTTGTCGGTCGTGAAGATCGTCTCGCCGGTCTCGTACTGGACCGCTCCGCCCTCGACGTTGAATCGGCCCGTGAGGAGCGCGTCGGCGATGTACCGCTGCTCGAGCAGGGTACGCAGTCGACGTGCGATCAGGGTCGGGTTGTTGAGGAACCGCGAGATGGTGACGGTGTCGCCCGAGAGAGTCGGAGCCGCCGGGGGGTACGTGTACGGCATTGCCGTTTCCTTTCTGCCCTGCCCGCGTTAGCGGAGCAGGGACACCTCGACGAGCGCCCCATCGGCGGCCGTGCTCAGGGCGAGACCGACGACGTTGAAGTCGTTCGTCCCGTTGGTGTGGGAGGCGACCTTGCCGCCAGTCGCTGCTTCGACGAGAGCGCCTGCGGTGATCGCACCGGACGCGGTGAGACGCTGCACGCCCTCGTCGTAGATGGTCACCAGGTCGCCGTTGCCGGCGTCGAATGCTGCGACGCCGAGCCAGGAGTGGGTGGCTGCGCTGGCGGGCGCGACCGTCCCGGAACCGGACACGACGACGAGCTGACCGCCCGTGATCGCTGCAGATGCCTGCCGGGTGAAGGCCTTGCCGGGTTCGTGCAGAGGCGTGTAGTCAGCCATGATCAGGCTCCCTTCTTCTCGTCGGGGAAGAGCTGGTTGTAGAGGGCGTCGTCCGCGCTGGTGAGGCTGTCGGAGTGACCGAGCTCCTCGACGGGAACGGCGCTGCTCTTCGGCATCGAAGCGAGGATGGCGGTGATGCCCTCCTCGTCCTTGTCGAGCTGGGCGCGCCAGGAGTCCTTCGACGCGGCCGCGATGCGTCCGTCCTCGAGAGCGGACTTGATGACGGCGTCGCGGCGGGCGGCGTCGATGGTGTCGAGCGCGGTGCGGCCGGCGGCGGCGTTCGACTGCAGCTGCTCGTACGCCGCCTTGTCGACGACGATCGCGCCATCGGGGATGGACGCCGCGACGGGCGCGGGGGTGTCGTCGGCCTGCTCCTCGAGTGCCTCGTCGAGCGCTGCGAGCAGCACCTCGTCCGAAACGTCGGCATCGGTCACGCCGAGCCGCTCGCGGAGACCAGCCTTGATGGTGTCGCTCATCTGGAGCTTCTCCTTCTGGTTGGGGACACCCGGCTCGGACTGAGACGGGAGCTTCGGGGTGGCTGCACGTGCGGCGGCGCGACGGCCATCCGCTCGGGCGAACACCGACATGTCGAACTTCGCCTTCGCCGCGGCGGCGTCGCCGACACCTTCGATGCGGTCGGCGAGCTTCTCCGCCACGGCCTGCTCGGCGGTGAGGAAGCGGTCCTTCTCCATCTCGGCGAGCCAGTGATCGACGGGGTCGCCGGACTTGGCCGCGTAGACGGAGGCGATGTTCCGGTCGTAGTGGTTCTCGAGGTCGTCGGCGAGCGCGCGCAGGTCCGCGGCGTCTCCGATCGCGATTCCCCACGCGTTGTGGATGTAGAGCTCGCTGTTCTGCATCATCACGAGCTCGTCAGCCGACACGGCGATGAACGACGCCGACGACGCTGCAATGCCCTCGACGACGGCGACGACGCGCGCCTTGTGGCTGCGGAGCGCGTTCATGATCGCGACGCCCTCCCACACCTCGCCGCCGGGCGAGTTGATCAGGAGCCGGATCTCGGTGGTGTCGTCGGGGAGCTCGTCGAGGACTCGGGCGAACTCCTTCGCGGAGACGCCCCAGAACTCGCCGTAGCTGTCGATCGGGTCGTACAGGCGGAGCGTGGCCAAGGTGCCGTCCGTGCGGGCGGCCGGGGCTTCGGCGCGGATCGGGGTGCGCTCTCCACGAGCGGCGGGACGGAACGGATTCATGCTGCCTCCTCGACAGGCTGAGAGGTGGGTCGGGGGCGCACAGTCGCGGCGTCCTTCACTGGCAGACCGAACTTCTCGCGCACGTACACCTCGAGCGGCTCGTCAGGCTCGACGGCGCCGGACTCGATCAGCGCCTTGATCGCTTCAGCGGTCACCGGCTGCTGCTCACCGATCGCCGCCGGCACGATGCGCGGCGCGGGCTCAGTTGGACCCCAGTTGAAGTCGACGAGATCCTCGATGACGTGCTGGTTCGTGACCTCAGCGATGTGCTGGGCGACCGCGTTGAGGGAGTCGGTGAAGAAGTTCGCGAACGTCGACCCCAGCGCCCACGACCCGGTCTCGGTGCCGAGGTTCAGGAAGTGCGCGAGCACCGCGCGAGCGATCTGCTCGTCGTAGTACCGGATCGGCTTGTCCGTGTCAGGCAGGTCACCGACGACGCCCTCGAACTTGAACGTCGCCCCGTTCGCGACGGAGACACCCGCAGCATCACCCGCACGAGCCTGCTGCACCAGCTTCAGCCCCTCAGCGATCTGAGCGTCGAGGAACTTCACCTGCTCCTCGAACGTCCCAGACTCGGGCGGCGTGGGGGCCGTGTAGACGGGCATGCCCAGACCGTTACGTTCGGCGGTCAGCGCCTGGATGCGCAGCACCCGGTCCTTCAGCACCCACATCTTGTAGGCGGACCGGAGCAGGGACTCGCCGAGCCAGTTCGCGCCCTCGCGCTCGTTGACGTACGCGACGAGACGGTCGACTGGGATGCGGACGTTGGAGTGACCCGTGTACCCGTACTGCTCGATCGCCGACAGGCCCCCGTCGCGGGACACGTCGATGTCGGCGATTGTGCGAGGCGGTCGCCAGGCGAGCTTCGCGAGACGCGTCTGGCCGTCCGACTGGTCGTATACCTGCTCGAAGAACGAGTGCCCGTACGGCAGCTCGAGCAGAGCAAGCCGCAGGTGCTCCTTCCACGAGAAGCGACCCTTCGACCGAAGCGGCGCGACGAACGACTGACCCTTGATCGGCAGACCGAGGTTGTTCGCGATCTCGCGCGTCACCTCATCACGGCACCCCGACCCGTCGATCGACCATTCAGTGCGAAGAATGGGCAGGGTGACCGCGCGAAGCACCGACTTCACCTGAGGATCTTCGCGACGCATCCGATCGAACACGTCCAGCGAGTTCGGCCACTGCAGGTCAGGGTTCGTCTCGTGCACAGCGTTCAGCAGCGCACTCCACCCAAGGAGAGCGCCATCGGCCTGATATCCGATCTCGGCCACAACGCCTCCTTTGTCTAGAACCCCACAGTCGCGAGGTTGGTCTCTGCACTCACCCCTGCCGACTCGCGCGTCAGCACGGCAGCAGCGGGCGGTGGTGGTGTTCTCTTCGTCGGGGTCGCTTCGGATTTCAGGACGCCCCACAGCGCCCACGTGACCGCCTGAGCGTGTGTGATCGGCTTGGTGGGGTCTGACTGCTCCCAGGTCTGCCCAGCGCGTCCTATGGCTCGTGTCGTGGCCATCTGAAGCGACATGGTCACTTCGTCCTGCGGACGGTGTGGGACCAGGCCGGCGTTGACGTGCTCAATGAACAGGGTGTGTGCGGCGGCGATCTCGTCGAGGTTCATCGCCAGGAACTTGACCCCGGCGGTCTCGAGAGCGGAGATGACCGCGGCGGCGTTCTTCGCGTCGAGGACGACGAGAGCGTTGCCGTGTTCCTTCTTCAGCTTCGCGAGAGCCGGTGCGATCCACCGGGTGCCGCGCTGAGTGTCGTGGTGCTCGACCGCGATGTGCTCCGAGTCGACCCGCACAGCCTTCCCGATGGTGCCGTACCCGCCGCCGCGCCCGAGCGCGAGGGACAGGACCACGCCGTCGCCGCTGACCCCGGCGTCTTCGCGGGCGTGCCGCTTCCACACGTCCAGATCGAGCTCGGACAGCTTCACTTCCGCGACCGGTCGACGGTTCGGCCAGATGTTCAACCGGAGGCGCCGCACCGAATCGGGCGACAGGCGGGAGATCTCGTCCTCGATGGTCTCGCGGGTCAGACCAGGCCGGTAGCCGAGACCCGGGTTACCGGCAACCCAATTGCGTTCGTCGCGAATGTCAATGGTGTCGGCAACGTCCGGGTCTTCTGACCCCTCCGGGCTGAACTCCATCCACCCCGTGCGCGGGTCGCTGCCGGTACGCCCACGATCCCGGACGCCCTCCCACACCTCGGAATCGTTGAGCTCGTCAGGCACCGTGCCGGTGTAGATGATCTGCGTGTTGTCGACCGCGGACATCGTCGGCAGCAGTGCGTCGAGCGCCGCCTGCGACATCTGCTGCGCCTCGTCGATGATCAGCACATCCGTCGTGAAGCCCACACCCGAGTTCGCCGACCGCGCCAGGTACAGGAGGCGGTTGCCGTTCGCGAGCTCGAAGCCCTCCTCGCCGTGTGCAGTCGAGATCCGGGTGACCTCACCCATCAGCACCGCCGACGACTGGATCACCCGCCTCAGCCGCAGGAACGCCTCACGGGCAGTCTTGAACTGGTGCGCGGTGTGCACGATCGTCTTCGGTTCGCCGTCCGGCTTCGGCCACAGGTACAGGTGCGCCATCGTGGCCGGCGACAACACGTCACCCTTGCCGTTTTGGCGTGCTACGAGCTCGCCGTGCTCGGTGCACACCCAGCGGCCGTCGTCATCGATCGAGAAGATCGAATCCAGCGACAGCTCCTGCCATGGGTCGCTCCGCTTCCCAGCGAGATACCACAGGTCGAGCGCCTCTTCGCCAAGCGACCCCGCACGCGGCGGGAGCCTATGAAGCCGCGGACGCTGCGCGCCTACGAGCTCGGACTTCGGCAAGCTGGTCAGCAAGAGTGACCCCCTTCACTTGCCCGTTGCCCTGCAGCTGCGCGATCTCCGCGAGAATCTCCCGCTGCTCACGCGACGCCAGGTAAGCCCGCTCCGGGCTCTTCGTCCTCAACTCGCGCAGAGCCGCCCGCGAGTCTTCGAGCATCTCCAGCAGCACCTCGAGACGGGACACGTGACCGTCTTCGGTCTTGGGTGCCGGCGCCAGCGGCTCAAGTGGTGCCGGCGTATCTTCAGGCTGGGTGTCGATCACCGGCTTCGCCGCCTCTCCTGCTCTCGTCCTCGCAGAGCTAGACCGACTCGAGTCGTGTTCCTGTTGCGCTCGACGACATGCGGCATCCACTGGCTCGTGGAGACGAAGATGCCGCTTGTAAGCCGAGTACTTGCCACACGGGGTCAACGCTCGGGGCATCAGCGCCACCTCCGAATTGGTGTCATCGCGCATTTGGAGTGAGAACACGAAATGGAGCGGGGAGAAACGCGCCACGACCGCGCGGGAGGTGGGCAGCGACTTCAGGATTTCTAATTTTTCTCGGCTCTGCCGCCTGGATGGGGTCTTTGCGGCCCTTGTGCTTGAGGTGGGCGATGGTGTCGTTGGCTGACCAGAAGCCGGCGTTTCGGAGTGCGGCGCTGCGTTCCTGTTGGGCGCGGGTGATGTTGCAGCTCATGCAGGAGGGGACGAGGTTCTCGGGGCGGTTGTCGTCGCCGTACCCGTTGAGGTGGTCGGGCACGAGGATGCCGGGTGTGCCCTTGGGTGCCCACCGGATGGTGGTGCCGCACCAGTGGCAGCTGTGTTCGCCGGGTCCGATGATGTCGTACAGCACTTTGCGGTGCACGTAGACGAGGCCGCTTGCCATGGCCAGGGGGTGGCTGGGGTCGCGGGTGATGCGGTAGCGGCGTCCCTTGCTGGCGGTCACACCTGCCTTGTGGGCGACGGCGTCGAGCGAGCCGTGCCGGTACAGGCGGTGGTAGTGCATGGGGCAGTAGGCGGCTTTGCTGGATCGTGCTGGCTTCGAGCATCCGGGTGCGGTGCAGGCGGGCATGCTCGGCTCCCTTGCCTAGGTCGCGCCCCAGATCTCGACCGTCGCGTGGTCGGACTTGCGCGCATTACACGCCCGATGCATGGGCACGAGGGTTTGGCCGACGAGGCGTCCGCCGTTGTTGATGGCGACGTCGTGGTCGGCTGTGAAGGAGCGTGCGTGGCGGGCGTCGAGTGTGGTGTCGATCTGTTCGCCGCATCCCCACCCGGATGGTGACCCGTACCCGCAGGGGAGGTGCTGCTCCTTGGTGCGTTGTCTCAGCGAGGCCTGGGCGCGGCGGTAGGCCCGGTGGCCCTTGCCGTCGCGGGGGCGCTTCGCCGCCATCAGTCGTCCTCAAGTGGGCCGGGGTCGGCGGGTGAGAGGCGTAGCGAGTACAGGGCGACGAGGATCGCGAGCTTCACGAGGGTGAGGCCGACGATGAGGACCGGGAGTGGTCGCATCAGGCAGCTGGCCAATCAGGCTCCGTGTGGTGGCAGGAACACGTGCACCAGGGCACGTAGCAGCCGCTTCCGCTCTCGTTGTGCGACCCGCACATTGTCGAGTGGGTCATGCGCTGTCTCCTTCGACGTGGGGTGCCGTTCCGGTCACCGTGCCGCGTGTCAGGCGAACTGGGTGAGGTGCGCGGCCAAAGACGTGTGCTGGGAGCCGACGAACGAACCCGAGTACATGCCCGGTCGCGTTTACGTCGGCTCCCAGCGTGACCGCCAGAGTTGCGCTCCCAGCGGTGGGGTGCGGACTGTAGGCCTGAGGCCAGGGCCCGCGAGGTGACGAGTTCACCGCCCCCAGGCGGTCAGGTTGTCAACCCTGTGTCACCACCGGAGAGAGGTCGGTGGCGGGTCCAGATGAGGCAGGCGAGCGGCGCTTCCAACCCTTGGCCTCTTGTTGCGTACTTTGAATCAAAACTGTGTGACATGGTGCGTGTCAAACCAATTCGGAACAATTTTCTTGCGCCTTCGTGAATCGGCCTCGCGAATCGTGTCGGCGAGCGTGTTGGATGCGGGACTGGGCTGTGCCTCGAAGCTTCTGGATGAGGTCGTCGTGCGCGACGTACCGGCGACCTCCGATGACTTGGTAGGGCATGCCGTCTCGCATCCAGTGGTAGATCGTCCATCGCGAGCGTCGGGCCCGGCGTGACGCTGACCGAACGTCGTACAGCTCGCGGTCTTCCATCAGGGCGCCTTGGTGGTGTGGTGTTGCTCATCAGTACGAGAGGACAGGGCGGGCATCACTTCACCTGCTCTCGGTCGCTGGCCTTGAACACGTCGAGGATCGAGTAGATACGCTCTGCGAGTTCTCGGAACCCTCGGTCACTGCGGTGGCGAGCAAGTTCATCAGCCAGCCCCTCTGCATCTTCTGGCTCGAGTTCGATGCTCACGTACCTGCGCCGACCAGAGAACGATGCTCCGACTTGGACGCCCATCAGTTGGTCTCCTCTCGCAGTTCAGCAGCACGGTCGCGGAGCATCCCGATCACCCATGGGGCGGTCTCGTAGATGCGATCGGCGAGGGCATCCATCTCGACTGCTGCGCCTTCGGCTTTCATACGCCGGTCCCGAGACACCAACGCCCGCCACATCTTCACCTCGGTAGGCTGCGCCGGACGGCAACTACCGTTCTCGTACACCAGCACGTCGATGCCGGCGCGGTCCTCGATGACGAAACCCAGTTCGTCGCGTTCGTTGTCACTCATCGCTCTGCCCTTCCTTCCGCCAGCATTCGCAGCCGTCGCACGGGCAGTGGTAGCCAGCGAAGCAACCGCCTTCACTGCAACCGGGGCAGGTTCCGAGAGTGTGAATCGCTGTCTGAATGATTCGCTGCTCGATGCGCTCCATCTGGGGTTCACCTTTCGCTTTCGGTGGCTTCGGCGAGGATCATGCTGTTGACCGCGGCCCACGCGTCGTGATGGCCCTCGACGTAAGCCGACATAGCTCGGTCCTCGACTACGCCAGCCGGAGTGAGTGTGAGCTCGGCGTTCAGAGGCGGGGCTCCCTCCACGATCTGCGCCAGGGCGTCACGCAGTGCCTGCCCCCGGGCTTTCGCTGCTACTTCGGCGGCGTGCGAGGCAAGCACAGACACAGGAGCAGCAGCGAGAAGGTCTCGGCATCGCATGAACTCTGCCACCCGAGCCTTGAACCACGACTCCTCGCCCGACGCGCCACTGCCGCCCTCCATCACTGGCATATCGCCGAACGCACGGTGCGCCTCCGCGATGACGGCGTCCCTGGCTGTGATCTCTCGCAGGTTGTCGGAACGCTGCTGCTTCACCACAGCAAGCTCAGCGCGGAGTTCGGATGCCTCTTCTTCGACCTCGAAGTGGTGTAGCTCGCGGTCGTGCATTTCCTTCACGGCGGAGTCCCTCTCGGATTCGGCTGCGCGCAGACGCTCAGCGGCCTCCGTCAAAAGATCCGCGACCCCATAGCGGAGCCCCGCATCGTTGAACGCGCGAGCGCGCTCGTCGAGCCGAGCCGCCAAATCTGTGACCCTTTCCTGGTCACCCATGTCACCCTCCTGAAGTTCGTTGATCTGAGCACACGCCACCGCCGAACTCGTTGTCCGTGGGGCCACCTGAACGACCCGCATCACCGGTTCCTGGTCACCCAACAGGTCAGTCATGAACGAATATCCTTTGCTCTCAGAGTTGCCAATGCGACCGGCCCGTCGAGGAAGCGACCGCATCTCCTGCATTGCAGCCGGTTCCAGTCGGGTGTCGCGTGGATGATCTCGTCGCCGTAAATCGGGCGTACATCCGAATGCGGGCAAGCCGCTCGCTTGCGGAATTCCCACCACCGCACATGGCCGTTCATGACAGCGGCTGGTCTGCCCGTTCACGAAGCCAGGCCACGAATTCGTCTTGTATCCCGTCGACGTCTCGCCCCTCGCTGCTCATTGCGATCTTCTCGATCCGGGCAAATAGCTGCGTGTCGCTGTCGGCGGCGTCTGCTGCGGAACTCAAGATCGACCCCGCTTCCTGGTTTCCCTGTCCACCCGGGGAACGATCAGAAGAGATCACGAGGACACCGCCCCGAGGTCGCGCTTCACCGTCAGAACGTGCGTGCCGTTGCCGTGCGCGTTCACGTTCGCCAGGTATCGGTCGCCGGCTGCGATCAGCAGGTAGTCGTTCCAGATGACCTTCGTCTCCGACGTTCCTTCTTCGAGGTCTTCGATGGTGACGCGGATGCCCTTGGTCTCGTCGTTCTCGTTCATCGTTTCTCTTCTCCTTCGACCGCGCGCCCCAAATCCTCAGAGACCGCCGAGGCCTTCAACGGCCACCCCGGTGCGGCAGTGTCATACCTGCGGGCGACCTCGCGGAACGGGGCCGCAATCTGATTCGCATCCATCACTTCTCTTCTCCTTCGTTGTGGCACACACACGCGACAGTCACGCCGCCACGCTCTTCTCATGGCACCCGCACGGGCAATCCACCCACCGGCACTGCTTGTGATGCCCCTGATCGCACTGCAACGAAATCACCAGGGTCACCGCCCGTTCAGCGGCATCGAAGATGGCCTTGTGCTCGCGAGCGTTGAACACGGTCTCGCAGTGCCGGCACCTGACGTCGATGAGACGCCCACCGTCCGCCCGAACCTCGACCTCACGCTCACCGCACTCCGTGCACGCCGGCGCAATCGGAACCCGTTGGCGCCCGTCGGTGAGCTTGTAGCGGGCCCGGTACTGCCGGGTCATGTCGTCGAGGTCGTCCCACCACGCCTTCACCGTCAACGGCGGCAGAGCGGACACGATGGTGAGCTCATGGGTTTCATACCAGGTGGCGATGTCGAGCATCGCGAGCTTCGACCCGTACTCGTCAGCCCACGCCACCGGGATGCTGTCACCGGAACGACGCATCCACGTGAGCGTCGCGAGACTCACCCCGAGGCCGAGGGATTCGTTGAACTGCGCCATCCACTCGTTGACCCGCTCGAACAGGTCGTGGGAGTCCTCCACAGCGGTCGCGTTCATCGGCAGCGGCTGCTCCTTCGTACCCGACACCCGCGGGCCGTCCCCGGCACCCAGCGATGGGGTCACCATCGACCGGATGTGCGGGAGGATCGTGACCAGTTCCCGCAGGCGACCCTTCAGCCGTCCGAAGCAGGGGCCGCACAGGTGCCCGAACTTCACGTAGGCGGGTTCGATGGGGCACATCTCGGTGCCTTCCCCGAGTCGCTTCCAGAAGTGGTTCACGCACGTCTTCACGCAGTCACCCGTGTGTCCTGCGGGGAGGGTGCATCCCCACCGTCCGGAGAGGGTGCACACGCGGGAGGCTACAGCGGCCTCTACGGCTGCGATCTGAGCGTCGATGCCCTCCGGGTCCACCTCGGGGCTGTTCGCCGCTGTACGGGCCGCGTACGCCGCTTCCTGTAGCGCTGACTCCTCGTCGTAACCCAGGGCCATGTACTGTTCGGCTGTCAGCGTCATGCGAGTTCCTCTCTCAAGCTGAACGGGATGCACTCGTCGCCGAAGTAAGAGCCGGCGATCATGCAAGGCGTGCAGGACACACCCCGCGACATCCGGTCAAGACGGCTCCCCGGGCGCCGTGCCCGATACTGCGCGCATGCCGGATCAGTCGTCAGATGCCGGTCGTCGGTCAGTCCGTCGACGCGGCTCGCGAGCTCGTGCAGGAGCAGGATCAGCCAGGCGCTCACTGGTCGACCTCCCACGCGCCGTTCGGCTGTGCGAGCATCCGGTCAGCACGGTCACGCATGTCCTGGTTCAGAGACATCGTCTGCTGCATCTCGACCTCAGCGATCCACTCCCGCACCCGCTTCGCGTCCGCGAGGGAGAGACTCACCCGCTTCTTCCCGAGGATCAGGTCGACCCCGTACTCGTCGTTCGGCTCAACACCCACCAGGGGCCGCTGCACCGTCTCCATGATCTGCATCACCATCTCCTCCTCACACACCCTCGAGCGCCGGCGGCTGACCGGGCCCCTCATCCACACGACGTCGGCGAGGAGTAACACGAACGAACTCGCCCTCCCACGCCAGACGCACCAAAGCGAGCTCACCGTTCCGGTTCTTCGCGACCAACATCTCGAAGTCATCCGCCACCGCACCCGGCTTCATGTCCCGGTGCAGCAGGATGATCGTGTCGGCGTCCTGCTCGATCGCCCCCGACTCCCGAAGGTCCGAGATCTGCGGTCGACGATCAGCACGCGACTCCGACTGCCTGTTCAACTGCGACAGCGCGATCACCGGAACACCCATCGTGCGAGCCATGATCTTCAACTGCCGCACCGCATAGGACACCTGCTGCTCACGAGAGATGTCGCCCTTCCGGCGATCCGTGATCAGCTGCAGGTAGTCGACGACTATCCCCGCCAGCGGCGCCTTCCGATGCACCGACCGGGCGAACGTGCGAATGTCCGCGACAGTCAGTTCCGAACGATCGTCGAACGAGATCGGCATCCGCGTCTGCTCACGCCACCGCGCCACCTTCTGCCACATCCACTCCGGCATCTGCTTCGCGTTCTTCGTCAACGCCGACAGCGGCACCGTCGCGCCCTGCGACACCGCACGCAGCTGCAGATCCTCCTCGGACATCTCGAGCGACACGTACGCCACAGAACCGGTCTTCGCGAGCTCCGTCGCGATCTGCAACGCCACCGCCGACTTACCCAACGACGGGCGGGCCGCGATGATCACCAACTGCCCCGGACGTACACCACCATTCAGGACCGAGTTCAGCGACCCCCACGGCGTCGGAAACACCACCGGGTCCTCATTCGTCAACCGGTCCAGCGTGTGAAGCAGCGTCTCATCCATGAACCGGACCCGCTGCTCGGTCATCCCGAACGCCTCGTCGAGCTCCTTCCGGGCATCCTCCGTCAGCGCCGACAACTCCCGAACCTGCGACCACTCCGCGATCCGCACACCAGCCGCGTGCACCCGGCGCCGCACCGACGCCTCCTTCACGATGTCCGCGTAGTCCACCGCGGTCACCAGCGCCGGCACCTCGTCGGTGAGCTTCCAGATCTCCGGAGCCCACTTCGGGTGAGCCTCCGCAAACGTCACCTGATCCAGAGGCTTCCCCTCCGCATGGAACGCCCGCATCGCATCGAACATCGACGACAGGTTCGGGGCACCGAAGTCGTCACCCGTAAGCGTGATCTGATCCAGCAGCTCACCACGCGTCAGGAGAACAGCCCCCAGCACGGCGCGCTGCGCGTACACGAGCTCGCTCATCCCTCACTCACCTCCTTGTACCCGTCCCACGCCGAAGTCACAGTCGAGCCGGGAGCGGTCCTCTCGTAGTCGCCCTGCTTCCGCTTCATGCGGTTCCGCCAGGTCAGCTCCCAGTTCTTCTTCTTCTTCCCCTTGCCCTCGCCCTCACGCCAGTACTCGACGAACTGCTTCGTCTCTTCCGTGACGTCGACGAGTGGGGCGTGGGTTGCCGCCCACTGCTTCATCTCGGCTGTCAGCAGCCACGGCTTCGGCAACGCGACCGCTGTCCTCGATCCCCTCGGGATATCCAGCTCGAACACCTCTGGTGGTTCTTGATGGTTCTCTGGTGGTTCTATGACGGTTCCCCTACGAAAGCTGTTCGTAGGGGTGTCTACCGAACCGTTCGTAGGGGTGGGGTAGTCCTTTTCGGAGGGGTGGGTGAGCGCTTTTCTACCCCCTAGAGAATCGCTAGGGGTAGCGCTTTTCGTAGGGGTATCCATCACCACGCGGAAGCGATTAGAAGTGCCCGGACGGTCCTGCCATTCGAGCTCACCAGACGCTCTCAATGCCCGTAGACGGGTGCGAATGGTCTGCTCGTGAAGGAGAGTCTTTGAGGCCAGGTGTGACACAGACGGCCAGCACACACCGGCATCGTCCGCGTTGTCAGCCAAAGCCAGCAGCACCAGGCGGTCATTGCCCTTCGTCGTGGAATGCATCCACACCCACGAGCTGACGAGTACGCTCATCTCTTTTCCACCTCCTTGTCTTTGTCGAAGTCGCCGCGCTGCACCCTGTCCGCGAGCCCCTGATACACGGCACCCACCAACGGGTTCGGGTGCTTCGACCGGTCGCGGAGCCACGCGACGAGAGCCTGCTTGTCGACGCTCATGCCGCCACCAGTTGGGTTCGCATCTGACGACCGATGAACTCGGTGTAGACGGGCGGGACAGCTTCCCGAAGCCCATCTCGCGAAGCCCATGGCATCCCCATCACCTGGCGTCCGCGATCGACGCCGGAGAAGTTGCCGACGATGTGCATGTACTCACCAGGCACTGGTCGGCGCCCCATCTTTGTCGTCCGCGCCATGTGCTTCGGGTGCTCCGGTGCTTCCAGATCGAAGTTCGTTCGAACAGGCGGTGCCGGTACGTCTCGATCTCGAACATCTCGCCGCACAGCAGCACGGGGTCCATCAGCGGGTCAGGGTCGAACCCGTCGGGCACCACGTTCTCGATGACGTAGGGAAGCCCGGAGCGAATGAACCGCTCACGTGTGGGAGCGATCAGGAGTGGGTGCTCGCGGCCCTGGATCTTCTGCGCCTTGGTTCTAGCCTGGCAGGGGGGCGAACCCACCCACGCTGCCATCAGGCTGATGTGAGCGAAGAGGGGCATGCCGTTCTTCGTGTGGAACGTGAGCCACTCGCCGGCGAGTAGCCGGTCCATCGCTTCGAGCGCATCCATCTGAAGGAACGGGAACGGATAGCGGGGTTGCGGGTCACGGTCGACCCCCACCACCGAGAAACCGGCAGCCGCATACCCGGCAGAGGCACCACCCTCGCAGCAGTAGAAGTCGACGATCACTGGCGCGCTCATGAGATCCGCCCCATGAGTTCGTAGGCGTCGACCGCGGGGATCTCCTTCATCCCGCCCCGGTCGTTGTACAGCACCCAGGAGAGGAGTCGCACGGGGCGTCCAGCGCGGATCTGACGGCGTGCGGGCCACTGGGCGGGGTCTTTCCGCATCGGGACAGCCCAGCCCTCCTCGACGGCCTCAGCGTGGTGGTCTGTCTTCCAAAGATGACAGCGAGCACAGAGCAGCTGCAGGTTCGACGCGAGTGTCAGCCCGCCCTGCGACCGGTTCTTCCTGTGGTCACGTTGCACCCCATCGAACGACCCGCACCGCACGCACCGGTTCTGGTCGCGGTCGTTCGCGATCTCGTACGCTTCGGCTTCTTCCTTCGCGGTCGGAGGCGCAACCTTCGGCATGATCGTCATGACAGCCACCCCTCTAGCGGTCGAATGTCCATTCCGAGCGCATCGCCGAGGATGTGCTCAAGCACTGCGCCACGTGAGTCTTCCCAGCCAGATAGAAGGGCAATCCCGTCCGCTTGGATGACGAGGCTGAGCGCATCACGCATGTAGTAGTCCCACGGCTTGATCGGTCCCGCGATGTCGTGCCTCGCCGGGTTCAGCGGGGTGTGACCGAGTGCCCGCAGATGGGCGGCTGCCTCGTTGAACGCCGGGTAGTTGAACAGCGGCAGGCCGGTCATCGGTCCTGCAATGTAGACCTTCACGCTGCACCGTCCCATCCGTCGAAGAGTCCCTGCTGAAGTGGTTTTTTGATGCGTTGCATGATCAGCGGGAGGTAGCTCTCCTCGCGCTCGATGCCGATGCATGAGAACCCTTCAAGCAGGGCAGCCTCGATGGTGGTGCCGGAGCCGGCGAATGGTTCGAGGACGGTGCCGCCGGGCGGGGTGACGAGGCGCACCAGCCAGCGCATGAGGTCGAGTGGCTTCACGGTCGGGTGCTGCATACCATCCACCGACGGGCGCTCATCCGAAGGTGCCTTCGCTTCGTACCTGAACGTGGGGAAGAACCGGGACGCGCCGCCCGAGTCGCCGTAGGTGTCGTTCCGCACCTGGTCCGGAGCGAACGCGCCGAGGATGTCGGCGGGCTTGCCCTTGCGGGGCTGACCGGCGTGCATCTTGCCTGAAGTGAGCGTCCCCGTTTGCGTGTCGAGCTCGGCTGCCTGCGACTGGTCGAGGATGACGTTCGTCGGCCATCGGCCTCTGTCGGTCATCTCACCGGACTGAGTTGCCCCGGTCGATGCCCCACTCATGCTTGTCGCCGACACAACGGTTGCCGTGCGGACCATGACTGGACGTTCTCCGCCGGGCACTCTCGCCGCGTCGATATTCAGAGCCCCGGCGCCGTGTGTTAGCACGTTCGTCGCCACTGTCCCGGCAAGCGGCTTGCGCCCCACCACGATGGGCTCGAAGGCGGGCTTGAGCGCCGTACCCCAGCCCTGCCACTTCTGCCCGTTCTCGGTGAGCTCGAGTACTCGGTCCGCCATGTCTGTGTCACTTCGACGGGTCACCCCGTCGCGGTTGCCGCGAACGCCGGAGGGTTTGTAGTCGTCGCCCATCGTTGCTTTGCGAATCGCGCTTGCGTTCGATCCATGACCGGACTCCATGCCCGTGATGGCCTTTGCGACGTCCATCGATTTTGGGAATCCCGACCCGTACAGCCACGCGATCGAGTCGCGAATCTCGAAGCCCGCGTCCTCGACCGCGGAGGCGAGCCGATGCCAAGTGCGCGACCCGCCGAACGCGAGCATGTGCCCGCCCGGCTTGAGCACTCGCAGGCATTCAGCAGCCCACTGCTCGCACCACTCCTGGAACGTGTGCATGCGCCCTGCACGCTCATTCGGGAATTCGGGGGCATCGCACGAGCAAGGGTTGCCGCCACGCTGCCACTTGCCGCAGTTCAGACACTTCGGATTCAACCCGCCAAGGAATGACGGGCGCTCAAGCCGTTCGCTGCCATCCGTGTAGCCTGTGGCACCCATACCCGCACGAGCTTTGCTCGTAGTGCGGTACTCAGGTGCCTTCTGTGACGTGCGACCGAAGACGTTCTCGCGGCCCGCGTCCGCTGCGTTCAGCGATCGTCGGAACCCGTCAGCGCCGTCCCACTCCCGCCCCATGAACTCGAGGCCGTAGGGCGGGTCGGTCACGACAGCGTCGACGGAGTCGTCAGCGAGCTCGCGCATGACCTCGATGCAGTCACCGTGATAGACGGTCACACCTTCGGCCTCGTAGTAGGCGCTCACGATTCCACCCCGAGGATCTCCCGGATGCGCATCACCCGGTCAAGGCACGACACCTCAACCGCGATCGGCAATGACACCAGCGCCTCGATCTGCGCCAGCTGCGCCTCGAGGAGAGCAGCGACCCGGCGTGCATGCTCGAGCAGCGCGTCCGGCTGCACTGTTGCAGCGTCGCCCGGTGTGGTGAGCAGGTCGCCCATGATGCGAGTCGTGGTGCGGTCTTCCCACCTGACGAGCACACGCCCGTCTTCCCACTCGTCAGCACACACAGCGCCGAGCAGCGAGTACTTCCCGGTCACGGTCAGAACGACGTCCTCACCGCGACGCCACCGACGGCGGCTCATGCGGTCACCTGCTCACGCTCGGCGTCCTCCGCGGCCCGGTTGAACATGCCGTACTTCGTCAGCACCTTTGTCCGGATACGATCCGACAGCTCCTCCGCCTCCTGGCAGCGGTCCACGATCGCCTTCAGTTCGTCCTTCGACTGCGCGGCATCGATCAGCGCCTCCCAGTCCTCCGTGGGGGCGATAACGAGAGCGTCCTGGGCTGCGTGCCCACCGTCGATGTCTTCGGGTGTGTACAGGCCGCTCAGGTCGTTCGGGAACGCCCTACGCAGCGCGTGAGTCTCAGCCCGGATACCGAGCATGTGCGCCTTCATCGTGCGCCACTGCCCGGTCGTCTTCCCGAACTCCTTCCACGTCACTACCTGATACAGCGGCTCCGCGAACCCCACCCGGCGCACCCCCACACGGGCTGCCGCCGGCGCGTCATCGGACAGCCACACGTCGACCCAGTTCACGCCGTCAGCGGTCCACTGGATCGGGGTCTGACCGAGGTACTGGCCGGTGCGCTGCGCGACGACACGCATGCCGTCGACACCGGTCACGATCGACCACTTGCCGCCGATCTCCATCGCGTAGATCTGCTTCGCCGACGGGTCCAGCCCGGTGCGGGCACACGCGTTCAGGAACGCCGCCATCACCCCGGAGGGCGCGAACACACGCTGCCCGCCCTGAATCCAGGAGAGGCCGGAGAATTCCATGAGCGCTGCCGTGTCGGGGTTCCACGTGGACGGGACAACCGATGTCGGCAGAGCAAGTTCAGTCGTGCTCATGAGGCGAGCTCCTTCTCGAATTCGAGGGCGGCGCGAAGCCTGCCCAGAAGGTCGACCGCGATCGGTTCGACCTTGGATTGGATGGCGACCAACTCGGGGTCGTCGGGGTAGAAGCGGATCTTCCACGGCTCCTGCTCGTGCAGATCCTCGGTGTCACGGTCGACTTCGGCGCAGAGCCAGTCGATGCAGTACGCCTCCGGGAACACCCGGAACTGCCACGCCAACTGACGCTTCTCCGGCAGGGTCGGTCCCTTGATCGTGTGCGGCGCCGGAACGTGCTTGACCTTCACCTCAGCGAGAGCCAGGTCACCGTTCCCGAACTCCTTCACACCATCCGGGGTGGCCGCGAAACCCGGCTCATCAGGGGCGTGCACCAGGGCCACGTTGTGGTCGAACCCGGCCCACGCAAGCACCATCGGCTCGAACCTGTACCCGGTCTCGGTGAACACGTTGCCGGTGAACACGTCCCGCTTCAGCTTCCCCGCCAGGTACAGGGGAATCGACGACGCCTTCGACAGGATCTTCGCGTCCGACGCCCCGATGACCGGGTAGCGGGCTTCCTTCCACGCGTCACGGTTCGACCCGTCAGCGAGGATGCGATCACGCCACGTCATCGTCGTCCACCTGCACTTCGTCGACGATGAACTCCACCGAGTCACCCGCACCCAGCAACGACTGGTGCGCGTAGTCCCGGTTCAGACGCTGCGCCTCCACGGTCGCTTCCTGCAGCGAGTCGTGCTCCGACTCGACGTGCGAGAACTCGAAGCCGTCCTTGTCGGTGACGAGCTCGACGACGTTGAACATGGTCTTCACCGGTCCACCTCCACGTCGCCGCACTTGGGGCAGAACCAGCCACCGAACCCATCAGGGATCAGCGCATGCCGCTGGCACCCGGGACACGTCCACGACGACCGGGCGGGCACGACGCCGGCCACCATGGCGGGCATCAGTCGGCCTCGGGAATCTCGAGCTCGGAGTCGCCCGTGCGCGCCTGGTACGCCAGCGCCAGCAGCTCCCTCGCCTCGTCGGCACCATCGCCCGTCAGAACCTCGACGTGCTGCAGCCCAGCAGTCGCCTGCCAGTCGCCACCCGCGTTCTTCGCGATCGCGTGACGCGACACGAGACCCACCACGACGACGGGCTCCGGTTCGACCTCAGGACGCGTCCACGCATCCTCGAGGTTCTGCAGGCCGTCCTTCGTCTCGTCCGGCTTCTTCGATGTGTACTTCACGGTCATCAGTTGCTCCCTCTCCTGAGCGGCCACACCACGGTGGTCATGGCCTCGTTCTGCCCTTGATTCAGCGGCTCGGGGACGGGAAGACCCGCCCACGCCGCCGCAGCAGACGCGAGGGCCAACGCGTCGCACGTGTTGTCATCCGGAAGCGGCACACCAGGGAACCGGCGCCGCATCTCCCGCATTACGTCGTCCTTCTTCGACCCGCCGTTCCCGGTCGCGAGCTTCGCCCTCGTCGCCGGCGCAACCGACACGACCGTGCACCCCTTATCCCTGAGCCCCCGCACGATGAAGTTCCACAGGCCAGCCCGGGCGATCAGGTCACCGTCCTTCCCGCGCCCCTGAGGCACGTACAGGCGTTCGATGAGCACCAACGCCCCCGCAGGCACGAACTGGACAGCATCCCCAGAGATCGCCCTCAGACGGTCATCGTTCGCAGGCACATCCGTCGTCGACACCGACGGCCGCTTCGGCACCAGGAACGTGACCGCGGCACCATCAGCGTCGATCGACGCGACACCCGTGCCCGACAGGGAAGGGTCCACACCAGCCGCGTGCGTGAAGCCGAAACCGAACCCCGGCGCGACCTCCCGCATGGCCTCCTCGATGCTCACGACACACCACCGATCGGAATCCAGTCGAAGGCGTCGTGCACGTTAGGCGTCGCGGTACCGCAGTGCTCACACCGGAAGTGGTAGCCCAACGCGACGGCCTTCCCCGTGTTGCGCACCCAGTTCCCGCGGTGATGGTCACAGACGAGCTCAGCCCGGTTGCAGCACGTCCAAATGCACACCCACGCCGCCTCACGGGGGCACGTCTCGGTGGCGGTCAGATCGACTTCGCAGGACTTCAGCGGCTCGAAGTCGAGGTGCTCGATGATCTCCACATCCGACTGCTGCCCGACATCCACGGCGTTCACCGTCCACCCCGGAACGGCACACGACGCGCCGCAGCAACCGCCGACAGGATCGTCGCGATGATCAACACCGTGACGGCACCGTCAACGGCGACCGTGTACGACCGGAAGATCGCCATGCCCGCGAACAGGATCGTGAGCAGCGCCCACACCTGCGCGCCGTTCACGAGCGGGCCCAACGGTCAGGCAGTGCCCCAAGAGATTCGTCTGGCGGAAATGCCCGCACCATCTCCTCGAACGACGAGAAGAGCGGAACATCGGGAAACCCGCGGCGAATGCCATCAACCTGTTCCGGCGTCAGACCTCGCCCGTTGTCACGCGGCCGGTACCACTTCGACGGGTTCTTGCTCACCGACCGGTACCGCTCGAACAGGTAGATCTCGAACGCTTTCCAGTCGATGACGAGGAGCCAGATGCCGATCCCGATAAACGCGGTGATCATGCCGATTGACACGATCCAGCTATTGCTGAAGCTGTTGGTCCGGAGGGACCGATCGACGAGCTTCTCCACAGCCCAACGGTGCGGGTGCAGCCACCATTTCCACGGCTTCGGCGGCTCAGATGCTTCGAGATGCAAAGCGACGATCCGAGCCTTCCCAGCTCGAAACCCGCGAGTCCCGATGACCGTCTGGCCGTACCCCTCGACGACCGCGCTGACTCGCGCGTCGGTGGCATAGTCGTTCGAACCGTCGTAGTAGGCGTAGAACCCGCACGTGCACTTCGACATGTCGTGCGACTTCGGGGTCGGACCGACCTCGCCCGAGAAGGGAATGGCCGGTAGACCGTAGCTCGATCGTGTTAGTCCGCGAATTGCGGCGATGAGCGCATCAGTACTGGACGAGAGCGACATGCACGACGCGACGTTCTCGCCGGCCACCCACTCACGCTGATGGAACACGCCCGTGAGCCGACCGTCAGGCGTCACGTTGAACGACCGCGCACCACGCACCACACCAACACCGAAACCGAGACCGCTGAACTCAGACATGCTGCGGCTCCTTCACCGGCTCGGGAGCGGCAGGCTCCGAGGGAACGAACGCAGGAGTCTCGAGCGGCTCGAGCTCGATGTGACGAACCGGCTCACCGATGTCACCCATCACGAACGTGGCGCTCATGCTGCTGCCACCGCCTCAGAATCCAGACGGTCCTTCACCAGCGTCCGCAAACGTTCGAGCGACTCGTTCGTCCTCGTCATCTGCAACGCCCGAACGATCCCCGGATGACGCGATGCCACCGACTTGGCTTCGTCACCGGACAGAGCGCGACGGATGCCGTTGATCAACCTCACGCGCAGACGAGGAGGCTCGACGCCCAGCCCAAAGTCACCCACGATGAACAGCACATGCTGCGCGTCCTCAGTCGAGATGATGCACTCGCACATCACGCCACCTCGTAACCGAGGTCAGCCAGCGCGTCCACGTGCGACTTGTACGGGACGAACGCGACCTCACCGAAGTCGACGTGCTCACCGGCCTCGTCGCACGGGAAGATCATCGTCTCGCTCGTCCGGTAATCCGGGATATACACGGGCAGGTCGACGGCGGACACGACGACGAACGGGCCCGACTTCTCGAGGGGCGGCTCCAGCTTGAACAGCTGCGCGTCACCATGCCAGCCGGTGATGTCGCGAACCTTCGTCGCGACCTTCTTGACGGTCTCTTCTTCCGACATTGCGTTCTCTCTTCTCTGAGTACTTGAGGGGGAAGCCGCGCCCACCGGAGGGGGAATCCGTTGGGGGGAGTGGACGCGGCAGTCTGTAGGTGCCCGCTAAGCTCCGGGCATGGAATGGTGGGAATGGGTCACCTGGGGACTGGCAATCGTCACCGGCATCAGCGGCCTCATCCTCGGCATCCGCGCCGAGCTCCGCGCCCCGCGGTACAAAGCGCACTGGGCCGTGATCGGAGGCATACCGATCGACTTCATCAACCGGACCGAGGAAGACGCGACGGACGTCACCATCCACATCGAGGGGGCATCGCAGCCCATCGACAGGACGTTCGCGTTCGTCGAAGCCGGCACCAAAGCGCAGGTCCTTGCGCAACCCGCGAAGGACGACATCGGGGAGCACCCCATGAAGTTCTTCATCGAGTGGACTCGCCCTCTGACCGGGAAGCGGTACCGTCAGCCGAAGAGGAGACGGTTCCCGCGGGTCCGCGACTGGCTCGCACGAACACAACGCCGTAGCCGTTCCACCACGCCCTGACACGGATCGCCAGACGCCGCAGCGCCCTCACGACGCCACCTCGACTTCGAAGAGACCGTCGCGAGGCGCGTACCGATTGATGAAGTACACCTGGCCCTTACCAGTCACCCGGGTCGTCTTACGGATGTGCGTGTCCCCACCAGCAGGCTGACCGACGCCCTCCGCGATCTCGAACAGGCCGAGCTCCATCGACTTCTGCGTCGGCATGTTCCGATCGATCCCGCGGCGACGGATCAGATAGCCCTCCTGCCGCAGCGTCTCGAACAGACGGCGCTCACCGGTCTGGACACCCTTGCTGCGCAGGATTGTCGCGAGCTCTCGAACGAGAATCGTCGTCTTCGACGCCGCCACGCTGTCCGCGAAGTGAACCTTCGGCGCCTCTAGCGCGTGCTGGGCCTTCAGCGCCTCGTGAGCCTCGACCTCAGCCGCATAGGCCCGCAGAGCATCCGGCAGGGTCCGCGGCACCGACATGTCCGCGATCTGCCGAGCCATCTCGAAGAACGCCTTCACCAGCGCCTTCTTGAACTCACGGACCTGAGACGTGTTCCGCTGGAACGTCATCAGCAGCGTCGCCTGCGGCTCATTCAGCAGTGCGATGCGAACAGGGTTGCCACCTCCGGGCAGCGGTCGCATTTGAAATGCGACCGCCCCAAACTCCTCGAAGTCGGCGATGTTGTTGCCGATGAGCTGAAGCACGGCTCGGTGCTCCACGCCAGCGCCGGCCGCGATGGTCTCGGACGAGACGACCAGCGACCCGTCGTCCACCTGGGCGATCTCGACGGCGCTCATGCGACACGCTCCTCAGCGGCGTCGATCTCCTCGGGCTTGGGGAAGAAGCGCTCTACGGGAACACGCATCGCCAGAGCGAGCTTCAGGATCTCGTCGGCCTTGAACGAGATGCGGCCTGCGTAGCGCTCACCCAGCTGAGTCCGGGAGATGCCGATAGTCAGCGCTGTGCGCTCCTGGGTATACCCCTTCTCGGCGGCCACACCGCGCACCTTGTCGGGGATCCCTATCCGTGATTCAGTCATGTCCGACAGCATGAACGGAATTCCGACAATGCACAACAGGCAGAACTGGCGTGTTGCCGGATTCTCCGACTCGCTGGAAGGCACTTGTTGTCAAAGTGTCCGGAAACCCATACACTCTTCGGCATGAGCATTCAGAACAACGTCACGCCCTTCGCCGACGAGACTCGTCTCCTGCGCCGCGCACGAGGAGCGTTCGTGAAATCGATGATCGACCAGGAAGAGCGGTCAGCACGGTTCGTAGCGATCCGTATCGGGCTCAACCCCACCTCGATGGGGGAGCGCCTCAAGGGACAGTCACCGTTCCTGGCCGACGAGCTCGAGCACATCGCTCGCGTGCTGCGAATCGACCCCGTGAAGTTCTACGGCGACTACATCGCCGTCACCGCCACCGGCAACCCTGCCGACGACGCGAAGGTGCAGCAAAAGGATTAGAAGGCCGGTGCTCTATCCACTGAGCTACAGGGGCGACGCGAAAAGCGTACTACGGGCCGGGCGGGGAGTCCGCTCGGCCCGTAGTCACTCTGGGCGGTCAGTCGTGGGAGCCGCCGCGCGGGGGGAAGGCGTTCACCGGGGGAGGGAGTTCGCCGGCGGCGCGCGATTCGCCGGGGTCGGTGGTGAGCTCGAGGTCGCCGAGGCCGTTCGAGGTGGCGCGGCGGTCGACGCCACGCGAGCCGGTGCCCGAGGCGACCTGCTGCACGGTGGGCCGCGGCTCGTGGGTGGGCGGCAGCGGTGCCGACGGGTGCATGCGGGAGGTGTCGACCGGAACGGCGACGGTGGGGGTGCCGATGCTCGAGGCCGAAGCCGCCGGAGCGCCCGAGCCCACCGGGCTCGCCGCCGCTGCGCCGGCCCCGGCCGGCGAGCCGCCCTGCTGGTCGGCGTACTGGTTGTGGTGCTGCTGCGCCACCCAGGCGTCCTGCTGGGCGAGCAGCTCGCGCTCGGCC
Organism: Herbiconiux sp. SALV-R1; assembly: GCF_013113715.1. Classification (GTDB taxonomy): domain Bacteria; phylum Actinomycetota; class Actinomycetes; order Actinomycetales; family Microbacteriaceae; genus Herbiconiux. The sequence goes on from NZ_CP053344.1 coordinate 908,280, forward strand.
GAGTCGCCCTGGGCGGCCCAGCGGTCGAGGTCGCTCTGGAACACCTTGCGCGCCCGGCCCGGCCGCTGCTGCCAGTCGACCAGGCGGTCGCGGAACTCGATGACCGCCGGCTCGATCTGGTAGCCGAAGGTAGCGGAGTTGCGCTTCATCTCGGCGAGCGCGTGCGCCGCCCAGTTGGCCGCGACATCGGAGCCCTTGATGGGGAGCAGACGCACCTGGATGTCGGCCTGCCCGGTCGCGCGATCGGAGAGAATCTGCTCCTGCGGGGTGAGGGAGTTCCACACCGAGGCTTGCTCGGCGGCGTCGATGAGCGCGGCGATGGCCGAGACCCGCAGCTCGCGGTCGTGCTTGGCCAGGAGGCGCTTGACGGCCGAGTGCGCGACCCAGGCTGCGATGAGGCCCGCCACGATGATCGCGGCGGCAGGCAAGACGATGCTCGACACGACGTACTCGCCGTCGGCCGAGTACAACCAGCGAGCGAAACCATTCCACCATTCCATGTGCGGCACACTACCCGCGCATCTCGGGCCCGGCGCTCCGACGGGCCGGTGTGGGAGGAACTGTGATCTGCGTCAGCGCAGGCACTCCATCGCCTCCTCCGCCGAGGCGAATTCGCCGATCGGCACGACCACGAGCGAGGGCAGCAGCCGCTTCGCCGTGAAGCGGCGGCCGACGGGCTCGCCGGGCTGCCCGTGCTCGCCGTCGCGCAGCTCGACGTAGCCGAGCACGTGGCCGGAGGCCGCGGTGACCCTCCAGTAGCCCTCGCGGACGCGGCGGAGGGCGGGGCGACCGGTCGTGATGCTGGATGCGTTCATGAGGGCAGGCTACGGCGCACCACCGACATCGGGCCCGTCAGCTCCCCGTAGACTCCGGGCATGACAACTTTCGTTCTCGCAGGAGGCTGCTTCTGGTGCCTCGACGCCGTCTACCGCACCCTCGAGGGCGTGAGCGACGTGGTCTCGGGCTACACCGGCGGCAGCGTGCCGAACCCCACGTACGAGCAGGTCTGCACGGGCACCACCGGGCAGGCCGAGGCGGTCGCCGTCACCTTCGACCCCGAGGTCATCCCGGCCGACGTCATCCTCGACGTCTTCTTCACCCTCCACGACCCGCGCCAGCTCAACCGTCAGGGCAACGACATCGGCACGCAGTACCGCTCGGCGATGTTCTACGACGGCGAGGAGCAGAAGGCGCTGTTCGAGGAGTCCCTGACGCGCGCCGCCGACCTCTGGGACGGCGGCATCGTCACGACCCTCGAGCCGCTCGGCGAGTTCTATCGCGCCGAGGAGTACCACCAGGACTTCTTCGCCAAGAACCCCGGTCAGGGCTACTGCATGGCCGTCGCACTGCCGAAGGTGAACAAGGTGCGCAAGGCCTACGCCAGGTACATCAAGGCGGCCTGACTTCTCCACAGTCCACGACGCCCGCGCCCTCGTCCACAGATCGAGGTCGCGGGCGTTCGTCGTCCCGGACCGTCTCGATACTCGTTGCATTCATCAACCGAACTGCAAGGAGCATCCGATGCCCGACCTCATCACCGTCACCGGAGTCGTCGCGACCACGCCCCGTCACGTCACGACGAACTCGGGTCTCGAGATCACGAGTTTCCGCCTGGCCTCCACCCAGCGCCGCTACGACCGCGACCAGAAGAAGTGGGTCGACGGCGAGACCAACTGGTACTCCGTGTCGGGCTTCCGGCACCTCGCGCTGAACCTCGTGGGTTCGCTCCAGGTCGGCCACCCGCTGGTCGTCTCCGGGCGCCTCCGCATCCGCACGTGGGACAACGGCGAGCGCACCGGCACGAGCGTCGAGATCGAGGCGGATGCGGTGGGTCACGACCTCGCGCGGGGCACCGCCGTGTTCACCCGGGTGCTCGCCAACCCCGGGCCTCCCGGTGCGCCGACGGCGACGGATGCTGCGGCTGGGCCGGCAGAGGCCGTCTCGGTGGCCGCGGTGCCGGGTGGCGACGTCGACGCCGCCGGCTGGGCGGCACCTGGGCTGGGTGGCTCGCTCAACGGGCTCACCGGCGCGTTCGACCCTGCCGCCCTCCCCGGTGTCGACGGCCACGACCACGACGACACCGGCAACGCGACGGACGACGAGGGCCCCGAGGGGGTGTCCGAGCCGTTCGACCCCGCCGAGAAGTCCGACGACGACGCCCTCCTGCCGTTCTGACCGGTGGCAGAGGCGCAGGGGGTGGCGCGCTGGCCGGACTCTCAGGTGGTGGGCGTCGGGGTGCGCATAAACTCGGGGAGGCTCAAGAGCCCGGCGCGACGATCGCGCCGATGCAGCGATCGAGAGGACACGGCCCACGATGCGGACCACAGCGGGAGCGGTCATCACCCCATCGCGAGGTGGCCGCGGCCGCACCCCCGGGGCCGCTCGCTCCGGTACTGCGCGCTCCGGTGCGGCGCGTTCCCGTGCCGTTCGCTCCAGTGCCGCCCGCTCGGGAGCCGTGCTGCTCCTGGCGCTCGTGGCCGCGGGACTCTCGGGGTGCGTCGGGGGCAGCGGCGGAGACGACGCCGGCCAGAGCACGGCGGCGCCGAGCTCCGCGGGCTCGGCCCCCGCCACCTCTGCCCCGCCCACCAAGACCGCCGCGCTCAACCCCGGTGGGTCGGCAGCCGACAACCAGCCCTTCTTCGACCAGGTCAACCGCGCCCTCATCGCGGCGAACCCCGAGGCAGGAGGAGTCGAGATCACGAGCAACCTCCGCGACAACGGCTTCGACATCACCGCCATGCAGGTGACCGTCGACACCACCACGGTCGGTGTCGAGGCCGACTCCATCCAGTTCTCGGTGAAGTGGGGCGACGACTGTCTCATCGGGCAGTACGGTCACGGCGAGTACACCAGCATGGTCGCACCCGCCCTCGGCACCGGGACGTGTCTGATCGGTCAGACCCGGCCCATAGACTGGTAGGCATGGCCGAATACATCTATTCCATGGTGCGCGCCCGCAAGGCTGTGGGCGACAAGCTGATCCTCGACGATGTCACCATGGCGTTCCTCCCGGGCGCCAAGATCGGTGTGGTCGGCCCGAACGGCGCCGGTAAGTCGACGATCCTCAAGATCATGGCCGGCCTCGACACCCCGTCGAACGGTGAGGCGAAGCTCACCCCCGGCTTCACCGTGGGCATCCTCATGCAGGAGCCCGAGCTCGACGAGAACAAGACCGTGCTCGAGAACGTGCAGGAGGGCGTCGGTCCCATCAAGGCCAAGCTCGACCGCTTCAACGAGATCAGCGCCGAGATGGCCGAGCCCGACGCCGACTTCGACACCCTGCTGGCCGAGATGGGCACCCTGCAGGAGGAGATCGACGCCGCCGACGCGTGGGACCTCGACTCCCAGCTCGAGCAGGCCATGGACGCCCTGCGCACCCCGCCGGGCGACTACGAGGTGAAGAACCTCTCCGGTGGTGAGAAGCGCCGCGTCGCCCTCTGCAAGCTGCTGCTGCAGAAGCCCGACCTGCTGCTCCTCGACGAGCCCACCAACCACCTCGACGCCGAGAGCGTGCTCTGGCTCGAGCAGCACCTCTCGCAGTACCACGGTGCCGTGCTCGCCGTCACCCACGACCGGTACTTCCTCGACCACGTCGCCGAGTGGATCGCCGAGGTCGACCGCGGGCGCCTCTACCCCTACGAGGGCAACTACTCCACCTACCTCGAGAAGAAGCGCGAGCGCCTCGAGGTGCAGGGCAAGAAGGACGCGAAGCTCGCCAAGCGCCTCTCCGAAGAGCTCGACTGGGTGCGCAGCAACGCCAAGGGCCGCCAGGCCAAGTCGAAGGCCCGCCTCGCCCGCTACGAGGAGATGGTCAGCGAGGCCGAGCGCACCCGCAAGCTCGACTTCGAGGAGATTCAGATCCCGGTCGGCCCGCGCCTCGGCGCCCAGGTCATCGAGGCGAAGAACCTCAAGAAGGGCTTCGGCGAGCGTGTGCTCATCGACGGCCTCTCGTTCACGCTCCCGCGCAACGGCATCGTCGGCGTCATCGGCCCGAACGGTGTCGGCAAGTCGACCCTGTTCAAGACCATCGTCGGCTTCGAGCCGCTTGACAGCGGAGACCTGAAGATCGGCGAGACGGTCGACATCTCCTACGTCGACCAGTCGCGCGGCGGCATCGACCCGAACAAGACGCTGTTCGAGGTGGTCTCCGACGGGCTCGACTACATCCAGGTCGGCAAGACCGAGGTTCCGGCCCGCGCCTACGTGTCGACCTTCGGCTTCAAGGGCCCCGACCAGCAGAAGAAGGCCGGCGTGCTCTCGGGCGGTGAGCGCAACCGCCTCAACCTCGCCCTCACCCTCAAGCAGGGCGGCAACCTGCTGCTGCTCGACGAGCCCACCAACGACCTCGATGTCGAGACCCTCGGCAGCCTCGAGAACGCGCTGCTCGAGTTCCCCGGCTGCGCCGTGGTCATCACCCACGACCGGTGGTTCCTCGACCGCATCGCCACGCACATCCTCGCGTACGAGGGCACCGAGGAGAACCCGTCGAACTGGTACTGGTTCGAGGGCAACTTCGAGGCCTACGAGGAGAACAAGATCGAGCGCCTCGGCCCCGACGCGGCGAAGCCCAACCGCTCCGCCTACCGCAAGCTCACGCGCGACTAGCGGGAGCGCCGCCATGCGCCTGCACGTGCCGATCCAGTTGCGCTGGTCGGATCTCGATGCCTACGGGCACGTCAACAACGCGTCGATGCTGAAGATCCTCGAAGAGGCGCGCGTGTTCGCCTTCTGGGTCGACGGCGATCTCACCTCACCCGACCAGGCGGCCTGGTCGACGGCGGTGATCGACGCCGGCCCCGAGGCCGACACGAAGAGCGTCATCTCGCGCCAGGAGATCGAGTACGTGCGCTCGATGCCTTACATCAGGCAGCCGATCGACGTCGAGCTGTGGATCGGGCACCTCGGCGGCGCCAGCCTCGACGTGTACTACGAAGTGAAGACCCCCGAGGGCGTCGAGCCGCGCCTCACCTTCGTGAAGGCGTCGACCACCCTCGTGCTCGTCGACGCCGCCACCGACCGACCCCGCCGCATCAACGCGCACGAGCGCGAGGCCTGGGAGCCTTACCTCGAGGAACCCCTCACCTTCCGCCGCCGCTCCTGAGCCGCCGCTGGCGGACTCAGCGAGCGGACTCCGCGGGCGGCTTCACCCCCGCGGCGCCGGCCGCCCGGCCCGCACCATCCCCTCCTGAGCCACCGACGCGATGAGCCGCCCGCCCCGGTCGTAGATCTCGCCGAGCGAGAGCCCCCGCCCGCCACTCGCGCTGGGCGAGCGCTGCGTGTACAGCAGCCACTCGTCGGCCCGCGCGAACCTGTGCCACCACATCGCGTGGTCGAGGCTCGCCATCTTGAGGTCGGGCCGCGCCCACGACATGCCGTGTCGGCGCATCACCGGCTCGAGGATCGTGTAGTCGCTCGCGTACGCGAGCGCCGCACGGTGGATGTTCGGGTCGTCGGGGAGGCGCCCCAGCGCCTTGATCCACACGGCCTGGTGCGCCACCCGCTCGCCCTCGACCGTGAAGTAGATGGGGGAGGGCACGTGGCGCATGTCGAAAGCCCGCTCTTCGGCCCACGAGCGGGCGATCGGGTGGTCGACGGCGGCGAGCGACTCGACGGCGCTCGGCAGGGCCTCGGGGTCGGCGATGTCGTGGGGCATCTCCACCTGGTGCTCGAAGCCCTCGTCCTCGATCTGGAACGACAGGATCGCCGAGAGGATCGGCACCCCGTTCTGGTACGCCTGCGTGCGCCGGGTCGAGAACGAACGCCCGTCGTGGATGCGGTCGACGGCGAAGGTGACCGGGGCGGTGGCGTCACCCGGGCGCAGGAAGTAGCCGTGCAGCGAGTGCACCGCCCGCTCGGGGTCGACGGTGCGGATGGCCGCCACCAGCCCCTGCGCCAGGATCTGACCCCCGAACACCCTGCCGCTCGGCATCCACTGCGACGGGCCCGTGAAGATGTCTTCGGTGGTGCGGGCCCCGGTGTCGACGAGGTCGAGGGTGGTGAGGAATCCGGCGAGGGGATCGGGCATGGTGCCTCCGGTCGGCGACGCGGGCGCGCGGGGCGCCCGGAACGGGTGCTGTGAAGTAGTTTAGACAGCAGCAATGGTCAACACGCTCAGCCTCATCGACGCCGCCTCCCTCGGTGACCTCAAGGTCTACCTCGGGCGCGCGGCGCGCGTCGACGGTGGCGCTGCGGTGCGGCTCATCGGCGGCATGGGGGTGCTCGCGGCCTACACCGCGTCGCTCACCCCGAAGGGCCTGCTCGACAGCACGCCCACCGTGCTGGGCCTCCGCACCTTCGCGCTCTCGCATCCGGAGCCGTTCGACGTCGTCGTCGCCATCAGGCCCCTGCTCGACCGCCTGGCGCAGGCGTCGGTGATGAGCAACGCCGCCGAGGGCAACGTCGAGGTGCCGCTGCCTCCCGTCGAGGGCGGGGTGGCGTGGGCGGGCGTGAGTCCGCCGCGCGGCGGCTGGGTGCCGACCGGCAAGCTCGACCCGCGCGTGCTCGAGGAGGCCGCCCGCAAGGGCATCGCCGAGGTGGCCGCGGGAGTGCCCGCCGACCCCGGCGAGCACCTGGTGCACCGGGTGCGCTCCGAGGTGTGGGGGCGCGACCTGCCGGTGAGCGTGGGGGAGACGGATGACCCGACCCTGCGCATCCCCGCCGGTGCCGCCTTCTGTGCCGTGAGCCTCGGCTTCGTGAAGCTCGACGACCCCGTCTCGGTGTTCACCTCCGGCGGGTGGTCGCGCCTGTCGATGAAGCGCGGCCACGTCCTCGTGCGCCGCTGACCCGCCCCCGCTGCACGTTTCTCCCCGACAAAGTCCGGGATAACTGCAGTCTTCACGGACTTTGTCGGGGAGAACGTGCACGCGGGCGCGAAGCGCCGCGCCCTCACCCCACCCGCGCCGCAGCCCGCCCCGCGGCCCGCCCCGAGAACAGGCACCCCCCGAGGAACGTGCCCTCGAGCGCCCGGTACCCGTGCATCCCGCCCCCGCCGAACCCGCTTGCCTCACCCGCGGCGTACAGCCCCGGCACCGGCTCGCCCGCACTGTCGAGCGCCCGCCCGGCGAGATCGGTCTGGATGCCGCCGAGCGTCTTGCGCGTCAGCACGTGCAGCTTCACCGCGATGAGCGGCCCCGCGGCCCGGTCGAGCAGCCGATGCGGCTTCGCCACCCTGATCAACCGGTCGCCGAGGTAACTCCGCGCCCCCCGGATGGCCGTCACCTGCGCATCCTTGCTGAACGTGTTGCCCAGCTCCCGGTCGCGCGCGTACACCTCGCGCCGCACCCGCTCCACGTCGAGCGGCCCGCCCTCGCCGCCCGGCTGCAGCCCGACCATGCCGTGCAGGAGTTCGGGCAGGCTCGACGCCACCACGAAGTCGGCACCCCGCTCCTTGAACGCCTCGACGGGCCCGGGAGCTCCCGGCCTCACCCGCTGCGCGAGCAGCTTGAGGTCCTTCCCCGTGAGATCGGGGTTCTGCTCGCTGCCCGAGAGGGCGAACTCCTTCTCAATGATGGCCTGCGTCAGCACGAACCAGCTGTGGTCGTGCCCCGTCGCCAGGATGTGTTCGAGCGTCGCCAGCGTGTCGAACCCCGGGAACAGCGGCGTGGGCAGCCGCCGCCCGGTGGCGTCGAGCCACAGCGGCGACGGCCCTGGGAGGATGCGGATGCCGTGGTCGGCCCACACCGGCGCATGGTTCGCGATGCCCTCGGTGTAGTGCCAGTGCCGGTCGGTGTTCACGAGGCGTGCGCCGGCGCGCTCGGTGATGCCGAGCATCCTGCCGTCGACGTGGGCGGGAACACCGGAGAGCATCGACCCGGGCGCGCGACCGAGCCGCGCAGGCCAGAGCTGCCGCACGAGCTCGTGGTTGCCGCCGATGCCGCCGCTCGCGACGATCACCGCGCCGGCGCGCTCCTCGAACGACCCCACCTCGTCGCGTGAACTCGCCTCCCCGCGCGCGGCAGTGCTCGGGCCCAGCACGGCGCCCGCGGCCCCCACCACCGCGCCGCCCTCGACGATCAGCTCGTCGACCCGGTGACGGTGCAGGATGCGCGCACGACCCTCCGACAGACCCTCCCGGAAGCGACGCACGAACGGGTCGAGCACGCCCGGCCCGGTGCCCCAGGTGATGTGGAAGCGGGGAACGGAGTTGCCGTGGCCGGTGGCGAGCCCGCCGCCGCGCTCGGCCCAGCCGACCACCGGGAAGAACCGCACCCCGCGCGACCGCAGCCAGGAGCGCTTCTCACCCGCGGCGAACTCCAGGTAGGCCTCGGCCCAGCGGGAGCCCCAGTCGTCTTCGGGCCGGTCGAAGGCGGCGCTGCCGAGCCAGTCCTGGCGGGCGAGGTCGAGGGAGTCGCGCACGCGCATCCGTCGTTGCTCCGGGCTGTCGACCAGGAAGATGCCGCCGAACGACCACCAGGCCTGCCCGCCGAGGGAGGCCGCAGGCTCCTGCTCGAGCACGGTCACGCGCTTGCCGGCGTCGAGCACCTCGCACGCGGCGACGAGCCCCGCGAGGCCCGCTCCCACCACGACGACGTCGGTCGATGAGGGCATGGAGACTCCTTCGTCAACGGGACGGGAGGCCTGCCCGCCTCACTCGTCGAAGGTATTCACCATGGCATGCGCGGCGCGCTCGAGGTAACCCCAGAGCAGATCTCTGTCGGCGGGCGACAACTCGATAGAGTCGACCGCCACCCTCATGTGTGCGAGCCAGCGGTCGCGGGCGTCGGGGTTGACCTTGAACGGGTTGTGGCGCATGCGCAGGCGCGGGTGTCCGCGCTGCTCGCTGTAGGTGCCCGGCCCGCCCCAGTACTGCTCGAGGAACATCGTGAGGCGCTCGACCGCGCCGTCCCAGTCGTCGGCGGGGTACATCGGCTTCAGCACCGGGTCGGTCGCGACGCCCTCGTAGAACTTCGACACGAGCGCGACGAAGGTGGGGTGCCCGCCGACCTGCTCGAAGAAGGTGCGCTCGGGCTGCTCCGGCCGCTTGGGGGTGAGCTCGATCATGGGTTCCTCGGAGGTCGGGTGGGGCGGGTCACGTCGTCGGGGCGGGTCGGGCGGGGCAGGGCGGGCGACCGCCCGTCAGTCCGCAGGGCCGTCGCCGCCCGGCTTGGCCCCGCGCGGTTTGCGGAGCCCGCGGGGCGGGGGTGTCTCGGCAGGAGCATCCGTCGCCGTCGCGATGGGCTTCGTGCGTGGCGGCCGCGCGCCGCGCACGCTCGCCGCGCCCTCGAAGCCCGAGAGCACCACGGAGTTGAGCGAGGGGAGCGTCACGTCGATCGCGTCGAGCGCCCGCTTCAGCCTGATGCGCAGCTCGCGCGCCACGTCGTCCTTCGCCGAGGTGCGCGTCTTCACCACGAGGCGGATGACGAGGGCCTCCGCCGAGATCGACTCCAGACCCCAGATCTCGGGCCGCTCGATGATGCGCGAGCGCCACTTGGGTTCGTCGGCCATCTCGACGGCGGTGGCGAGCATCCGTTCCTGCACCAGGTCGAGGTCGGCGTCGTAGGGGATGGCGAGGTCGATGATGGCCCGCGACCAGCCCTGCGACATGTTGCCGACCCGCAGGATCTCGCCGTTGCGCACGAACCACAGCGTGCCGTTCACGTCGCGCACCTGCGTGACCCTGATGCCGACCGCCTCGACCACGCCCGTCGCCGGGCCGAGGTCGACCACGTCGCCCACGCCCAACTGGTCTTCGAACACCATGAACAGGCCGTTCAGCACGTCTTTCACGATGTTCTGCGCGCCGAAACCGAGGCCGGCGCCGAGGGCTGCGGTGAGCAGGGCCAGCGACCCGATGATGTTCGGGTCGATGGTGGTGATGACGAGGATGATCGCCACGACCACCACGGTGACGTTGATGACGTTCGTCAGCACGGTGCCGATGGTGCGCGTGCGCTGCACGATGCGCACGGCGGCGAGCGGCGACGCCACGAGCGCCTGCGTGTCGGTGACGTTCTGCTTCTTCTTGACGCCGGAGACCACCTGGTCGACCAGGCGTTTCACCGCGTACAGGAGGATGGCGCGCGCGATGACCGCGACGACGATGATGATCAGAATGCCGATGGGTACCTGCCAGTCCTCGTAGAACGAGTTGACGGCTCCCCAGAAGGTGTCCCAGTTCATATGCCTCCGAGCCTACGCGCGTCGCCTTGGCGGCAGGTGTGTGGGGGCGGGTGAACGGTATGAGAAGCGCTGCGCCGAGCCCCCTCCAGGCTCGACGCCACGGTTCTCATACCGTTCGCCGCGCAACCGCGCGCGCCCGCTAGCGCTGGTCGCGCGCCTGCGCCGCCAGCGCCCGATCGACCCCCGCGAGGTTCTCGATCACGATGCGGCGGAGCGCGGGCGGCTCGGGGTTGGCGTCGAGCCAGGCGGCGGTGGCGTCGCGCAGCTCCTGGTTCGCGAGGGCCGCCGGGTAGAGCCCGTTGATCACCGACGACGCGATGGCGTAGCTGCGGGTCTCCCACAGCGTCTGCAGCGACTCGAAGTAGCGGCCGACGAGCGGCTCGAACAGCGTCGGGTCGCTCGCCCGCTGGAAGCCGAGGCCGGTGGCGCGCACGATCGCGTTGGGGGCGGTGTCGACCGCCACCAGCGAGTCGAACGCCGCGGTCTTGCCTTCGAGCGTCGGGATCGCCGCGCGGGCGTGGGCCGCCGACTGGGCACCGGAGGCCGTGTTGTCGGCCTCGAGCGTCGCCGCGATCTCGGCCTCGCCCGCCTTGCCGCCCGCCACCAGGGCGATGAGCAGCTCCCAGGTGAGGTCGGTGTCGATCTCGAGTCCCTCGAGCTCGACCGTGCCGTTGGCGAGGTGCCCCACGTTCTCCAGCTGCTCCTCCGTGGTGGCGAGAGCGGCGAAGAACTTCACGAACTGGAACTGCGCGTCGGAGCCGGGCGCCGCGTCGAGCGCCAGCTTCCACAGCGCGGTCGCGGCCTCCGCGATGGTCTCGTCACGCGCATCCGGTGCCACATAGCTCGAGGCGGTGAGCACGAGCTGACCGAGCACGGTGCGGATGGTCGTCGACTCGGTCTCGGTGGCGATGTTGCCGAGAACCAGGCGCACGAAGTCGCGGGCCGGGGTCTCGGCGTCGCGGGTCGAGTCCCAGGCGGAACCCCACACGAGCGATCGCGCGAGGGGCGACTCGATGGAGGCGAGGTGGTCGATGGCGGTGTCGAGCGAGTAGCCATCGAGGCGGATCTTCGCGTACGCCAGGTCGTCGTCGTTCAGCAGCACGAGCGCCGGCCGTGCGCGGCCCTTCAGCTCGGGCACCTCGGTGCGTTCGCCGTCGACGTCGAGCTCGACGCGGTAGGTGCGCACGAGCTTGCCGTCTTCGATGTCGTAGAAGCCGATCGCGAGGCGGTGCGGGCGGATGGTCGGCCACTCCAGCGGCGCCTCCTGCAGCACGGCGAACGAGGTGATCTCGTCGTTCTCGTCGTACTCGATGGCGGGGCGCAGCGTGTTGACACCCGCCGTCTCGAGCCACAGCTGCGACCACTCGGTGAGGTCGCGGCCGCTCGTCTTCTCGAGCTCGACGAGCAGGTCGGTGAGCTCGGTGTTGGCGAACTGGTGCTTGTTCACGTAGGCGGCGACACCCTTCATGAACTCCTCCTGGCCCACCCAGGCCACGAGCTGCTTCAGCACCGAGGCGCCCTTGGCGTAGGTGATGCCGTCGAAGTTCACCTGCACGGCTTCGAGGTCGTTGATGGGGGCGACGATCGGATGCGTCGACGGCAGCTGGTCTTGCCGGTAGGCCCAGCTCTTCTCCATGGCGGCGAAGGTCGTCCACGCCTCCTTCCACTCCGTCGCCTCGGCGGCGGCGAGGGTCGACATGTACTCGGCGAACGACTCGTTCAGCCACAGGTCGTTCCACCAGCGCATGGTGACGAGGTCGCCGAACCACATGTGGGCGAGCTCGTGCAGGATGGTGATGACCCGGCGCTCGCGCACCGCATCCGTCACCTTCGAGCGGAACACGTAGGTCTCGGTGAAGGTCACCGCACCCGCGTTCTCCATGGCGCCCGCGTTGAACTCGGGGACGAAGAGCTGGTCGTACTTCGCGAAGGGGTAGGGGAAGTCGTACTGCTCCTCGTAGAAGGCGAAGCCCTCGCGGGTCTTCTCGAAGATGTAGTCGGCGTCCATGTACTGCGAGAGGGATGCGCGGCTGAACACCCCGAGCGGGATGACACGGCCGTCGGCGCTCGTCAGCTCGCTGCGCTCGACCACGTAGGGGCCGGCGACCAGGGCGGTGATGTAGGAGGAGATGCGGGGGGTAGGTTCGAAGGCCCAGGTCTTGCTCTGGCCGGCCACCGCATCCGTCGGCTCGGGGGTGGGGGAGTTCGACACGACCTCCCAGTAGTCGGGGGCGGTGACGGTGAAGGCGAAGGTGGCCTTGAGGTCGGGCTGCTCGAACACCGCGAACATGCGGCGGGAGTCGGGAACCTCGAACTGGGAGTAGAGGTAGACCTCGTCGTCGACCGGGTCGACGAAGCGGTGGAGGCCCTCGCCGGTGTTGGTGTAGATCATGTCGGCGTCGACCACGAGCTCGTTCTCCGCCTGCAGCGAAGGCAACTGGATGCGCACGCCGTCGCTCACCTCGGCCGGGTCGAGCGACTCGCCGTTCAGGGTGACCGCGTGCACGGTGCGGGTGATGGCGTCGACGAAGGTCGAGGCGCCCGGCGTGGCGGTGAAACGGATGGTGGTGGTGCTGCGGAACGTCTCGGGACCTGTTGTGAGGTCGAGCACGACGTCGTAGCTCGAGGTGTCGACGATCGCGGCACGCTCGCGGGCTTCTGCGCGGGTGAGGTTTTCTCCAGGCACTTGGCTCTCCTATTCGATTGCGTCTTCAGCCTAGTCAGATGCGGGTCGGCGGCCAGGCGGATCTCTGTCGGTGGCGAGTGGTTGGATGGGGGCATGACTACCGAGAAGACCGCCGTCGATTTCTGGTTCGACCCCTCGTGCCCCTGGGCCTGGATGACCTCCCGCTGGGTCGACGAGGTGGCCGAGCACCGCGACCTCGACGTCACCTGGCACATCATGAGCCTGGCCGTGCTGAACGAAGACCGCGACGACATCCCCGACTCCTACAAGGCGTTCTTCCCGCGGGCGCTGCGCTACACGCGGCTCGTGGCCGCCGCCTCCGAGCTGCACGGGCCCGAGGTGGTGAAGCCGCTGTACGACGCGCTCGGCACGCGCATCCACCCCGGCGGTTCGCTCGACCCCGACGAGGTCATCCCCGCGGCGCTCGCCGAGGTGGGGCTGCCCGCGTCACTCGCCGCCTACTCCGAGAGCGACGAGTACGACGAGCAGATGCGCGCCTCGCACTTCGACGGCATCAACCGGGTCGGCCAAGACGTCGGCACCCCCGTCATCGCCGTGAACGGCACCGCGTTCTTCGGCCCGGTCATCAGCCCGGCCCCCACGGGTGAGATCGCGCTGACGCTGTGGGACGGCGTGGTCGCCGCCGCCTCCTACGACGGCTTCTTCGAACTCAAGCGCTCCCGCACCCGCGACCCCCAGTTCTAGAGCACGATGCGTGCGGTCGTGACGAGCATGATCGCCAGGAGTGCCGCGGTGGTCGTCCAGAAGGCCGCCAAGACGAGCGGATGCGCCCGGCCCGAGCGGGGGCCGGCGCCGGCCCCCGGGGTGCGTGGGTGACGGAGAAACCACCACAGCGCGTAGCCGACGAGTCCGGCGAGGCCGAGCGCGGAGCTCGCGTACTGCAGCCAGGCGGCGACAGGAACGCCGGCGACAGGTGCGTCGAGAACGGGGAGGGCGGCACCCAAGCGGCCGGTGTGGGTGAAGGCGTCCCACACGATGTGGGTGAGGATGCCGATCACCGCTGCCAGCACGGCGCCACCGATGGTCGCTGCCGCCGAGCGGCCGCGGTCGCGCCAGAGGGTGCGAGCGCCGTCGGCGGGGGAGCCCGCCCAACCCGGCGGAAGGCGCTCGCCGAGGGCGCGGGGGAGTACGCCAGGCAGCACCGGTCGCGCCACGATGCGCCACAGTGCGAAGATCGCGAGCGCTACGGGCAGATCGACCAGCAGGAGCCCGGGCCAGCCGTGTGTGACGCCGTACCCGTGACCGGCGCTCACGAACAGCGGGAGGTCGGGCGTCATCGCCCCGATGGCCACCGCGCCGGCCGGCAGCGGCGTGCGCACGAACGGAAGCGCCGCGACTGCGTGGCTGATCGTGAACGGCACCGGCGCAGCCTAACCCGCCTCCGTGGCACGACGCCGGGTGCGAGTCGGAGGGGCGCAATATGCTGAGGGGATGCGCATCCACATCGGCACCGATCACGCCGGACTCGAGTTCAGCCGTCACATCAACGAGCACCTCACCGCCCTCGGCCACGAGGTCGTCGACCACGGGCCCGAGAGCTACGACCCCATCGACGACTACCCCTCGTTCTGCATCAACGCCGCGCACGCCGTGGTCGAAGACCAGCGGGCCGGCGTCGAGTCGCTCGGTGTGGTGTTCGGGGGCTCGGGCAACGGCGAGCAGATCTCGGCGAACAAGGTGCAGGGGGTGCGCGCGGCCCTGGTGTGGAACGAGTCGACCGCGAAGCTCGCCCGCCAGCACAACGACGCCAACGTCATCTCCATCGGCGCGCGCCAGCACACCGTCGAGGAGGCCACCGCCCTCATCGACTTCTTCGTGAACGAGCCGTTCTCGCTCGAGGAGCGGCACGTGCGGCGCATCGCGCAGATCGCCGAGTACGAGACCACCGGCACCATCACCGACCGCGTCGTCGACGCCTAGGCGTCGGAGCAACCGTGCCCGAGGGCCATTCCGTCCACCGCATCGCCCGCCAGTTCGCCCGCAACTTCGTGGGCCGGCAGGTCTCGGCGAGCTCCCCGCAGGGGCGCTTCGCCGAGGGCGCCGCGCTGCTCGACGGCCGCACCATGACGGCGGCCCGCGCCGTGGGCAAGCAGATGTTCCTCGAGTTCGGCGACGACCTCTGGCTGCGCGTGCACCTCGGCATCTACGGCGCCTGGGACTTCGCCGGCGAGATCACCGCCGACGCCACCATCCGCTCGGCGGGCGGCCGGATGGGCCAGACCAATCAGCGGGGAACGGATGCGGCAGCCGGTGACGGCGGCGACTCCCCGGCCGACATCCTGGGCCGTCAGGGCGAGGGCACCCTCGACGAGCTGGCGATCGACGACGCCGACGGCGAGGACTCGATCAGCTCCATCGGCGCCCCCCGCCGCTCGCGCCTCCGCATGTCGGAGCAGGAGAAGGAGGGCGAGGAGCTCACCGAGTTCCCGCCCCCGCCCGTGGGTGCCGTGCGCGTGCGCCTGCTCACCGACACCGCCGTCGCCGACCTCCGCGGCCCCACCGCCTGCGAGGTGCTCGACCCCGCCCAGGTCGCCCAGGTGATCGCGAAGCTCGGGCCCGATCCGCTGCTTGACGCCTCCACCGAGGCCGAGCAGCGCTTCGTCGACGCGGTGCGCAAGAAGCCCACGGTCATCGCGCTCCTGCTCATGGACCAGTCGGTGGTGAGCGGCATCGGCAACGTCTACCGCGCCGAGATGCTCTTCCGCGCCCGCCTCAACCCGCACACCCCCGGCAAGCTCGTGCCCGAGGAGACCGCGCGGGCGCTCTGGCGCGACTGGGCGTACCTGCTCGACCTCGGCGTGCGCACCGGCCAGATGATGACCATGGACGACCTCTCCGACGACGACTACGTCAAGGCCATGGCCAACCGCGCCGACCGCCACTGGGTCTACAAGCGCGAAGGGCTGCCCTGCCGCGTCTGCGGCACCCACATCGTGCTCGAGGAGCTCGGCGGCCGCAAGCTGTACTGGTGCCCGAAAGACCAGGCCTGAGATGCGCCACAACCCCGTCTTCGAGCTCACCGACGAGAACGAGATCCGCCGCCTCGTGCGCGAGAACCCGTGGGCCACGATCGTCTCGACCACCTCGAAGGGCCTCGTCGCCTCGCACTACCCGGTGCTGCTCGACGAGCGTGACGGCGCATCCGCTGGCCTCGCCCTGCTCAGTCACGTCGGTCGCCCCGACGAACGCCTGCACGAGTGGGGCGAGCACGAGGTGATGGTGGTCATTCAGGGCCCGCACGGCTACATCTCCCCGGGCTGGTACGACGCGAACCCGGCGGTGCCCACCTGGAACTTCGTCACCGCCCACCTCTACGGCGTGCCCGAGATCCTGCCAGCCGACGAGAACCTCCGGGTGCTCGAACAGCTCGTCGACCACTTCGAAGACCCGATGCCCGAACCGAGACGGATGCGCGGCACCGCCGAGAACTCCGAGTACGCCGACCGCATCTCGGCCGGCACCGTCGGCTTCCGTCTGCCCGTCAGCCGCTTCGTCGCCAAGGTGAAGATGAGCCAGAACCGCCCGCCCGAGACGGTCGGGCGCATCGTCGCCGAGCTCGACGGCGACGGGCCCTACGCCAGCCCCGCGCTTGCGGCCGAGGTGCGGCGGGCGAATCCCGGGGTCTTCGGAGCATGAGTTCGGTGCTGCTGACGGATGCGCGGCTCGCCGGCGGGGACGGCTCGGCTGTCGACATCACCGTCATCGACGGAGTGGTCACCGCGATCGTGCCCGCAGGCCGTGCCGGTTCGGCGATGCCGGCGACGACGCCCGCGGACCGGATCGCCCTCGACGGCCGCTGGGTGCTGCCGGGCCTCTGGGACGAGCACGTGCACTTCACCCAGTGGGCCTCCGTCTCGCGCCGACTCGACGTCTCCGCCGCGGCCTCCGCCGCCGAGACCGCCGCGCTGGTCGGCGACGCCCTCCGCCGGGCGGCGTCCCGCCCCGCCGGAGCACCCAGCGAGCTCGGCGAGCCCGGAGCACCCGAGCTCCTCATCGGCTACGGCTTCCGCGACGCGCTCTGGCCGGACACCCCCTCTGCCGCACTCCTCAACGCGGTGTCGGGCGCGCATCCGGTCGTCCTGGTGTCGGGAGACCTGCACTGCTGCTGGCTGAACACGGCGGCGCTCGAGCGGTTCGGGCAGGCCGGGCATCCCGACGGCGTGCTGCGCGAGGAGCCCGCCTTCGCCGTACATCGCGCGCTCGACGACGTGCCCGTCGCGACGAGCGACGCCTGGGCGCGCGAGGCCTCGCAGGCCGCCGCAGCCCGAGGGGTCGTGGGCATCGTCGACCTCGAGATGGCCTGGAACCACGAGGTGTGGTCGCGCCGGCTCGCGGCCGGGCACGACCTTCTGCGGGTCGAGTTCGGCGTCTACCCGCAGCACCTCGACCGGGCGATCGCCGAGGGGCTGCACACGGGCGACCCGCTCGACGCGGCCGCGCTCGTGCGGGTGGGTCCGTCGAAGATCATCACCGACGGCTCCCTCAACACTCGCACGGCGTTCTGTTTCGACGAGTACCCGGGTCTCGAGGGCCGGCCGGAGTCACGCGGGCTGCTCACCGTGCATCCCGACGACCTCCTCGAGCTGCTGCGCCGGGGGAGCGCGGGCGGACTCACCCCGGCGGTGCACGCCATCGGCGACCACGCCAACGCCCTCACCCTCGACGCCTTCGAAGCGCTCCGGGCCGAGCGACCCGCCGACGCACCTGCCCCGCGCCGCCGCTCGACCCTCGAACACGCGCAGCTGCTCGCCGAGAGCGACTTCGAGCGTTTCGCCCGCCTCGGCGTGGTGGCGAGTGTGCAACCCGAGCACGCGATGGACGACCGCGACGTCGCCGACCGCTTCTGGGCCGGCCGCACCGGCCGCTCCTTCGCCCTCGCGAGCCTCCTCGCCGCGGGCGCCGAACTCGCGCTCGGCTCCGACGCCCCCGTCGCCCCGCTCGACCCGTGGGTCACCCTCGCGGCAGCCGTCGGCCGCACCCGCGACGGGCGGGAGCCGTGGCATCCGGAGCAGCGCATCCCCGTGGGTGCCGCCCTCGCCGCCTCCGCCCGAGGCCGCACCGGGGTCGCCGTCGGTGACCCCGCCGATCTGGTCGCGGTCGACCTCGACCCCTTCGACGCGGCTCCGGATGCGCTCCGCACCATGCCCGTCGCCCTCACCCTGCTGTCGGGTCGGGTCACCCACAGCGCCCTCTGACGCCTGCGGGAGCGGCGCGCCAGACGACTGAGCCCGCCCGAAGACGCGAAAAGGCGGGCGCCTCCAGGGGGAGACGCCCGCCTCGGCGGGGGAGCGGGTTACGCGGCGACGTGCGCGAAGAGGAACCAGCGGTCTTTGTCGAGGCCGCGGGCGATCTCGATGGCGACGTCTTGCGAGGTCGGGTCGATCTCGCCGAGTTCCTTCACCGCCTTGTTCACGACGGTCAGCGCCACGTCGATCTGCGCGATGACCGCGGTGATCACCGCGTCGGACTTCTGGAAGCCTGCGGGGAACTCCGCGGCGGTCGACTTCGCGGCGACGGTGCCGATGCGGGCGTCGAGGGGGAGGCCCAGGGCGACGACGCGCTCGGCGGCGGTGTCGGCGTAGTCCTGCACGTGCTCGACGACCGAGTCGAGAAGCTCGTGCACACCGATGAAGTTGGCGCCGCGCACGTGCCAGTGCGCCTGCTTGCCGTTGACCGCAAGGGCCTGGAGCTCGACGACGACCGGTGCCAGGAACTGCGCCGCGGCCGCTGCCACGTCGGGGCTGGTGGTGCTCGTAGGAGTGGTGATTACCTCGGTCATGATGTGTCCTTCCCTGTGCCGGTACTACAAAAGTACTCAGCTGAGGGAAGCCCGCAAGCAAGCTGAGGCTGGGCTAAAGCAAGCTGAGGCTGGGCTAATTCGGCGTCGCAGCGGGGAACGGCGCCCGGAAGTAGGCGTTCGAGCGGGGCAGGTAGAGCGTGACCAGCGCCACCAGCAGCACGAGCGCGTGGGCGATGGCGACACCCGGGAAGGTCTGCAGCTCCGACCAGACGCCGACGAGCCCCAGCAGCCCCAGGATGGTGAGGGTATTGCGGGCCCACACCCTGCCGCGCAGCATGTACACCGAGCAGATGATGCGGAAGATCGCGATCACCGCGGTGAACACCCCGATGCCGATGAGTACCGACACGGCCACCACCGCCTCGTCGTTCTCGATGCCGACGACGTCGGGGATGATGCCCGCGATCACGGCGATGGCGATCCCGGTGAAGATGCCGAAGATGGCCTCGGCGAGCCACAGCCCGAACGAGAGCTTGATCTCGGCCGGTGCGGCCTCGAGGGCGGTCTCGCCCGTGAACTCGGGGCCGGAGAGGTCGCGATCGGTCATGCGTCGACCCTATCGGGCGGGGCGATCCTCCCGCGCGCCCCGCTCGGGGGCTTGTGCGGCTACGCCGACGGGTCGTCCCACGCGGTCTCGGGGGTGTCGCAGCTGTTGCGGAAGACGTACTGCGACGGCAGCTTGCGCTCGTGACTCGACCAGTCGATGGCTGGCCGCTGCGCATCGGCCGGAAGGTAGCCCAACCGGTACACGGCCATCAGCTCGAGCTCGTCGGGAACCCCGAGCAGCCGCTCGATCAGCGCCCACTTGCCCGGCACCTCCATCGGGAACGACACGAACTGGATGCCCATGCCGAGTTCGACGGTGGTGAGCCAGACGTTCTCCATCGCCGCGCCCATGCTGAACACCGAATAAAAGGAGCTGAGTTCGCCCGGCCGGTACTCGGAGCGGTCGAGCATGACCCCGAGCAGCAGCGGCGACCCCGCCACCAGCTTGCGGTTTTCCTCGCCGAGGGTCTGGGGCACCCGGAACGAGTTCATGAGCTTTTGGCCGCGGGGCGTGAACACCTGCTTCGTGAACGGCCGCAGCACCGCGGGCAGCTTGTCGAAGAGCATGCCGCTGCGCTTCTCGGCCATCTCGTCGGCACTGAACCTGAAGTACGGCTTGTAGCGCTCGAAGAACGTGCCGTTCGACATCGCCTCGGTCATGCTCTCGCCGCTGATGGTGGCGATCTCGTCGATGACGCGTCGCTCGTCGACGATCACGAACCGCCAGGGCTGGCTGTTGAGCTGCGAAGGAGCGCGGCCCGCCACCTCCATCAGCAGGCGCTGGTGCTCGAGCGAGACGGGCTCGGGGCTGAACGGCCCGTTCGTGGTCTTGCGCCGCCGCACGACGTCGAGAAACTCCATGGCTACTTCCTCCAGGCGAGCACGAGGGCCGCGGCGTAGAACGGGGCGGCCACGAGCGCGAGCGCCGCATGGCCGCGGGTGCGCGCACTGATGCGCGGAATGAGGGTGAGCGGCACGGCCGCGGGCAGCAGGGCCAGCGCAGGGCGCGCATCCGTCTCCTCAGCTCCACGAGCCCTCCGCAGCAGCGTGACCCCCGCGGCGGTGCCGGCCAGGATGCTCGTGACGATGTAGAGCGCGTGGTGCACCCAGCGGAACCTCCCGGTGTGCACCGCCCCCGTCGCCACCGAGACGCCGAGCCCGCAGTTGAGCAGGTAGGCCGTGGCCGCCGCCGTGAAGAGCAGACGTGGTCCCATGGCGTCAGACTACGCCGAGGTGAGGAGTGAACGGGGCCGGGGTGCGCATCCGTCTGCCGTCGCCCGGTGCCAGACTGGGAGGAATGCCCTCGTCTGCTCCGTCTCCCGCTTCCGCCGCGCTCGGCGGTGCCGCACCGGCCTGGGCGGCGGCCGTTGTCGCGGCGCTCGCCGTGGTCGTCGCGCTGCTGCCGGGGCTCCTCGTGCTCGGGGCGGTGCTCGGCGCGGCCGGTCTCGCCCTCGGCGTCGTCGCGCTGGCGTGGCGCACCAGCCGGCCGCGGATCGCCGGGGCTGCGGCCGTGGTCTCGGCAGCCGTGCTCGCCGTGTCGGTGGCGGTCGGGGCGGGCGCGGTCTCGTCGGGCGTGTCGCGGCTCGCCGCCGAGGCGGGCGCCGAGGGCTTCGGTGGCCCGGTGGCCGGTGCGGCTCAGCTCGACACGGTGGCCGCGCGCTTCGGCCAGACCGTCACCTACGACGACGGTCTCCAGCTCTACATCGCCGAACCCGTCGCGTTCACGCCGTCAGCGGAGGCGCGGGGCGCCGGCCAGCAGGTGCAGCTCGCCTTCACCATCGTCGTCTACAACGGCACGGATGCCGAGGTCGCGTTGCGTGAGTCGTCGTCGGTGTCTGCGGAGGGCCGGCCGGGCGAGGCCGTCGTCGACCCGGTGAACGGCGCGAACGGGGTGCCGCCCGTGTCGACGCTCGCGCCGGGGGAGACGGTGAGCTACGTGGAGGCGTTCTCGCTCGCCTCCGACGATGTGGTGTTCGCGATCGCCCCCGGGGGCGACTACCTCCCAGCGCGCTTCACACGCTGAGGGGCAGGGCGCGCTTCACACGCTGAGCGCTCACCCGGGGTGAGGTGCGGGGTGAATTGGCTGACCGCCCGCCCTCCGGCCCGCGCGCGTCGGTTAGCGTGAGACCGGTTCGACCGCCCCACCCAGGCGGCGGGGGTGCTCACCCGGCACCCCCGGCGAACCGTCTTCACCCTTCCCCGGAGGTTCCCCATGCCCGAGTCCGAGACCCGTCGCGACGCAGCGCCCGCCGCCGACCGCCGCCTCACCGCCACCGCCGCCTGGGCCGCCGCCGCCGTCGCCCGTGCCGTCGCCGACGCCGCGGAGACCCGCCCCACCCGCGACTAGCACGCCGTCAGGACGAGCGCGCCGTCAGAGGGAGTCGACGAACTCGCGGAGGTCGCCGACGATCTCCTCGAGCGAGGTGCCCGACTTCGCGGCGAGCCGCGCCGCGAGCCAGGAGAGGCACACGATCGCCGCGGCGACCGTGTCGCCCGGGTCGGGGATCTCGTCGTCGGGAAGGCCCGAGTCGGGGGTGAGTCGCTGCAGAGCGAGCTCGAGAACCGCGATGTTGTCGGCCATCGGAGCCTCGGGCGACTGCGAGACCACGGCGTCGAGCAGCACGTGGGCGGCGAGCGTGCCGCCGGGCGGAACCTCGGCCACGAGGGGATGACGGGAATCGAACCCGCGTAATCAGTTTGGAAGACTGAGGCTCTACCATTGAGCTACATCCCCGAGCAGGGTTCTCACCCGGCACCCGACACATCGTAGTACAGCTTCGGCCCACCTGTGTGCCGGCTCGGTGTCGGGGCCGCACGGTGTGCAGTAGACTTGCCGAGGCCATTTCGCCGCCGGGGCGTAGCTCAGCTTGGCTAGAGCGCCCGCTTTGGGAGCGGGAGGTCGCAGGTTCGAATCCTGTCGCCCCGACACGAGGCCGAACCTCTCGAAACCCATCAGGAGACACCCAACGTGAAGACCACGGTCGAAAAGCTCAGCCCCACGCGTGTGAAGATCGCGATCTTCGTCACCCCAGAAGAGCTGAAGCCCAGCATTGATCACGCCTACGGCCACATCGCCGAGCAGGTCAACATCCCCGGCTTCCGCAAGGGCAAGGTGCCCCCGGCCATCATCAACCAGCGCGTCGGCAAGGAAGCCGTTCTCGAGCACGCGGTGAACGAGGGCCTCGACCGCTTCTACCGCGACGCCGTCACCGAGAACGAGCTGCGCCCGCTCGGCCGCCCGCAGGCCGACATCGTCGAGTGGCCGAAGGCCGCCGACTTCTCCGGCGACCTCGAGCTCGCCATCGAGGTCGACGTGCGCCCCGAAATCGAGCTGCCCGACTACGAGGGCTACGAGGTCACCGTCGAGCCCATCGAGGTCGCCGACTCCGACGTCGACGAGGAGCTCGAGCGCCTGCGCAGCCGCTTCGGCACGCTCGTCACCGTCGACCGCCCGGCCGCCAAGGGCGACTTCGCCCAGATCGACCTCGTCGCCACCGTCGACGACGTCGAGGTCGACACCGCCTCCGGTATCTCGTACGAGATCGGCTCGGGCGAGCTGCTCGAGGGCATCGACGAGGCGCTCGACACCCTCACCGCCGGTGAGACCACCACCTTCGAGGCGCCGCTGCTCGGCGGCGAGCACGCCGGCAAAGACGCGCTCGTCACCGTCACCCTCAACTCGGTGAAGGAGCGCGAGCTCCCCGAGGCCGACGACGACTTCGCCCAGATCGCGAGCGAGTTCGACACCCTCGACGAGCTGAAGGCCTCGCTCAAGGAGCAGGTCGAGAAGCAGAAGACCTTCGGTCAGGCTTCCGAGGCCCGCACCAAGATCGTCGAGTCGCTGCTCGAGAAGGTCGACGTGCCGGTGCCGCCCGCGCTCATCGAAGACGAGGTGCACCGTCACCTCGAGGGCGAGAACCGCCTCGAAGACGACGAGCACCGCGCCGAGGTCACCGAGTCGTCGACGAACACCTTCAAGACCCAGATCCTCCTCGACGCGGTCGTCGACCGTGAAGAGGTGAAGGTCTCGCAAGACGAGCTCACCCAGTACCTGGTGCAGTCCGCCGCCCAATACGGCATGGAGCCCAACGAGTTCGTGAAGATCCTCTCCGAGTCGAACCAGATCCCGGCCATGGTCGCCGAGGTCGCCCGCAACAAGGCGCTCGCCATCGTGCTGTCGAAGGCCAAGGTCGTCGACACCAACGGCAAGGCCGTCGACATCTCCGAGTTCACCACCCTCGCGGGTGACGACGACGAGGGCGACAACCTCCTCGACGCCGCTGACGAGCACGAGGGTCACGACCACGACCACGAGGGTCACTCGCACTAGTCGACCCCTCAGACGTAAGGCCCGCATCCTGCACCGGATGCGGGCCTTTCGTCGTATGACGGATGCGCGTCAGCGCACCCCGGCCAACCAGTCGGCCTGCTTCACCCACTGGTGCATCTGGCCGCCCTCGTGGCCGTTGTAGGGGTAGACCTCCATCGAGGCCTCGGCGGTGTAGTGGTTGAAGGCGGCGTACACGGTCGAGGGGAGCACCACCGGGTCCATCAGCGCCACCGAGAACAGGGCGGGAGCCGTCGCCCGGCGGGCGAAGTTCACACCGTCGAAGTAGGAGAGCGTCTCGAACACCGTCGCCTCGGCGTCGCGGTGCACCGAGAGGTAGCGGGCGAGCTCGGTGAACGGCGCTTCGGGGGTCGCCTCGACGGCGCGGCGGAAGTGGCACAGGAACGGGACGTCGGGCATCACGCCGAGCAGGTCGGGCACGAGCCCGGCGACGGCGATCGAGATGCCGCCGCCCTGGCTGCCGCCGGTCACGGCGATGCGGGTGGGGTCGACACCCTCGAGCGTCTTCACGGCGTCGATGAGTCGCACGCCGTCGGTGAACACGCGCCGGTAGTAGTACTCGTCGGGGTCGTGCAGCCCTTTCGACATGAAGCCGGGGGCGGCGGGGCCCGAACCGTGCGGGTCGGGGGTGTCGCCGCCGCTGCCCCAGGCGCTGCCCTGACCGCGGGTGTCCATGAGCACGTGCACGTACCCGGCGGACGCCCAGAGCGTCCTCTCGCCGGCGAGCCCGCGCCCGCCGCCGTAGCCGACGTACTCGACCACCACGGGCAGCGGGCCCTCGGCGTCGCGCGGGCGGGTGACCCAGGCCTTCACCGGCTCGCCGCCGAATCCCGAGAAGGTGAGGTCGTCGATGCGGAACGCCGTCACGGGCGTCGTCGCCGGGGTGAGCACCGCCTCCGTGCCCTGGGCGCGCGACTCGGCGAGAGTGCGCTCCCAGAAGGCGTCGAAGTCGGCCGGCTCCGCCACCTCGGGGCGGTACTCGCGCAGCAGGTCGAGGGGGAGATCGGTGAACGGCATCCGTGGTCCTTCGCGTCGTCGCCGGGGCGTTCTGCCCGGGGCATGACTGTTCTAGCACCTCCGCCGACTCTGCCGACGGCGAACAGCCGCCCCGCGGCGCGTTCCACCCAGTAGATTCAAACCACTGCAAGCGAATTGGAGCGACAACACATGGCCGAACAGGCTCTCCCATCCAGCGTCTTCGACCGGCTGCTGAAAGACCGGATCATCTGGCTCGGTTCCGAGGTTCGCGACGACAACGCGAACGAGATCTGCGCCAAGATCCTTCTGCTCGCCGCCGAAGACCCCAAGCGCGACATCTACCTCTACATCAACTCGCCCGGTGGCTCGATCACCGCGGGCATGGCGATCTACGACACGATGAAGTTCGTGCCGAACGACATCGTCACCGTGGGCATCGGCATGGCCGCCTCGATGGGGCAGTTCCTGCTCACCTCGGGCACCAAGGGCAAGCGCTACATCACGCCCAACGCCCGCGTTCTGCTGCACCAGCCGCACGGTGGTTTCGGTGGAACCGCATCCGACATCCAGACCCAGGCGCAGCTCATCCTGAGCATGAAGCAGCGCCTCGCCGAGATCACCGCGGCCCAGACCGGCAAGACGGTCGAGCAGGTCAACGAAGACGGTGACCGCGACCGCTGGTTCAGCGCGCAGGAGGCCCTCGAGTACGGCTTCGTCGACCACGTGCGCGAGTTCGCCACCGACGTCGCCGGCGGCGGCGGAACCGACGCCTGATCCCCGCACCGACACCGACGAATTCCTAGAGAACAGGTAAACAGAACGATGGAAACCCCCACCTTCGGTGCGAGTGCCTACCGCAACGGCACGATGCCGAGCGACCGCTACATCCTCCCCAGCTTCGAGGAGCGCACGGCCTACGGCTTCAAGCGCCAAGACCCCTACGCGAAGCTCTTCGAAGACCGCATCATCTTCCTGGGCGTGCAGATCGACGACGCCTCGGCCGACGACATCATGGCCCAGCTGCTCGTGCTCGAGTCGCAAGACCCCGACCGCGACATCGAGATGTACATCAACTCGCCCGGTGGCTCGTTCACCGCGATGACCGCGATCTACGACACGATGCAGTACGTGCGCCCGCAGATCCAGACGGTGTGCCTCGGCCAGGCGGCGTCCGCCGCGGCGGTGCTCCTCGCCGCCGGCACCCCGGGCAAGCGTCTCGCCCTGCCGAACGCTCGCATCCTCATCCACCAGCCGGCCACCGGTCAGGGTGGCGGCCAGGCCTCCGACATCGAGATCCAGGCCCGCGAGATCCTGCGCATGCGTACCTGGCTCGAGGGAACGCTCTCCAAGCACTCCAAGCGCTCGCTCGACGAGGTCAACAAAGACATCGACCGCGACAAGATCCTCTCCGCCGACGAGGCCCTCGAATACGGCCTCATCGACCAGGTGCTCACCTCCCGCAAGGCGGTCCCCGCCCTGGTCAGCTAGCAGCTGACCGAAGCACCCGCCTCATGTCCGAACAGGACTGGCTCACCGACAGCCGGGCCATCCGCGAGATCGTCTTCTTCGCGGATGCCCCGGCTGTCGCCGATTCCTGGCCCATGACCGTGCCAGCGGTGGCTCAGGTGCGCCGCGAGGGCCTCGAGCTTCCGCCCGGCATCACCTTCCTGGTCGGGGAGAACGGATGCGGCAAGTCGACGCTCCTCGAGGGCATCGCGATGGCGTTCGGGTTCCCCGCCGAGGGCGGCACCCGGCACGGCGGCGCATCGACGCGCGCCAGCGAATCTCCGCTCGGCGAATGGCTGAACCTGCGGCGGGGGCTGGTGGCGCCGCGGTGGGGGTTCTTTCTCCGGGCCGAGACGATGCACGGGTACTACAGCTACCTGGAGTCGCTGCCGCAGTCGCCTGACGGCGATCTGCACGAGATGAGTCACGGGGAGTCGTTCCTCGCGTTGCTCGACCGCAAGATCGACTCGCCGGGGTTCTTCTGCCTCGACGAGCCCGAA
Organism: Herbiconiux sp. SALV-R1; assembly: GCF_013113715.1. Taxonomy (GTDB): domain Bacteria; phylum Actinomycetota; class Actinomycetes; order Actinomycetales; family Microbacteriaceae; genus Herbiconiux. The sequence continues at coordinate 934,784 of NZ_CP053344.1, forward strand.
GCCGCGCTGTCGTTCCAGTCGACGCTGCGGTTCATCGCTCAGCTCGACGAACTGGTGCGGGCGGGGGCGCAGGTGGTGTGTGCGACGCACTCGCCGGTGTTGGCGGCGCTGCCGGGGGCGACGATTCTCGAGCTCGGGGAGTGGGGCATTCGGGAGACGACGTGGGAGGAACTGGAGATCGTCGCGCACTGGCGGAGGTTTCTCGACGCCCCGGGTCGGTATCTGCGCCACATCGTCGGTGGTACGGGTTAGGCTCGGGGGAACACAGCGAAGAGGAGGCTGGGTATGGCACGCATCGGAGAGAGCGCCGATCTGCTCAAATGCTCGTTCTGCGGAAAGAGCCAGAAGCAGGTTCAGCAGCTCATCGCGGGCCCCGGTGTGTACATCTGCGACGAGTGCGTCGAGCTGTGCAACGAGATCATCGAGGAGCGCCTCTCCGAGGCCAGCGAAGAAGCGGCCGGCGAGTTCGAGCTGCCGAAGCCCAAAGAGATCTACAACTTCCTCGAAGAGTACGTCATCGGCCAAGACGCCGCGAAGCGCTCGCTGAGCGTCGCCGTCTACAACCACTACAAGCGCACCCGCGCCCGCAACGCCATCGTCTCGGCCGAGGCCCAGGCGAACGAGGTCGAGATCGCGAAGAGCAACATCCTGCTCATCGGCCCCACCGGCTGCGGCAAGACCTACCTCGCGCAGACCCTGGCGAAGCGCCTCAACGTGCCGTTCGCGGTGGCCGACGCCACCGCCCTCACCGAGGCGGGCTACGTCGGCGAAGACGTCGAGAACATCCTGCTGAAGCTCATCCAGGCCGCCGACTACGATGTCAAGCGCGCCGAGACCGGCATCATCTACATCGACGAGGTCGACAAGATCGCCCGGAAGGCCGAGAACCCCTCCATCACCCGCGACGTGTCGGGGGAGGGCGTGCAGCAGGCGCTGCTGAAGATCCTCGAGGGCACGGTGGCGAGTGTTCCCCCGCAGGGCGGCCGCAAGCACCCGCACCAGGAGTTCATCCAGATCGACACGACGAACGTGCTGTTCATCGTCGCGGGCGCTTTCGCCGGTCTCGAAGAGATCATCTCGCAGCGCGCCGGCAAGCGCGGCATCGGCTTCAACTCGCCGCTCTACAGCAAGAAAGCCGACGCGAACCTGTTCGGCGAGGTGCTCCCCGAAGACCTCCACAAGTTCGGTCTCATCCCCGAGTTCATCGGCCGCCTCCCCGTCGTCACCACGGTCACGCCGCTCGACCAGGAGGCTCTCATGCAGATCCTCACCGAGCCGCGCAACGCCCTGGTGCGCCAGTACCAGCGCATGTTCGAGCTCGACGGGGTGGAGCTCGACTTCGACCGCGACGCGCTCGAGGCCATCGCCGACCTCGCCGTGCTGCGCCAGACCGGCGCCCGCGGCCTCCGCGCCATCATGGAGGAGGTGCTCGGCCCGATCATGTTCGAGGTCCCCTCCACCGACGAGGTGGGCCGCGTCATCGTCACCCGCGAGGCCGTGCTCGAGAACGCCGCCCCCACCATCGTGCCGCGCCCCGCGCGCCGCGAAGAGAAGTCGGCCTAGCCCTCCCGTCAGTCCGCCACCCCAGCGGGCTCCCGCCGGCTCCAGGGCCGGCGTGAACCGAGCGGCGGCCGACACCGCCCGGCCCACCGGAGGCACCCATCATCCAGCCCATCTCCGCCGGCATCGTCGCGGCCATCACCGGCTTCGCGAGCTCGTTCGTGCTCGTTGTCGCGGGTCTCCACGCCGTCGGCGCCACCGACGCCGAAGCGGCGAGCGGACTTCTCGTCGTCTGCGTCGTCAGCGGACTGTGCTGCATCATCCTCGCCGCCACCTTCCGCATGCCCATCTCGTTCGCCTGGTCGACACCCGGTGCCGCCCTCCTGGTCGCCGCCTCCGCCACCACGAACGACTTCAGGGCCGCCACCGGCGCGTTCCTCGTCTGCGGAGCGCTCATCGTGCTCTGCGGCCTGTGGCCCGCCCTCGGGCGCGCCATCACGAGCATCCCGCGCCCGCTGGCGAGCGCGATGCTCGCGGGCATCCTCTTCCCCATCTGCCTCGCACCCATCACCGCCGCCGTCGAGATACCCCTGCTGGCACTGCCGGTGATCGTCACCTGGCTCGTGCTGTTCCGCTTCGCGCCCCGCTGGGCGGTGCCGGCCGCCATGGTCGTCGCCGCGATCGGCATCGGCGTCTCGGCGGGCAGCGGCTGGCTGAACGATGCGAGCCTGGCACCCCAGGTGACCTTCGTCGCCCCCGTGTTCGACCCGCTCGTCATCGTGAGCCTCGGCCTGCCCCTGTTCATCGTCACCATGGCAGGCCAGAACGTGCCGGGCTTCGCCGTCATGTCGACCTTCGGTTACACCGTGCCGCCGCGCCCGGCCCTGCTCGCCTCCGGCATCGGCACCATGGCCGGTTCCTTCTTCGGTGGCCACGCCGTGAACCTCGCCGCCATCACCGCGGCCATCATGGCGGGCCCCGACTCGCACCCCGACCGCTCGAAGCGCTGGATCGCCACCGTCACCTCCGGCATCGGCTTCGTGGTCTTCGGGCTCTCCGCCGGCGTCGCCACCGCCCTCATCTCGGCGGCACCCCCGGTGCTCATCACCGCCGTCGCCGGGCTGGCCCTCCTCGGCGCGCTGGTGACGGCCGTGTCGAGCGCCATCGAGGTGCCGGCCCACCGCATCCCGGCCATCGCCACCTTCCTCGTCACCGCATCCGGAGTGACCATCGCGAGCATCGGCTCGGCGTTCTGGGGCCTCCTGGTGGGCGGTGTGATCATGCTCTGGACAGCCTTCCCCCGGCGGCGCACCGCCGCGCCCGCCACCGTCGACCCGAAAGGATGACCATGGACCACGTTCGCCTCGGCCGCTCCGGCCTGAAAGTGTCGAGCATCGTGCTCGGCTGCATGAGCTACGGCGAGCCGCACCGCGGCCCGCACGAGTGGACCCTCCCCGAAGACCAGGCGCGCCCCTTCTTCGTGAAGGCGATCGAGTCGGGCATCACCACCTTCGACACCGCCGACATGTACTCCGACGGCACCAGCGAGGAGATCACGGGCCGGATGCTCGCCGAGCTCGCGAAGCGCGACGAGATCGAGATCGCGACGAAGGTGTTCTTCCGCACCGGTGCGGGGGCCAACAACCAGGGGCTGTCGCGCGTGCACATCCTCGACGCCATCGACCAGAGCCTGCGCCGCCTCGGCACCGACTACGTCGACCTCTACCAGATCCACCGTTGGGACGACGAGACCCCCATCGAGGAGACGATGGAGGCGCTGCACGATGTGGTGAAGTCGGGCAAGGCGCGCTACATCGGCGCGAGCTCGATGTGGGCGTGGCAGTTCCAGAAGGCGCAGCACGTGGCCGAGACGAACGGATGGACGCGGTTCGTCTCGATGCAAGACCAGTACAACCTGCTGCAGCGCGAGGAGGAGCGTGAGATGCACAAGCTCACGCTCGACCAGGGCGTGGGTGTGTTGCCGTGGAGCCCGCTCGCGCGCGGGCGGCTCACCCGGCCCTGGGGCACCGACACGGCGCGCGAGGGCACCGATGCGGTGACGAAGTCGATGTACGGGCAGGCCGAGGCGGCCGACCGCGCCATCGTCGATGCCGTGGCTCAGGTGGCGGATGCGCGGGGCGTCTCGCGCGCGCAGGTCGCGCTGGCGTGGGTGCGTCAGCAGGAGGCGGTGACCGCTCCGATCGTGGGGGCCACGAAGCCGCAGCACCTCGACGACGCGGTGGCTTCGCTCGACGTCACGCTCTCGGCGGACGAACTCGCCGCGCTCGAGGCGCCGTACACGCCCCGGCTGCCCGAAGGGTTCTGAGCGGGCGCGGGCTTCAGCCTTCGGGCGCGGTGACGATCGCCGAGTCGGTCTCGGGGTCGTACTCGACGGTGGTCTCGTCGTCGAGCTCGACCACGGGCTTGCCCTCGAGCCAGGTGAGCGTCCAGCTCCACTCGGAGGCGTCGACGCCCTGCTCGGCGAGCTCGCCCTCGACCTCGTAGACCGCGTCGATCACGGGCTGGGGGAGCCGCGACGGCGGCTCGTCGCCGACCAGCCACCGGGTGCCGAGCTGGATCATCAGAGGGCCTTCTCGTAGGTGACCCACTTGGTCTTCTCGGCGACCTGGTCGTAGAGCTTGCGGGCGGTGTCGTTGTCTTTCGCGGTGATCCAGGTGACCACGGCGATGCCGCGCTCGCGCCCCACGGCGTAGACGCCCTCGATGAGGGCGCGGCCGACCCCACTCGTGCGCTTCTCAGGCAGCACGAACAGGTCGTCGAGGTAGATGCCCCGGTTGCCCTCGAGCGGCCGGGCGAACTCGCGGAAGTGCGCGAGCCCCACGATCTCGCCGCCGTCGTCGCCGGGTTCGACCGCCACGAGGCACTCGAGCTCGTTCGACGGGTCGATGATCCAGCTCCACACCAGCACGGCCTTCTCGTCGTGCAGGGGAGTCTCGTAGAACTCCCCGTACCCCGTGTAGACGGCGTGCCACGGGAAGAACTCTCCCGTTCCCACGGGTCGCACCTCGATGGGCATCGTCGCCTCCTGGTTCATCGTGCGGCCTCCGGCTGCTCCTCGGGCGCTAGAACTATATCGCTCACCGAGAGCTCCTCCGCGGAGGCGAAGCCGAGCTCGGCGATGCGCCCCACGGCCTTGAGGTCGCCGGCCACGAGCTCGAGCAGCTCGATCTCCTCGGCGGGCCCCGAGATGGTGGCCGAGGCCACGGGCACGCGCTGCGAGACCTTCGCCTCGGTCTTGGTGCGACGGATGGCGACGAGAGCGCGGCTGGCCAGCGCGAGCACGCGCGCGTCGGCGCCTTCCGTCATGAGCGCGGGCCACGCATCCGTCGGCCAGGCTGCCGTGTGCACGGAGTCGTCGTGGGTCCACGACCAGACCTCCTCCGTGGCGAAGGGCAGGTAGGGGGCGAACAGGCGCAGCAGCGTCTCGAGGGCGGTGCGCAGGGCGATGACCGCGGAGGCGCGCTCCTCGAGCGCTCCCTCGGCACGGTAGGCGCGCTCCTTCACCAGCTCGAGGTAGTCGTCGCAGAAGGTCCAGAAGAAGCGCTCCACCGTCTCGAGTGCCCGAGCGTGGTCGTAGGCGCGCAGGTCGGTGGTGGCGGAGGCGACCACCTGGTCGAGCTCGGCGAGCATGCCCTTGTCGAGCGGGTTGCTCACGGCGTGCGAACCCTCGGGCAGCTCGAAGCCGTAGACGAACTTCGCCGCGTTCAGGATCTTGATGGCGAGACGCCGCCCGATCTTGATCTGGGTCGGGTTCTTCTCGTCGAAGGCCGCGTCGGTGCCGAGCCGCGAGGATGCGGCCCAGTAGCGCACCGCGTCCGAACCGTGGGCGGCGAGGATGTCGGCGGGCGTCACCACGTTGCCCTTCGACTTCGACATCTTCTTGCGGTCGGGGTCGACGATGAAGCCCGAGAGGGCAGCGTTCGCCCACGGCTTCTCACCGGTCTCGAGAGCCGAGCGCAGCATCGTGGAGAACAGCCAGGTGCGGATGATGTCCTGCCCCTGCGGGCGCAGGTCGAAGGGGAACACGGAGTTCCACAGCTCCTCGTCGCGCTCCCAGCCGCCCGCGAGCTGCGGGGTGAGCGAGGAGGTCGCCCAGGTGTCCATCACGTCGACCTCGCCCTGGAAGCCGCCGGGAACACCCCGCTGGTCTTCGCTGTAGCCGGGCGCCGCATCCGACGACGGGTCGACGGGGAGCGACTCGGGGGCCGGCAGGATGGGCCGGTCGAACTCGGGGTTGCCGTCGGCGTCGAGCGGGTACCAGACGGGCAGCGGCACGCCGAAGAAGCGCTGGCGCGAGATGAGCCAGTCACCGGTGAGGCCGCCCACCCAGTTCTCGTAGCGCACGCGCATGAAGTCGGGGTGCCAGTCGAGCTCCTTGCCGAGCTCGATGAGGCGCGAGCGCAGCTGTTCGTCGCGGGCGCCGTTCGAGATGTACCACTGGCGGGTCGACACGATCTCGAGCGGGCGGTCGCCCTTCTCGAAGAACTTCACCGGGTGGGTGATGGGCTTGGGGTCGCCGATGAGCTCGCCCGACTCGCGGAGGAGCTCCACCACGGCCTGCTTGGCCGAGAACACGGTCTTGCCGGCCAGCTGTGCGTAGGCAGCCCGCCCCGCATCCGATTCGATGGCAGACGGAGCCTCGCTCACCACGCGCCCGTCGAAGCCGATGATGGCGCGGTTCGGCAGGTCGAGGTCGCGCCACCAGATGACGTCGGTGAGGTCGCCGAAGGTGCAGATCATGGCGATGCCCGAGCCCTTGTCGGCCTGCGCGAGGTGGTGGGCCACGACGGGCACCTCCACGCCGAACACGGGGGTGGTGACGGTGGTGCCGAACAGCGGCTTGTAGCGCTCGTCATCCGGATGCGCGACGAGGGCCACACAGGCGGGGAGGAGTTCCGGCCGGGTCGTCTCGATGAAGACGTCGTCGCCCGCGGCGCCGTTCTCGCCGACGCGGTGGAAGGCGAGGCGGTGGTAGGCGCCCGGCTGCTCCTTGTCTTCGAGCTCGGCCTGGGCGACGGCGGTGCGGAAGGTCACGTCCCAGAGGGTCGGTGCCATGGCCTGGTAGGCCTCGCCGCGCTCGACGTTTCGGAGGAAGGCCAGCTGGGATGCGGCCTGGGCCTCGCGCGAAATGGTGCGGTAGGTCTGGGTCCAGTCGACCGAGAGACCGAGGTCGCGCCAGAGCGACTCGAACTGCTTCTCGTCCTCCACGGTGAGGATCTCGCACAGCTCGATGAAGTTGCGCCGCGAGATCGGCACCTGGTCGGCGGCCTTCGACGACTTGTTGTCGCCGCCCTCGAACGGCGGGGTGAAGTCGGGGTCGTAGGGCAGCGACGGGTCGCAGCGCACGCCGTAGTAGTTCTGCACGCGGCGCTCGGTGGGCAGGCCGTTGTCGTCCCACCCGATGGGGTAGAACACCTTCTTGCCGCTCATGCGCTGGAAGCGCGCGATGACGTCGGTGTGCGTGTAGGAGAACACGTGGCCGATGTGCAGCGAGCCCGAGGCGGTGGGTGGCGGGGTGTCGATGGAGTACACGCAGCTGCGGCCGTGCTCGGCGGCAGCCGCGCGGTCGAACAGGTAGGTGCCGCGCTCCGACCAGGCGGCGTCCCACTTCGACTCGAGGCCTTCGAGAGCGGGTTTCTCGGGCATGCGTGCGGACATGATTCGGCCTCCCGGCGATATGGACGGCACCGTGTCAGGTGAAGAGGTGCCTACTGGTGATGTCCCCAGAATACCGGCTGCCGACTCGTGCGTGCTGACGGCGGCGGTTCTACGATCGAGTCATGAGCGGCGCGACGGAGGATGCCTGGTTCGACACCCCTGAGGAAGACGCGCGACTTGAGGCGGTGGCCGCGGTGGGGGTGCTCGGCACGCCGCCGGAGGAGCGGTTCGACCGCATCACCCGGCTCGCGCAGGAGCTGCTGCAGGCGCCGATGTCGTACCTCAACATGGTCGACCGCGACTCGCTCGTGGTGAAGTCGCCGCAGCCCGAGCCGGGGCCCGCGCCGCGCTACCCGTACGGCACCGCGTTCTGCGAGTACACGGTGCACGGCGAGGGTCTGTTCGAGGTTCCGGATGCGCGGCACGATCCGCGCTTCAGGGAGACCC